>CAIMWF010000045.1 GCA_903845055.1 uncultured Bacteroidales bacterium | reverse complement strand
TGTGCCCCCACGGTCGCGGGTGATCTCGTTTACGTGTGTTCGGGACTTGGGAACCTCTCCTGCATGGATGTAAAAACAGGGGAGAGAAAATGGTTTGCCGACATGTGCCACGATCTTCACGGCCGGTTCACAAGATACGGCCAGGCTGAATCGCCGGTGGTGGAAGGCGATAAAGTATTCCTGGTCACCGGTGGCGCCGATACCAGCGTGGTGGCGCTGAACCGCTTCACCGGCAGGACCGCCTGGGTCTGCAAGGCCCACCCGGAGGTTCCCGGTTATAATTCACCTTACCTGGTCAGGTTGAAGGAGCGGAATGTGCTTGTCACCTTCACCGCCTATACTATGCTGGGAATCGATGCAGCCAACGGGCAGCTCCTCTGGATGCACGACCAGGACAACATCCCGGTTGATCAGCGCGCTCCCGGGAACGGCGATACCCACAGCAACACGGTTCTGTATGAAAACGGTTTCATCTACTACATTGCAGGCGACGGGAACTGCGCCGTGAAGCTCCGTCTTTCCGACGACGGAAAAAAGATCACCCAGGAATGGCGTAACAAGGCGATCGACAATTACATGGGAGGCTTTGTAAAGGTTGGCAATTATCTCTATTCCTGCCTTTCCGAAAAGAAGCAGCTGGTATGCGTGGATGCCGGGACGGGCCAGGTAACCGATTCGCTGAAATGCGGTGCCGGGTCAATCATCTGGGCCGACAACCTGCTGTATTACTACAACCAGCGCGGGGAGATGAAACTTGTCAAACCCGACCCGAAGAAACTGGAGGTGCTCTCTTCCTTTAAAATTTCCGATGGGACCAAAGAACATTTTTCACATCCGGTCATTCATAAGGGTGTTTTGTACATCCGTCACGGCAAAGCCTTGGTGGCTTACGATATCCGCAGGAAATAACCGGTCCCGCGTTCCGCCGGTCACCGGCTTCCCCTCCCTTACAATGCAGGAGGGAGCTGACCAGGGTGATACTTATTCAGATTGAGTTTGAATTCCCCGCGGAAAAAACTTCCTGTGAAATTTTCAAGTACCTTAGCAGTTCATTTACAGAGGATAAACTCGGATGTTTAAGAAGGATCCCGCAAGGCTCATACTGCTGGTATTTATTGGCGTGGCCCTGGCACTGACGGCCTGGTGGTATTTCTTTGACCCGGTAAAAAGTTTTAACATTTCGGTTCCCGGGATGGATAACCGCAAAAAAGGCAGCCCCGCCTCGCAGGAAGCGGTTAAAATCGGTTCGGAATTCAAATTTTTCAAGGCGGTAGAGGATATTCCAGGAACCAGCTGGCCACGCTTCAGGGGATCCGGTTTTGACAACATATGCCGGGAGCCGGTAAAGCTGATCGGTCACTGGGGTAAGGAGGGACCCAGCATTCTCTGGAAGATCCCGGTAGGCGACGGACATGCGGCACCCGCGGTATACCGGGGGAAGGTCTACCTGCTCGATTACGACGAAAGCAGTAAAACGGACCAGCTGCGGTGTTTACTGCTTACCACCGGAGAGGAGCTCTGGCGGAGGGGGTATAAGGTTCACCTCAAACGAAACCACGGGCTGTCGAGGACCATCCCGGCCGTGAACGATAAATTTGTCCTGACCATCGGCCCGCGTTGCCAGGTGATGTGCGTGAAACGCGGGAACGGAGATTTCCTGTGGGGTGTTGATATTGAAAAGGAATACAACTCCGAAATCCCGTTCTGGTATACCGGGCAATGCCCGTTGCTTGACCAGGACACAGCCGTCATTGCTACAGGGGGGAAGGCGATCCTGGCCGCATTCGATTGCAATACAGGGAAAAAACTATGGGAGACACCAAACCCCCGGGGATGGAAAATGTCGCACGCTTCGGTGATGCCCATGGTTTTCCAGGAAAAAAAAATGTATGTTTACTGCGCCATCGGCGGGGTTTGCGCCATCGCTGCCTCGGGAGCCGACAGGGGCCGGGTATTGTGGGAAACAACGGCGTTTTCGCCGTCGGTCGTGGCCCCCTCCCCGGTGATCCTGGATAACGGGAAGATCCTTGTAACGGCAGGATACGGGGCCGGGTCGGCGTTGCTGCAGGTTACCGGGACAACCGGGAAATTCAATGTTGAGATCGTGCAGATGTTCAAACCGCAGGAGGGGATGGCATCAGAACAGCAAACCCCCATTTTTTCGGGAGGTTGCGTGTACGGTATCCTTCCCAAGGATGCAGGGGGGCTGCGCAACCAGCTTGCCTGCTGTAGACCGGGGGACTGCAGGAAAATTATCATGAGCAGCGGGAAAACCGACCGCTTTGGGCTGGGACCTTATATCCTGGCCGACGGGAAGTTTTTCATCCTGAACGACGATGGCGAGATGACGATCGCCACTGCCACCAGTTCACGGTTCACGGTGCTGGATAAAGCAAGGATCATCGACGGGCAGGATTCGTGGGGGCCCATGGCCATTACCGGCGGATTCCTGCTGATGCGCGATTCAAAGCAATTGGTTTGTCTGGATATTAAAGCAAAATAAGATGAAACAGAAAAGATACCTGGTCACGGCATTGGTATTCCTCTCGGCAGGAATCCTGTTCATGCTGTGGGACATGTTTTTCAGCCATCCCGAACCAGGGGTGAATCCATATGCCTACGACATGAAAGCCATCAGGAGCGCCGATACACTTTTAGCGAAGTATCGCGAGGTGCAGCAGATCAAACCCGTGCTGACCTCCATCCACGGTCTTGCTGTCGACCGGTCCGACAGGATATATATTGCCGGAGACGGGGGCGTTGAATTGTACAACCGGGAAGGGAAGCGCGAATCGGCATTCCGCATCGGAGGTTCTGCGCGCTGCATCCATGTGGACAAGGACGGACTGATCTACCTGGGCATGGAGGATCACCTTGAAATTTACAACCACCAGGGGATCAGGGTGAACCAATGGAAAAGCTGCGCACCCGAAGCCATCATTACTTCCATTGCCGTCACAACCGATGATATATACATTGCCGATGCCGGGAATAAAATTGTTTACCGGTATGATCATTCCGGGAAGTTGATCCGTAAGATCGGCGAGAAGGATCCCCGCGACAGTGTTCCCGGGTTTGTTGTACCAAGCCCCTGGTTCGACCTGGCCACCGACCCGGGCGGGGCGCTCTGGGTGGTTAACCCGGGCCGCCACCTGCTGGAGAAATTCTCCCGTGAAGGGGCGATCCTCGGCTCGTGGGGAAAAGCAACCATGGCGGTGGATGGCTTTTGCGGTTGCTGCAATCCCTCGCATTTTGCGTTGCTTTCCGATGGCTCATTCGTGACCTCCGAAAAGGCCATCGAGCGTGTAAAGATCTACTCGCCGAAAGGTGAGTTCAGGTTCCTGGTGGCCACCCCCGAATCGTTTACCGAAGGAACCCGGGGGCTTGACCTCGCGGTCGATTCAAGAGACCGGATCCTGGTGCTCGATCCGGAGCGGAACCAGGTAAGAATCTTTGTCCCGAAACAATGAAAACGAATATCATGAATCAGCAGCAAGACCGGCAGGAGGAAAAGCAAAGCAGGCGTGCTTTTTTTTCCACGCTCGCACGGGGAGGGATGCTTGCATTGCTGGCATTTGGCAGCGGCGTGTTGATCAGCCGGTGGGAAAAATCGGACCCATGTGACAGGGCTTACCAGTGCGGTGCCTGCAGCCTGTCGGAATGCTGCGGATTGCCTGAGGCAGGAAAATTCAGGCAGGAAAAACCGGGATCAGCAAAAACCTTGAAAAGCGATGGAAGAAACAGCAGGTGATCCAAAACTGAACCGCAGGGAATTTATTGTTAGGAGTATCCGGGTTACGGCATTCCTGGGCCTGGGCGGTCTCGCCGTGCTGGTGGCTGAAAAATCCGGTTCCGGGGAAACGGTATGGCAGCTTGATCCCTCGAAGTGCATCCAGTGCGGCCGCTGCGCAACCAACTGCGTGCTGGCCCACTCTGCCGTTCGATGCACGCACGTCTATGCCATGTGCGGCTATTGCGACCTGTGCGGGGGATATTTCAAACCAGGAACGAAAACGCTCAATACAGCGGCCGAAAACCAGCTTTGCCCGACCAATGCCATCAAAAGGAAATTCGTGGAAGATCCCTTCTTTGAATACACCATTGACGAGCCTTTATGCATCGGTTGCGGGAAATGCGTGAAGGGATGCGGGGCGTTCGGAAACGGATCGCTGCAACTGCAGGTAAGGCAGAATATCTGCGTGCACTGCAACCAGTGCTCCATTGCCCGCAGCTGCCCTGCCGAAGCCTTCAGCCGGGTCCCGGCAAAAAAGCCCTACCTGCTGAAACAGATTACGCTGGAGGGGCCTAAATCGGGCGGTTGAGTGGCATGCGGGGTTCGTTTTTTTACAGCGGAGATACAGAGGAAAAACAATGAGGACAAAAAGAAAAGCAAACATGAAACTGCCAGGGGATCCCTCCGTACCCTCCCTCCTTCTTTGCGCCTCCGTGGTTAATTTTTTGAAATGTCACCGCGTATTTCAAAGTCATGCTGGCCACCATGCAGGCCATTAAGTAAACAAATGAAAAAAATCCGGGTCATTTTTATTTTCGTTGTTCTTCTTAGCCTTCAGTTCATGAATGCGTATGGCGTGCAGCGTTTCCCAAAGCCCGATTTTGAATCGGGTTACCTGCAGCCTGAAACCCTGCAACCCTCTGCCCGTGCCGGGCTGCTGGCCATCATGGATGTTTCGGTGCTTGCCCTGGCCCTGGCCCTGGTTTCATGGCTGGTGCTGAAAAAACGGTCACGTACCGGGGTCTTCTGGACCTCTGTTTTTTCGCTTGCCTATTTCGGATTTTACCGCCAGGGATGTGTTTGTTCCATCGGGGCGATCCAGAATGTCACCCTGGCCCTGTTTGACAAAAGCTATGTCATCCCGCTCGCCGTGCTGGCATTCTTCATCCTTCCCCTGGTGTTCACCCTGTTTTTCGGCCGTACCTTCTGCGCCGGGGTGTGCCCCTTCGGCGCGATGCAGGACCTGGTCTCCTTCAGGCCCCAGAAACCCGACCCCAGGCTGAATGCGGTCCTGGGGATGATGCCATACATCTACCTTGGATTGGCAGTACTCTACGCTGCCACCGGCTCCGATTTCATCATATGCCGGTACGATCCTTTCGTCGGGATTTTCAGGTTCAACGCTTCCTTCGGCATGCTCATCTTTTCGGGAACACTGCTGGTTTCGGGAATTTTTATCGCCAGGCCTTACTGCCGTTACCTTTGCCCCTACGGAGTTTTACTCAACTGGGCCAGCCGTTTTTCGTGGCGCCATCTTACGATCACACCCGATAAATGCATCCAGTGCAGGTTGTGTGAAGAATCATGCCCTTACGACGCAATCGACATCCCTGTCGTGGATCTGAATCCCGAAGGGCGCTCCGTTACCGCGCGGAAACTGATCCTGGTTTCACTCCTGGTTCCCTTTTTCATTGTGCTGGGCGGCTGGACGGGTTCGCGGCTGCACGAAACACTTGCGGGAGTGAACGGGAAAGTCCGCCTGGCAAAAATATTGCTTGAACCCGAAAGATACAGGGACCAGCCTGAACCGTTTGAAGTGACGGCTTACAAATCGTCGGGAAAACCACTCACGGTGGTGTATGACGAGGCGGCCGGGGTACTCCGCCGTTTTTACACAGGGGGATGGTTACTGGGGTGCTTTATTGGCCTGGTTTTCGGGATGATCCTTGCCGGGCGCCTTTTGACCCGTTACAGTACTGATTACACGCCGAACAAAGGGGCCTGTTTCAGTTGCGCCCGGTGCGTCGATTACTGTCCTGTTGAAAAAAACGGCACAAAGGAGGTAAAACCATGATGAAAAATAATCACGATACCGGCCATCGCGGGTTGTTCCGGACCGTTGCGCTGATCAGTGCGGTCTTCGCGATGGTAATGTGTGTTTTGATCGTCGTCAATTACATCCAGGTTAAAAGAACCGATCCGCTCAACACGCCGGTCATGAAGGCGCTGGTTGAACGGCTGCAGGGGAACCCGGGCGATGATCAGCTCCGCCAGCAGATACGCGAGCTCGACCTGTTGGCACGCAAAGCCTTCTTTACCACACAGTGGCAGGTGCGCATGGGCGGATATCTCCTCTTTTTCAGCCTGCTCATCGCGGTGATCTGCCTGAAATACCTCGAAATGCGTGAAAAACCGGTCCCGGAGGCGCCTCAGGGCGAAAAAACCGATTTCTGGAATGATCGGAACATAAACCGGAGTTGGGTGGCCTATACGGGGATCGGTATCGTAGTTTTGGCACTGGTACTGGGCACCCTTACCCATCTTGAACTTGGGAAAAGGCTGGAGCCGGCGGGACTTTTAATGGGGGGAAATAACGCAACTTTTAATGCAGGCAATGCAAACAATGCAGGTAATGCAGACAATGCTGATTCCGGCAAAAGGAGGGTGGCTGTTGCGGTGGTGACGGAGGGTTATCCTTCGGCGCAGGAGATCAATGCCAACTTTGCCTCTTTCAGGGGGCCCGGTGGTGACGGGATCGCCTTAAAGCAAAACACCCCCACCTCCTGGGACGGGAAGGGCATGAAAAACATCCTCTGGAAAACGGAGGTACCCCTGCCGGGATTCAACTCTCCCATCATCTGGAACGATCGTGTTTTCCTCACCGGTGCAAGTGAAACCACAAGGGAGGTTTATTGTTTCGACCTGAATTCGGGAAAAATAATCTGGAAATTTCCCGTGGATAAGATACAGGGGACTCCGGCAAAGGCTCCTGTCGTCAATAAGGAAACAGGACAGTGCGCGCCGACCATGACCACCGACGGGCGCCGGGTCTATGCCATCTTTGCCAACGGGGACCTCATTGCCCTGGATATGGACGGGAAAAAGGTTTGGGCGAAAAACCTCGGCCTGCCGGCAAACCATTACGGCCATTCCTCCTCTTTGGTCATGTACCACGACCTGCTGATCATCCAGTATGACCAGCGGGGGGCTGGCTGTGTGATGGCCCTTTCGGGAAAAACCGGGGAGGTGGCGTGGAAGACAAGCCGCAATGTCAGGATTTCATGGGCCTCCCCGATCCTTGTAAATACCGGCAGCCGGATGGAACTGATCCTGGTGGCCGATCCGCTTGTGGCCTCCTACAACCCTGCTGATGGAAAGGAATTGTGGAAAATGGAATGTATCTCGGGCGAAGTTGGCCCGTCGGTCGCTTATGCCGACGGCGTTGTGTTCTCCGTGAACGATTATGCAAAACTGGCAGCAGTGGAGATCGGCGATCCGCCGAAATTGCTCTGGGAGGATAACGAGTACCTGTCGGATATTCCCAGTCCGCTGGCGACCGGGAAATACCTTTTCCTCGCGACCAGCTATGGCACCGTTGTCTGCTACGATGCCAGGAAAGGAACAAAATACTGGGTTCATGAGTACGATACCCCCATTTACGCCTCGCCGATCCTGGCCAACGGGAAGGTTTACCTGCTTGATAAAAAAGGGGTCATGCATATCGTGAAGGCCGATCAGACCTATGCCGTTGTTGGTGAACCGCAGCTGGGCGAAGGATCGGTTTGCACGCCGGCTTTTGCCAGCGGCAGGATCGTGATCAGGGGAGATAAGAGTTTGTTTTGTATAGGGAAACCCTGATAAATGAATGTAAACAATTTAAACAATGCAGGCAATGCAAACAATGATGATAATGCAGGTAATGCCGGGAGGCGAATAAAGCAGTATTTTTGGAGGCGTTGGGTTGATGTATTAAAAACGGATGAATTGCGTTATCTTTAACAGGATTTAATCCCCGGGCCGTTCAAGCGGGGTGTTGTTCAGAAATAGTTTTACAGTTTAAAAAAGCGCCAATGGGTAAATTAATCATAAACAGCTTTGCTGAATTTGAACAGTATATCGGGAAGGAGCTGGGCATCTCGGATTATTTGAAAATCACGCAGGAACAGATCAACAAATTCGCGGAGGCCACGCTCGATTACCAGTGGATCCACCTTGACCGTGAACGGGCCGAAAAAGAAAGCCCTTTCAAAACGACCATTGCCCATGGTTACCTCAACCTGTCGGTGCTGCCCTACCTGTGGGGACAGATCATCGAGGTGAACAACATCAAGATGCTGGTCAACTACGGCATCGAAAAACTCCGGTTCAACCAGCCGGTGCTGGTCGACAGTGAAGTTAGGGTGAGGGCAACACTTGCCTCCCTGGTCAACCTCCGGGGAATTGCCAAGGCAGAGGTCCATGTTTCGCTTGAAATCAAAGACAACGCGAAACCGGCGTTCGACGCCACCATTGTCTTTCTCTATCATTTTGTCTGATCATTCAGGTAAGATGGAGTTCAGCGACCAGCAGTCAGCCGGAAAAGTCGACCTCGTGGTATCGCGCCACGGGAAGTCGGCTGATGCCGTCATTCCCATCCTGCAGGAGCTCCAGGAGACCTTTAACTACCTCCCGGTAGCCGCCCTGAAGCGGGTCTGCGAAACCACTGAAATTACTCCTTCTGCCATTTCGGGAATATCGACCTTTTATACCCAGTTCAGGCATCAGCCTGCCGGGAAACACCGCATCAGGGTTTGTACCGGCACCGCCTGCCATGTAAAGGGGGCGTTGTTCGTTTATGAGGCTTTCAGGCGCGAACTGAAACTGAAGGAATCGGAAGATACCGATGCCGAAATGCGCTTCACCATCGAAAAGGTGGCTTGCCTGGGCTGCTGTACCCTGGCGCCGGTCGTACGGGTTGATGAAGTGACTTACGGACATGTCGAACCCGGAAATGTCGGAGGGTTGCTGCGCGATTTCCTCTCGAGGAACAAGCATGATACCGTTGTTAACAATCCCGCATCAACCCGTTCGGGGTTCCAGGGAGAGGTCCGCATAGGGCTTGGATCCTGTTGTGTTGCGAGCGGCAGTTCAGAGGTAAAGGCCGAACTCGAAAAGACGCTGGCAGCGTCGGGAATCCTTGTGGACGTACAACAGGTAGGATGTGTCGGCATCTGCAACCAGGTTCCCATCATGGAGATACTCAAGCCGGGTGAACAACCGGCTTATTATGCCAAAATCAGGCCAGAAGAGGTGCGGGAGGTCCTGCTGAGCCATTTCAGGCCTGAGGGCTGGGTCAATCGTTTCCGCAGCAGGTTTTATAACATATTCGACCAAATGGTTGCCAACGGCGCCCCTAAATCCTTCAGGAAATACATGGCCGAGCAGCGCGATACGCCATTGTCGGACTTTCTCGGGCCCCAGGTGAACATCGCCACCGAGAACCGCGGGGTCACCAACCCGGTCGACTTTGAAGGATACCGTCGTACCGGGGGATTCGAATCGCTCAGGAGATGCCTGGAACGGATGACTCCGCAGCAGGTGGTTGACGAGATAACCGGCAGCGGACTTCGCGGCCGGGGCGGTGCAGGCTTTCCGACCGGCCGGAAATGGCAAATGGTCAGGGACCAGCAGGCCACTGAAAAAACCGTCATCTGCAACGGCGATGAGGGTGACCCCGGTGCTTTCATGGACCGCATGCTGCTCGAATCTTATCCCTTCCGTATCATCGAGGGGATGCTCATCGCGGGCTATGCCGCGGGTGCTTCCCAGGGCATTTTCTACATCAGGGCCGAATACCCGCTGGCCATGTTGCGGATCGGTGAAGCCCTGGATATATGCAGGGCAAACGGGATCGCGGGAACCTCTGTACTGGGTTCGGACTTCACATTTAACATCAGGATATTTGGCGGGGCCGGTGCCTTTGTCTGCGGCGAAGAAACCGCCCTGATCGCCTCCGTCGAGGGGAAACGCGGGCTTCCAAGAATGCGGCCGCCCTACCCGGTTGAAAAGGGGTTGTGGGATAAGCCGACGTTGATCAACAATACCGAAACCCTGTCGCTTGTCCCCTGGATCATACGCCATGGCGCTCCCGCCTTCTCCGCCATCGGAACTGCCGGAAGCAAGGGCACGAAAGTATTTGCACTGGCCGGCAAGGTAAGGCGCGGGGGGCTTATCGAGGTACCCATGGGGATCACCATCCGGCAGATCGTCGAAGAGATCGGGGGCGGGATCGCCGGGAATAAAACATTTAAAGCCGTCCAGATCGGGGGGCCATCCGGGGGGTGCCTGCCTGCATCTGCGGCAGGCATGGCCATTGATTTTGAAGCACTGAAGGAGGCAGGTACCATGATGGGCTCGGGCGGACTGATTGTGCTCGACGAGTCGGACTGTATGGTCGACATTGCCCATTATTTTCTTTCCTTTACCCAGAATCAGTCGTGCGGCCGATGCACCTTCTGCAGGATCGGCACGCGCAGGATGCTCGGGTTGCTGGATAAAATCAGGAGCGGCCGGGGGGTCAGAGAGGACCTGGACATTCTTGAGAAACTGGCGCATTCAACTGCCCGCGGGAGCATCTGCGGGCTCGGTAAAACGGCCCCGAACCCGGTACTGACCACCCTCCATTATTTTCGCGAAGAATACGAGGCCCACCTGCAAGGACACTGCCCGTCGGGAAAGTGCCTCCCGCTGATCCGATACGAGGTCGGCGAAGGGTGCATCGGCTGCACCAAGTGTGCCCAGCGTTGCCCGTCGGGGGCCATTGACTTCAAACCCTATGAAGTGCATTCGATCGATCCGGAAAAATGCATAAAATGCGATATATGCAGACAGATATGCCCGGAAGATGCAATTTCGGTAAAATAACATGGTAAAACTAACAATTGATCAGGTGCCAGCCGAGGTACACGAAGGGATGACCATCCTGGAGGCGGCTGCCTCAGCCGGGATCGTCATCCCGACGATGTGCTTTCACGACGGATGTACCAACCATCCCTCGTGCATGATCTGCCTAGTGAAGGAGATTGAACGCGACCAACTGGTTCCTTCATGTGCCATGCCGGTGGCGGATGGAATGAACATCCTCACCAATTCCGATGAAGTCAGGGAGGCGCGGAAAGACGCCCTCGAACTGCTGCTCAGTGACCATGTCGGTGATTGTGAGGCGCCGTGCCGTGTAAGTTGTCCCGCCTTTATGGATATCCCGCTGATGAACCGCCTGGTCGCTGCCGGTGATTTTGACCGTGCCCTCGCCATCGTCAGGGAGGAGATTGCCCTGCCCCTGGTCCTCGGGTACATTTGTCCTGCCCCATGCGAAAAGGCTTGCAAAAGGAAGCCGATGGATGCAGCCGTGTCCATCTGCCTTTTAAAACGTGCAACTGCCGTCCACTGCGAAGGGTCCTGCATCCCCACGGGCCAGGCAGACTGGAACGGAAAAAGAATCGCGGTAATCGGCACCGGGCCGGCAGGGCTCTCCGCTGCCTATTACCTCCTGCTTTCGGGGTATGCTTGCGTGCTGTTCGATGCGCGGGAAAAAGCAGGCGGGATGATGCGTTACAGCATCCCCGACGAAGTTCTGCCAAAAGAGGTGCTGGATGCCGAGATACTGGCGATAGCCCGGATGGGCGGGGAGTTCAGGATGAATACAACCATCAGCCGGGATTATTTCCAGGAGGTTATCCTCCCTGGTTACGATGCCATCATCCTGGCAACCGGTCACCGGGAACAGGACCCGGGAACGATTTTCGGACTTCCTCCCGATAAAACGGGTTCCTTTATTGACAGGAAGGACCTGTCAACCGGCGTGCCGGGTGTTTTTGCATGCGGCAACATCATTCGTGAACAAAAAATGGCAGTGCAGTCGGTTGCTCATGGAAAAGCCGCCGCCATCGGGGTGATCCGTTATATTGAAAACACAGGCGGCCGCCTGGCGCAACAAAAAAACAAACAGGATGCAGGACCATCCATGTCGGAGGGATTAAAACGCCATTCCGTTTCGGTTACCGGGCATCTTTTCGAACCGGAGTGGCAAGAATATTTGCAGGAGAGCATCCTGGACCACCGGGTTGAACCTGCCGGGGGGAAAAGCGCCGGTTTTACCCGCGGGGAGGCTATGCACGAGGCAAAACGCTGCCTGCACTGCGACTGCCGGAAACCGGTAAGTTGCAAGCTCAGGATGTATGCAGATGAATACGGGGCCCAACGCAGGAAATTTGCCGGTCCCGACCGCAGGCGGCTCAGCCGTTCGATGCAGCATGAAACCGTGGTCTATGAAACTGAAAAATGCATCCGGTGCGGTTTGTGCATCGAAATAGCGGAACAGCACGGTGAGGTCACAGGGCTTACCTTTGCCGGTCGTGGATTTGACGTGCGGATCACCATACCGTTTAATGAAACCATCCGGGAGGCTTTGCAAAAGGCTGCCGCCGACTGTGTCCAAAGCTGCCCGACAGGTGCGCTTGCATTCAAAACAGCGGAAGAAAGAAACAAATGATGAAAATTTCCCCCTACCTCCGGACCGGAATTCCAGCGGTTATCTTCCTTTTCGGATGGTGTTCCGTGGCTGCCCAGGTTGCCGGTGCCGACTGCTGGCCTCTGTACCGGGGAAATGCACAGTTGACGGGTAATACGCCGGTCGTCCTTCAGCCTCCATTCAAACTCCTGTGGACTTATAAAACCGGGGACGCCATCAAATCGTCGCCGGTTATCTGCGGGGATATGATCTATATCGGATCAAACGACGGATTCCTCTACGCACTTACCACTGCAGGGAAACTGAAGTGGAAGTTCAATGCCGGGACCTCGGTGGAATCACCGCCGCTGATCCTCCGGAACACTGTATATTTCGGGTCGCTCGAGGGCATCCTTTTTGCCGTCGATTCCGGTTCGGGCAAGCTGAAGTGGAAGTATAAAACCGATGGTCAGATTTCGGGTTCGGCCAATTTTATAACACGCCATTCGGGGAAGCAAACTTGCATCCTGGTTGGCAGTTATGATTACAACCTTCACTGCGTGGATGCAGCCACCGGGAAAGGCATATGGAAATACGAATCGGGGAACTACATCAACGGGGCCCCGGCCGTCAGCGGCAAACTGGCCATTTTCGGGGGCTGCGACGGTTTCCTGCACCTGGTGGGGACCGACAACGGGAAACAGGAAGACCAGGTGGCCGTAGGGACCTATATTCCCGCATCGGCTGCTGTTTTAGGCGACAAGGCCTTTTTCGGCAATTACGACGGCGACTTTTTCTGCGTCGATACCCGGCTGAAAAAGATTCTGTGGAAAACCGGCGGTGGCGGGGCATTCGTGGCATCGCCGGCAGCCGCTGGGGGAAAGATCGTTACCGGGTCGCAGAACCATTACATTACCTGCTTTGACGCAATGGACGGGAAGGTGGTATGGAAATACAAGACCAACGGGAAAGTGGACGCCTCTCCTGTGATCGCCGGCAGCCAGGTGGTAGTTGCATCGGGCGACGGGATGATCCTGCTGCTCGGTCTCCCCAAAGGAAATGTCGTATGGAGCTGGGAAATAGGCAGCCCTATGACGGGCACGCCTGCGGTTACCGCCGGGATGATCGTGGTTGGCGCCGGGGACGGAAAAGTATATGCATTCGGACGGTAAAAATGAATCACTCCAACCCCGGAAAAAGGTTGAATTTTGGGAAAAGTAAAAGATAAATTATGAAAATCGTCAGCATTGTTCCCGGATTCGGCGGCACATTTTACTGCGGCAACTGCCTGCGCGACGGCGCCTTTGTACAGGCGCTCAGGGAGGCCGGACACGACGCCATGGTGCTTCCGATGTACCTGCCACTGACCTCCGTTGCACTGGCGGGGAAGGAAGCGCTGCCTGTTTTTTACGGTGCGGTCAATATTTACCTGCGGCAGCAGTTTCCAATCTTCAGGAACATGCCGGCCTGGATGGAACGTATGTTCGATTCGGCGCCGGTGCTGAAATTTGCCGCCGGGAAATCGGGCTCCACCCGGGCCCAGGGACTTGAAAAGATGACAGAATCAATGCTGCTTGGCGAAAAGGGCTACCAGAACAGGGAACTGGATCACCTGGTCGATTTCCTTAAAAACCACCAGAAACCGGATGTCGTCCATTTTTCAAACGCGCTGCTGCTCGGGATGGCAAAAAGGATTCGCGAAGAGGTAGGTGTTCCCATTGTCTGCTCGCTGCAGGATGAAGATGTCTGGGTGGATGCAATGGAACCCTCCTGGATTGACAGGATATGGAAACTGATGGCTGAAAAGGGACGTGATGTTGATGCCTTTGTGGCAGTAAGTTCCTGGTTCGCCGGGGTGATGCAGGAAAAGATGGACATTCCCGCCGAAAAGATTTCCGTCGTGCCGATCGGGGTAAAACCTTCTGATTACTCCACCTCACCACCGGCGTTAGCACCCCGCGCCATCGGTTACCTGTCGCGGATCTGCGAAGAAAACGGGTTTGAGATACTGGTGGATGCCTTTATCCTGCTGAAGGCCGACCCGCGCTTTAACGACCTGGTATTGATAGCCACCGGCGGCATGACAGGTGATGACAAACCCTTCCTGCGCCGGCAGTTGAAAAAACTTGAAAACAAAAACCTCGGCAGGCACCTGGAGATTCTTCCTGATTTCACACCCGGAAACCTGGCCGCTTTTTTCAATGCTCTTACCCTCCTTTCTGTGCCGGTGTTGAAGGGGGAGGCTTTCGGATTGTACCAGGTAGAGTCGCTGGCATCGGGGGTGCCCATCGTTCAACCCGAACTGGGGGCATTCCCCGAGATCGTCTTGACCACGGGCGGTGGAGTGCTGTATCATCCGAATACGGCTGAAGCGCTGGCCGACTGTCTGGCGGGGGTCCTTTCGGACGCCGCAGCACTTGACCGGATGAGCCGGGTTGGCAGAAGGTCGGTGGAGGAAAAATTCGACTGCAAAAAACTCACAGGACAAATGTTGAAGGTTTACGAAAAGGTTATCAGGTAAAATATGCTGGCAGAACTGAAGAACATTACCAAGTATTACGGGGAAAAAGGCGCAGGTAATTTCAGCCTCATCCTGGACGAGGTATCCATGGCCGTCGGGGAGCATGAATCGATAGCGATTACCGGACCCTCCGGATCCGGGAAAAGCACCCTGCTCAACATCCTCGGAACGCTTGACCATCCGTCATCCGGTGAGGTGATCCTCAATGAAACGGGGGTGAACCTTTTTGATGAAAACGGGCTTGCCGCCATACGCAGCCGCTTCATCGGGTTCGTGTTCCAGCAGCATTGCCTGCTGCCGCAGCTAACATTGCTTGAAAACATACTGCTTCCCCTGGTGCCTGTCAGGGATAAAGGTAAACGGGAAGAGGCTGTCATTCGCGCCCGGCGGCTCATCGAACGGGTTGGGCTTGCGAACCATTCCAACCGGTTGCCCGGCATGCTGTCGGTGGGCGAATGCCAGCGGGCCGCAGTGGTAAGGGCCCTTGTCAACCAGCCGCGGCTCCTGCTTGCCGATGAACCCACGGGTTCGCTCGACGCAGCCAATGCTGCCAACCTCGGACAATTGCTGCGCGAACTGAACCGCGAAGAAAATCTTGCCCTGGTGGTGGTGACCCATTCGCCGGAGATTGCCTCGCTCATGCAGAAAAGATACCGGCTCGCCGCCGGGAAACTTCAGCCGACCGATGCATGATGAACCTCTCCCGACTGATCAGGCGTAACCTGTGGTTCTACCGTAAGCCATACCTGTCCGTGATGTTCGGGGTGATGACCACTACGGCTGTGCTCACCGGGGCACTGATCGTAGGTGATTCGGTGAGGTTCAGCCTGCAGAAGATTGCCCATGACAGACTGGGTGGAATCAGGTATGCGGTGCCGCCGGGCGAACGGTTCTTCAGGCAGGAACTTGCACGCGGGATTTCGGGCATTACGAAACAAGCAGTCGCCCCGGCCGTGCAGTGCGGGGCCATGGCCATCAACAGCAGCAGGAACCTGCGGATAAACCAGGTGGTGGTTACCGGGATCGATCAGCGATTCTGTGATTTTTGGGATCATCCGTTCCGGAATCCCGGTGAGGAGGAGGCCATCATCAGCCGGAATGTGGCTGAAAAACTGGGGTTGAAGAAGGGTGACGACCTGTTGCTCCGCATACAGAAACAGGGCGGCGCCCCGCCCGATGCCCCGTTCGCAATGGATAAAAAGGCTTCGGTATCGCTGCGGGTCAGAGTTACAGCCATAGCCGGTGATGAAGGAATGGGCCGCTTCAGCCTGAAGAGCAACCAGGCGGCCCCGTATAATATTTTCGTTTCCCTTGCGCAGATGTCGCTCGCATTAGGTCTGCCAGGCTTTGCAAACATGATTCTCACCGGCGGGGATGACACCCCTGCAACAGGTCCTGCGAATCCTGACGGCGCCCTCCGCCATTGCTGGCAGCCCGAAGATGCGGGGATTCATTTCACGCGTTTGCCCTCCCTCCCGGATGAGGCAATTCCGCATGAAAGAGCCGGGGGAACCCGGATGGAGGTTACAACCAGCAGGATCTTTTTTGACGACAACACTGCGGAGGCGCTTCAGTCTGTCGTTCCCGGGTGCGAACCGGTCCTGACCTGGATGGTCAATTCGATATCATGCGGGAATCATGCAACCCCCTATTCTTTTGTAACCGGGGTAAGTGATTCCTTCCTGGGACGGAAAATCCAACCCCGTGAAATCATCGTCAACAACTGGCTGGCAAAGGATCTTGCCCTGCATCCGGGCGATTCGGTCGGCCTGCGTTATTTCCTGATGGGCCCGATGCGGTCGCTCCGGGAGGACAGTACGCGGTTTGTGGTCGGGGCCATTGTCCCCGACAGGAACAGCCTGGCCGACAGGGGGCTGATGCCCGCGTTCCCGGGCATGTCGGATGCCGGCAATTGCCGCGATTGGGAAACCGGCGCCCCCATTGACCTTAAAAAGATCAGGGACAAGGATGAACAGTATTGGAAAGAATACCGTGGAACGCCAAAGGCCTTTATCCGGCTCGAAACCGGTCAGAGGATCTGGAACAACAGGTTTGGCCGCTTTACGGCATTCAGGTTTGTCGCCGTGGAATCGCAAATAAAGCAGATCAGAAACAAGGTCATGTCAGAACTCAGCCCTGTGCAGTCGGGACTTACCTTCAGGGACGTTTTCCGGGAAGGCCGCAGGGCAGCCGGGAATGGTTCCGATTTTGGCCAGTTGTTCCTCAGCCTGAGCTTTTTTATCATCCTCAGCGCTCTCCTGCTGACGGTGCTGCTGTTTTCGCTGTCCGCCATGAGCCGGTTGGGCGAAGCGGGAATCCTCTCCGCTGCCGGTTTCCGCCGCCGGACCATCATCCTTGTCATGATTGCTGAAGCCCTGGTCGTTGCCATTGCCGGGGCTGTGCCGGGCGCCGGGTTTGGGATCCTTTTCAACCGCCTGCTGATCCTTGGATTAAACACCCTCTGGATCGACGCCGTCGGTACTTCCATGGTGGTCATGCACGTTGAACCGGTCTCCCTGGTCATCGGCGCCCTGGTGGGAATCGTTCTTTCGGTATCGGCTATGGCCGTGGTTCTCAGGTCCGGCCTGCGCAACCCCCTGTCAGAACTGGTAAAGGGGAAAACCTCCGGCACGGGCCCTGCGGTTTCAAAGCGATTCCAACATCTATCTGCAGCAGCAGGGATTGTATTTCCGGCCATCTCCGTCATCATGGTGACCGTGTTACTGGTCACCCGTCAAACAATGAATGTACCCCTGTACCTCCTGGCGGGCGCCATGGCACTGGCAGGCGGGTTGTTCCTGGCAAATTTTGTTCTCTCCCGGACTGTCATGACGAAGGCCCATCTCATTCCGCGGTTCAGAGGACTTGTTATCAGGAATATGGCGCAGAACCGGCGGCAAACCATGGCTGTTCTGACCCTGCTGGCGCTGGGAACCTTTTCGGTCATCATCACCGGGGCAAACCGCAAAACCTACCATGGAGCAGGCCCCGACCGCTCCTCCGGGACCGGCGGTTTCCTTTTCTGGGCCGAAACACTCCTCCCGATCAGGTATGACCTGAACAGTTCCCCGGGCATCAAAGCATATTCCCTCGGCGATGAAGCGTTGCTGAAACCATTGCATTACGTGCACCTGACCAGGCGCGACGGCGATGACGCCAGCTGCCTGAACCTGAACCAGGTTTCGCAGCCTGCTCTACTGGGAGTCCCGCAGCATTATTTTGACCGGGTCGGCGCGTTCAGTTTTACAAGCCTGCATCCGACGGCCAACCATGAGCATCCCTGGAAATCGCTTGAAAAGGAACTTGCCCCGGGTGTGATCCCGGGTTTCGCAGATCAGACGGTGATCACCTGGGGACTTGGCAGGAAAAACGGCGACACCCTTTTTTACCGCGCTGAATCGGGAAAAACACTTAAAATAAGATTGGTGGGGGGTCTTGAAAATTCAATTTTCCAGGGCAACATCCTGGTTTCCGACAGCCTGCTGCGCCTTTTTTACCCGTCGGCGGGAGGTTCTCAGGTTATGCTCATTGAGGTTCCTTCAGCATCCGGGGACACCATTGCCCGCCGGCTGGAGGTGCTATTCCGCGACGAGGGGATGATGGTCACCAGTGCAGCGGCACGCCTGGAGGCATTTGATGCCGTGGAGAACACCTACCTCTCGGTTTTCATGATGCTTGGCGCACTGGGCATGATCATCGGCACCATTGGTTTCGGGATACTGATCCTGCGGAGCATCCGACGGAGGAAACAAGAATTTGCCCTGTACCGTGCGCTTGGGTTTACGAAAAATTACATCTTCCGGCTCATCGTGGCCGAACATGTTTTGATGTTGATTGCTGCCATGTTGCTTGGGATGGTATCGGCACTGGCTGGAATACTGCCATCGCTGGTCACCCCCGGTGCTGTCGTTCCCTGGCTCTTCATGTCGGGGCTGATCCTGCTGATGACGGTCAATGGCATGCTGTGGATATTTATTCCTGCCGGTGCTGCTTTGAAAAATGCACTGATGCCCGGGCTGAGGGGTGAATGATGAGTTTTTGATATAAGAGGAAAATGGAACGAAAAATAACCTGGCTGCTGACCATTTGGATGGCAGGAACAACCTGCCTGGTTTCGGGTCAGCAGGCTTCCTATTTCGACAGTACCTGGACCAACTATTTCCGGTTGAATTCCGGCGGATGGACCGCCGGGGATGCCACCCTGTCCGTTCCCTTACCCGACCACCGGGTCATATGGCTCTTTGGCGACAGCTACACGGTCAATGTTGACACGATCACCAACAGCCTTCCATGCCTGTTCCAGGTGAGGAATTGTTACATGGTGCAGGATTCGGTGAACCGGTCGGTATTCAAAACCATCCTGGACACAACCATGACCGGGGTAAACCAGACGACCTTCAAAATTGTGCCGAACGATACCACGCTGCTCTGGCCCGGCCATGGCTATGTGAGGAACGACACGGTTTACCTGTTCACCGAGCGCTATAATTCAACCACCCTGGCCTATCTCGGCTGCTACCTGGTGAAACTGAAATTTCCCGATCTTCACCAGGTAGGGATTTACCATGTCCACGATAATGGGGCAAACGCGATTTACGGCAGGGCGGTGATCGCCGACACTGCATCCGGTTATCTTTATATCTACGGGAACAGGCTGAACTGGATCGTATGGGAACCGGTCGTTGCGCGTTGCAGCATCAGCAACCCGCTGCTGCCATGGGAATACTACGACGGATCGGGATGGTCGTGGTCGCCCGGACAGGCGATGCCGATCTCTTCCGACCCGGTTTCTCCCGGGTTCAGCGTCATGAAACAAAACGGGGGTTACTACCTGGTCACCCAGGAGAATGGCTACCTGGAGTGCGGATTGGGCCGTGAAATCTATTCATACGCAAGTCCCGAACCGTGGGGACCCTTCACCGGGAAAAAACTGCTTTATACCGAGGAGAGCAAATTCAACGGGTGGTACCTGCTGACCTACAATGCCCAGGCACATCCCTATTTTACCGAAAACAACGAGTTGCTTATCTCCTACAACGTAAACGACAAGGTTGACACGCTGGTACCCCATATTTGTCCCTCCGAATGCAGGCATATCTGGACCGACCGGATGGATGCCGACTCCTACCGGCCGAAGTTCATCCGGGTTGGTATTGACCTGATCACCGGTGAGTTTTCGCCTGCAGGAAATCCCGTCAATGGGAAAAACACTTCCCAGGAAGTACGGTTGCAACCGAACCCGGTAGCCCGGGGATCCTCCTTTTCATGTGAAATTGTTTCACCCTGTAAAACCGGCGGTGAAGTTGTAATGACCGACATTATTGGCCGTGTGATATGCCACGAGCCGGTTCCTTCCCGGAAAGGGCAGGGCCGCGTACTGCTGACGGCCCCGGAGCAAAAGGGGCTTTACCTGGTCTCGCTGAAGAATGTCAGCAACGATTCCCCTACTGTTAAGCTGGTTGTCCTGTAAGCGGGAGAACGGGCAGCAATACTTTGAAAGTAAGATCGTTTGTTGTAACCGGGAGTCTTCCGATACTCCATGCTAAAAATGATATCATGCGAACCCTGGTCTTCAAGCAGTTCCTGCCGGTCACCCTGTCCGAAGCGTGGAATTTTTTCAGCAACCCTGCAAACCTTGGCAGGATCACGCCACCCGCGATGAACTTCATCATCCGGTCGGAGGTGCCTGCAAAAATATACCCGGGGCTGATCATCCTTTACCGCGTATCGCCCGTTTTCGGCATCCCGGTAAAATGGGTTACGGAGATCACACATGCTGAAGAGCCATTTTTCTTCATTGATGAGCAGCGGTCGGGTCCCTATGCCATCTGGCACCATGAGCACCGTTTTGAAGAGGTGGCCGGGGGGGTGATGATGACGGATAAACTTTTTTACAAGGTCCCGTTTGGAATATTCGGGGTGGTTGCCGACTGGCTGTTCGTTCACAGGAAGGTACTGTCAATCTTTACTTACCGTACAAAGGTTCTCACCAATCCTTCCGTGATCGCCCCCGGGCAAAAATAAAAGAGGTTGCTTCAAAATAACTTCCGAAGCAACCTCCCGCAATGTTGTTTTTAGTTACTGTTTTTTTGGTTCCACCCCCATGTTGTAAAACATGAATGACCACTTATCGGTTTCACCCTCGATGACCTTGCCCAGGGAAGAGCCGGAGGCGCCATGGCCCTGGTTGGTCTCGATGCGGATCAGCACCGGGTTGTTCCCCTTCTGTTTTGCCTGCAACGTGGAGATGAACTTAAAGGAGTGCGCCGGCACCACGCGGTCGTCATGATCGGCGGTTACCACCAGCGTTGCCGGGTATTCCACGCCATCCTTAATGTTGTGCAACGGCGAATATTTGTAGAGCACCGGGAAATATTTCGCGCTGTCGCTGCATCCATATTCCACCGACCAGCCCCAGCCAACAGTGAATTTCTGGAAACGGAGCATGTCCATTACCCCCACTTCGGGTATCGCCACTTTAAAAAGGTCCGGACGCTGCGTCATCACCGCGCCGATCAGCAGGCCGCCGTTCGAGCCGCCGTTGATGGCCAGCTTTTCCTTCGAAGTGTATTTCTTGTCGACCAGGTATTCCGCCGCGGCGATGAAATCATCAAAGCCGTTTTGCTTGTTCAGCAGGTTGCCTCCCTTGTGCCATTTCTCGCCGTATTCACCGCCGCCGCGGATGTTGGGCATGGCAAACACCCCGTCGTTTTCGTACAGGATGATCTTTGAGTTGGAAAAATAGGGGGTCGAGCTTACCCCGAAACCGCCATAGGCATAGAGCAGTGTGGGATGCGACCCGTCAAGCAAGATCCCTTTTTTGTGAACCAGGAACATGGGAACCTTCGTACCATCCTTGCTCGTGTAGAATACCTGTTCCGTTTCAAAATCTTCTATCCTGGCATTGGGTTTGGCCTGCTTGAACACCTCCGATTTCCCGGTGGCCAGGTCATAGCGGTAAATGCAGGGGGGATAGGTAAAAGATGAAAAATCGTAGAAAGCATAGGTGTCGGTATTGAATCCGCCGATACCCGAAGCCGACCCGATGGCAGGCAGCGGGACTTCATGTTCCATGGCGCCGTCGACCGAATACTGGTAGATCTTTGTACTGGCATCCTTGAGGTAGGCGGCAAACAGTTTCCCGCCCAGGGTCATAACTGCTTCCAGTTTCTCCGGTTTTTCAGGGATCAGATCCTTCCAGGAGGCACGCTGCGGATGTTCCGGGTCGACCAGCACTACCCTGTAGTTGCCGGCGCCGTCGTTTGTGTTTACGATCAGCTTGTTGCCAATATTGTTGACGATCCCGTAGTTGAATTCATATCCCTTGAAAAGGAGTTTGAAATCTTTTTGTCCGCCGGCAAGGTCCTTGTAAATGATCTCTGTTCCGTCGGTTCCCGGCGATTTGTAAATGAACAGGAACTTTTCGTCTTCGGTCACCTGCGGAGAATAGTACATCTGGGGATGGGTTTTGTCTTCGAATACCATCCGGTCCTGTTCCTGCTTGTCGCCCAGTTTGTGGTAATAAATTTTCTGGTTCTCGCTTTTGGCTGAAAGCTCGGTTCCCGGGGCCGGTTTGTCGTAACGGCTGTAATAAAAACCTCCGCCCTGCCAGGCTGAACCGCCGAATTTCAGCCAGTCAAGCTGGTCGTCCAGCTTTTTCTGCGTGGCGATCTCTATGATGAACATGGTCTGCCAGTCACTCCCTCCCTTGTTGATGTGGTAAGCGAGATATTTTTTGTCGTTTGAAACTCCGTCGAGCGCCACTGATACCGAACCATCCGTCGACAGGGTGTTGGGATCGATCAGCACCTTCGCTTCGCCATCAAGCCCCTTTTGGATGTAGTAAACCGACTGGTTCTGCAACCCTGATTGCCTGGTGAAGATGATGTAATCGCCCGCTTTGAAAGCGCTGAAGAATTTATCATAGTTCAGCAGGTCTTTGTAACGGTTCCTGATCTGATCGCGAAAGGGGATCTTTGCAAGGTAATCCCCGGTAAGGCCCTGCTCGGTTTTTACCCATGCCTTTGTTTCAGCGGAGGTGTCGTTTTCAAGCCAGCGATAGGGATCGGCTACCGTCGTGCCGAAGTAGTTGTCGGTCTGGGTCCCCTTTTTCGTTTCAGGATAGGTCAGCTTTGCTGTCGGCGCCTTGCACTGGGTGCCAATCACGGCGGTTGCAAACAGCAATGGAAAGAACAGTTTTATTTTCATAGGTTGTTTTTTGTCAGCATGAATGTTTAAACCGCGCAGCAGTTCTGTAACGGCATGCCCGTGGTCAAAATTTAGGGTCGTAAAAGTAATGATGATTATAGGTTTGTGCAAATTTATTTCGGGAACAGGGCAATTTGCGGCAAGTCTTAGAAGGAGCCTTTCAGCCTGATGTACACCGTTGTCTGCGACAGCCGTTCCGTCGGCGGGTCGTATGACTGGTAGCCCTGGGCGATCAGGGAAAGGTCCAGGTTGTTCATCAGCGAAAAGGTAAAGGTGGGGATGATGAAGTACATCCTGTTGTACGGGTTATAGATCCCGGCCAGCGCCAGGCTGATCAGCGGGGTGACCGGGCAGGAGATGGAGCCGTAAAGCGAAACTCCGGTAAGGAATGGGTTTTTCACGTTCAGCAGATCGGGGTTGAACTGGCTTAACAGGATGTTGGAGGAGTTGGAGGAATTTGAATTGTAAAAGCCCTCGAACCGGATGATAATGGCATTCCTGAAAGTATAGTCATATTCTACTGATGCGAGCAACACCCCGGCGGTATCGCTGAAATGTTTCAACGGGTGGAACCAGCTCATCTCGCCCTTGAAACCGCCTTTTGCGATCTGGCCGGACCACCCGAGACCGAGTACAAGGTCACTTTGCGTGAGGACTCCCGTCAGGCCCTGGAAATCATACCGCCATTTGTTGAAACGGTATAAGCCCGCCGCCGTGATCTTTTTATGGTTGTCGGCTTTGACGGCCAATTCCGCCTTCGAAGAGGCGCTTGTGAAGTATTGCAGTCTTACGGCATCGCTGCCGGGCTTTTCCTCGTAATCGAAATCAAAATATGAATAGGTGTTGAAAATATCGTTGGGGTTCCAAACGAAGGTCTGACTCCAGTTGATCCGTTGCCGCCCCACGGTTGCCTGGAAGTTGTTCCTGGTATAGTCGAGCCACAGCCGGTCGATCGAAACGTTCAGAATAAAGGATTTCCCGGTGAAGATATTCCGGTTGAGATTTACCAGCCCGTTGTCGGCTGCAATAAAATCCTTGTATTGCGGGGTCAGTGCCACAAGATCGCCCCAGTAAAACCGGTTCCGCTCTTCGAGCAAGAAGGTGAAACTGTTCGATATGTTCCACCGGAAATTGAGCCGGTTGTGGATGAGGTTGCTGGTGATCCAGGTTTTGTTGATATCGTGGATGACCGCCGACTGCATGTCCTTGACATACCCGTTGAACGACCAGTTCCGCTCCTTTTCAGGGGCGATGGAATCCTGCGAATGGGCGGGCAGCGTAAATAGAAGGAATAACGCCACCGGCAGGATCGATTTCAGCGCCGGCCGGAAAACCCTGCCTGATCTCACCCGGGCAGAATTTTGTGTGTATACCGATTCAATTTTTGATGGCATGGTTTCTATTCTTTGGCCCTCACCTCCCGGTCCCCTCTCCCAGCGGGAGAGGGGGCTTGGGGGGTGAGTTTTTTAAGACATCCCCCACGATCTTCCCGTCTTCAAGGGTGATCACGCGCCTGGCCTTGGCCACCACGCGCGAATCGTGCGTTGAGAAAATGAAGGTGATGTTTTCCTCCCTGTTCAGTTTTTCCATAATCTCCAGGAGATTCTCCGCCGACTTCGAATCGAGGTTGGCCGTTGGTTCGTCGGCCAGGATGAACTTCGGCTTCGAAGCCAGGGCACGGGCCACGGCAACGCGCTGTTGCTGCCCGCCCGATAATTTCCCGGGCCGCGCGTTGATCTTGTTGCCGAGCCCTACCGATTTAAGCAGTTCAAGGGTTCGCAGATCCCGCTGCTCACGGTTCACCCCCTGCAGTTGCATGATGAATTCCACATTCTCCTTTGCCGTAAGCACGGGGATCAGGTTGAACGACTGAAAGACGAAACCGATGTTCCGTAGCCTGAAATCGATCAGTTTCCTCGATTTTAAACGGGTGATGTCGGTTTGGTCGATGACGATCTCCCCGCTGGTTGGTGCATCGAGTCCGCCCATCAGGTTGAGAAGGGTTGTTTTCCCCGAACCCGAAGGCCCGACGATGCTGGTGAATTCACCCTCCCTGAAGGACAGGTTCACCCCGTTCAGGGCATACACCGGGATCGTTTTCTCATCGTATACCTTGGTCAGGTTCTTAATCTCAATAATATTCATAACCTCACTATTTACAAATTTTCCAATCCTCAAATTTCCACATCCTCAAATTTCCACATCCCCACATCCCCAAATTTTCACATCCTCAAATCCCCAAATTTCCACATCCTCAAATCCCCACATCCTCAAATCCTCAAATCATTTATTAATCAACCCTGATCGCCTCCACCGGGTTCAGTTGCAGGGCTTTTCTTGCCGGCATTACGGCTGATAAGATGCCAGTGCAGAATATCATCACCGTCAGGTTGATATAAAAGACCGTGCTGATGTAAGGATAGATCTTCGGATCAAAGCCAAAAGCCCCCAGCCCTTTCGACATTGAAGCAAGATCGATGCCGTAATGGCTGAACAACCCGACCAACCCGATGCTTAGCGCCATCCCGACAATCCCGCCGATGAAGGTCAGGAAAACAGTCTCCAGCATGATCATCCTGAATACGCGCGATTTACTCATCCCCACCGCCATCAGCATCCCGAGTTCACGGGTTCGTTCGAAGACAATCATCAGCATGGTGTTGACGATGCCAAAAGCCAGCGCAAACAGGATGATCCCGAGAATGATGTAAACTTCAATGGCGATGGCCGAGGTAATCATCCCCATGTCGGGCCGCAGTTCAACCCAGTTCCGGACCTCCATTGCCGGCAGTTTTGCCTTGATGGCGGCCTCCGCCGCCGGGATGTCATCGATGTTTTGCAGGATCAGCGCGATCTCCTGGATCCCGTTGTCGGTGCCGGTCACCTGGTCAAGGTCACTTTTCCTGACGAAAACATTGGTTTCATCAAACATCGTGTTGGATGTCTGGAAGATGCCGTTTACCGAAAATGCCGCCTCGGTGAGGTCGCCGTCGGGGTTCTGGAAGCGGAGGATCACCTTGGATTTCAGCCTGATCTTGAGTTTGGTCGCCAGCTTTTGCCCGATGACGATCTGGTTCCTGTGCCTTCCGGTGAAATATCCGCCGGCACTATCGTGGATTGTTGTAAACAGCGTGCTTACCTTTTTTTCCTGAAGCGGGTCGACTCCAAGTATCTGGATCCCGGTGGCCGAATTCGGCGATGCAGCCATCCCCGCGATCCTGGTCCGGGCAGAAACGGCTTTCACCGCCGGCATCTTTGCAAGCGATGCGGCAACGCCCATGGCATCCGGGATGACGTAACGCGATTCGAAATTCTTCTGGAAGGCAGGGTGGTGGACCTGGATGTGCGACACCTCGTTGTTGATCCCCGTCCTGATCTTCTGTTCAACCATCCCGGTGATGATCGATGCGGTAAAAACCCCGCCGGCAAGTCCCAGCGTAATCGCCACGATAACGATCAGGCTTCGGACCTTATTCCGCCATACATTTTTAAATGCAATCCTGAAAATCATAAAGTTTCCTTTTATACACTATCTCCTTGTCACCCTTTCGCTATTTCGCCATATCGCCATTTATTTATGCAACGCCTCCGCCACCTTCAGCTTCATGATTTTTCGCACCGGGTAAATACAGGTTACGCACACGATGATCAGCACGGAGACCACATTGGATAAAATAAATCCCGGTTTCAGAGCCAGGGGCATCAGCGGTTCGATGCCATAGCTGATGAAAGCCTGGGCCATATTTCCCCACAGGTGAAGCGGGTTGATGTTGAACCAGATCATGATCGGCATGGCCCCGGCAACCCCGGCCAGGGTTCCGGTCAGCCCGATAAGGAGCATCTCCAGCACGAGGATCACCGACAGACGACGCTTCTGCATGCCGACAGAAACGATCACACCGAACTCCTTCATCCGCTCATTGGTCATCATGATTACGGTGCCGAAAATACCGAATCCCACGATCATGTAAAGGATCGCAATGATGATCATCCCCGCTGCCGTTTTGACCTTCAGTTGCTGCATCACCTCGATCATCATCTCATCCCAGCGCATCACTTCGTATCTGTTCCCGTCGGTTTTGCTTTTCAAACCTGCCAGCGTGGCGTTGATCTCATCTGGGTTTACCAATGTGACCGAAAGGGAGGTGATCCGTTGGTCGGCACTGAAAAAATCCTGGGCAGCAGCGAGGTTCATATAGACCATCTGGTTGTTGAGCTGCGGGGAAGGGAAATGCAGGATCCCCGAAACGGGATATTTCCCGGCCGCACTCACCCCATGGAATCCCTGACCGAGCAGCACCAGCGTGTCGCCGGTATGCAGACCCAGGAAGGATGCCAGTCCTTCGGCCACCAGGATGCCCTTGCCGGCCGGGTCGAGGTACCGGCCGCTGACCACCCTTGCCGAAAGATGGGTCAGGGCATCTTCCCAGGTCGGGTCGGTGCCCGCCAGCAACACTCCTTTTGTCAGCTTCCCGAAGGAGGAGAGGGCGAAATATTCGAGCCGCGGAACGGTTTTATCCACATTTTGGGTTGACCCCACCAGGCGGGTCAGCGAATCGTCATAAACAATGGAATTGTTGATGTCGCGGTCGTCCCAATAACCCTTTTTGTGGATCTGGATGTGACCGGTATACGACTGTACCACGATTTTGGTAAGATTGTCGAACCAGCCGATCTGCAACGACCGTACGATCAGGGCGAGGAAGATCGCCAGGAAAATGGAGGCGGCGGTAAGCAGGGTCCTTCGCCTGTTTCGCCAGATGTTGCGCCATGCAAGCCTGATGTCACTCATACCGGTTATCTTATTTTTTTCATGTTCTGCTGCGAAAAGAACCCTTCGTCGATCTTCGTGTTGAACTTCATCTCATCGATGTGCATGATGGTTTTCTGCCCCTTTTTGTTTTTCGGAACCATCTCGAGGCGGGTGGGGATTTCACGGTCGCCCATTTTTTTAATATCATAGTTGTTGGCCACGTTGACCAGGAGGTTGTCCTCATCGTAATACTCGGTCATCCACTGGTCGTAACTGTTCACCGTGACCCACATGATCACCTTCCCCCACACCACAGCAGCGTCGGGCAACGGGGTCAGCTCGATCTTGAAGCATTCCATGTCACGAATCTTTTCCCTGCCAAGCAGTTTGTGGGTGTAATCGACCACGATGGACGACTGCCTCACCAGGTCGTCGTTAGTGAAATCGGAGCCCATCCACGACTGGAGCATCATCGACGGCGGGATCTTGATGGTTTTGTCGATCGAGGGGACCCAGTTCCACATCTCGGTTTTGATCTTCAGGAAAACCGACCCCTTGTCTTTGGCGGGGGAGGTGATCAGCACCAGCGAATATTCCCTGTTTTTCGACCAGGTCTTCATGGTGATGGTTCTCGTCCAGTCGGGCCTCACCACCGTCATGGTCATGATTCCCTCGCTCGACAATCCGCGGGTCTTTTCATCGGCCTTCCTGATGATCTCTTTTGCGGTCAGTTCCTGGGCGTGCAACCCGGGAAGGAGGGCAAACAGCGACAGGATAAGGAATGCCTGTTTTATCATTGTTAATTTTCCGGTCACAGCTTCTTGTTTTTTTTGAGTTTTGAACTTTGATCTTTCAGTTTGTAAACATCCACAATCCTTTCCTTGATCGCGTCGAGCGGGTAATGTTCCGGGTCGGCAATGAATTCGTAAGTCACGCCGCTGATCAGGGTGCTCAGGAAGGCCACCTCCAGGGTGGGATCTTTGTACCCCTGCGCCTTGAAATAGCCCGAGGCCATCACCAGGGGCAGCTGTGAGGCCTCCAGGATATCTTCGCTGAGGATCTGCTGAACGGCAGGCTGGCTGAAAATCGCCATGTACATCTTCCACAGGATGAGGTTTGATTTCAGGTGATCGAAGAGCCGGTCAAAGTAACGCAACAAGGCGTCGGGGTCAAGTTCGCCGGTACCGTCGGGATTGATCAGGGCCATCATCATGTCCATGATCTCACGGAAGATGTATCTCAGAAGATCCTCCTTGCCGGTGAAATAGTTATATAACAGACCTTTTGAGATGCCTGCATGTTTCGCAAGGTTGCTGATTGAAACGGCGTGATACCCGGTTGTTGCAAAACACTCCAGGGCGGCATCCAGGATCTCCCTGCGTTTCCCTTCCCGGATCTCTTCAAATTTTTCCTTGGTTCTCGGACTCATAATTTATGACTGAACGGTCGGTCAAAGGTAAAACAAATTTTAATATAACAATGAAAAAGTTCATTGGTTCAGAAATTTTTTGCAAAAAGGGGGTTGCTGCCTTGCACAGTAGTTTTCATTTCGTCAGTAAAACCAGTTGTCTTCTGTGGTTTTTCGCCATACGTCAATAAAGGTTACATTTGCATTGCCTGCCGGAAGCGGGTTTAAGCAATCCGGTTAAACGGATGACCTTGTAATAACAATCCTAATCTTAATAACATGAAATCAGCATTCATATTGATCCTTTCCTTTTTTGCCATGCAATTTTGTTTCGGGCAGCATCCATTTTATTCAAAAGCCTACGGAGATAGTACAAACAGGGCCGTCATTTTTCTGCATGGCGGGCCCGGATACAATGCCGTTTCGTTTGAGTTTTCAACCGCGCAGAAACTGGCAGGTCTGGGCTTTTATGTCATCGTTTATGATCAGCGGGGATGTGGAAGGACACGGGCCGATACAGGTTCGCGGTTTACATTCCAGGAAGCGTTTGATGACCTGAACGGCATTTATAAAAAATACAACATCACAACAGCCACCCTGATCGGTCATAGTTTCGGGGGCACCCTGGGGATTCTTTATTCAAAAACTTTTCCCGGGAAGATCAGCAGCCTGGTACTGGTCAGCAGTCCCCTGTCGTACCAGCAGATGTTCAGGACGATCATTTCGAAATGCAGAAAGACTTTTTCCGAATCCAAATCGCAGCAGTTGCAATACATTGAAGCCCTTGAAAAAATCGATACAGCCTCTCTGGAATACAGCAGTTACTGTTTTCTTTATGCCATGTCGGGCGGGTTTTACAAGACAAAAAATCCTACCCGGGAATCGCAGGAAATCAATGATTCACTCAAGAAATGCGCGAACGTATCCCTGTTATCGAACATGACCCAGAAACCTGTGAATGGATTTTACAAAAACGAGCATTATACCACCCTTGATCTGTCGGCCGCGCTGGCGGAGGTATCGAAAAATACAAGGGTATACGGGATTTACGGGCAGGAGGACGGACTTTTTGATGAGCAGCACCTCGCCAAACTGAAATCAGCTATCGGGGAGGACAACTTTACCCTGGTGAAAGGATCCTCGCACAATGTTTTCATCGATCAGCAGGCAATTTTTCTCGATCTGGTAAGAAAGGTGGCCGGGAAAAAATAACCCGGGTCAACCGCGCTCTGCCGGAACGATGATCCAGGCGATGATGTAGCCCAGCAGCCCGATGAACCCGGCAAAAAACAGGGCTGCGGTGACAACGCGGATAATGACGGGATCGACATTGAAATAATTCCCAAGGCCCCCGCATACGCCCCCGATGACCCGGTCATTCACTGAACGATATAATCTTTTTGGTTCCATAAAACTGAAATTTGTTGATTAGATGCCTGTAAAGACTTCCCGTTACAAAAATAGCCGATTTTTTCAATTTTCGCCATTTCGCTATTTCGCCATTTCGCTATTTCGCTACCTCGCTATTTATTTCCAAAACCTCTCTAATTTTGCAGAAACTATCTTTCTATGGAATGGATTGAAAAACTCGACGGGAATGTGATCGTAAGCGATGCCGAATGCAGGATCATTTATATGAATGAGCATGCACTGTCAAACTATGAAAAGGACGGGGGAAAGGAGTTGATCGGCAGGGACCTGCTGGAATGTCATTCGGAATCGTCCAGGAAAAAGATCCTGGAGATCATGACAAGCGGGAAGAAAAATGTGTATACCATCGAGAAACGGGGAAAGAAGAAGATCATTTACCAGTCGCCCTGGTTTGCCGGCGGCGAATTCAGGGGAATCGTCGAGCTTTCGCTCGAGATTCCCTTCGAAATGCCCCATTATAACAGGGATTGATGTTTACTTGGCTGCCTTCTTCTCGTCGGCGATCTTTTTCAAAACCTCCTCCTGGAGCAGTTTCGGCAGCGGGGTGTACTTGAAAAACTCCATCGAGTAGTTTGCACGTCCGCTGGAGATGTTGCGCAACTGGGTTGCATAACCGAACATCTCCATCAGGGGGACGAATGCATTGACTTTCTGAGATCCTTTACGGTACCGGCGCATGGCTTCGATTTTGCCGCGGCGGCGGTTCAGGTTGCCCACCACGTCGCCGATGTATTCGTCGGGGGTGTTCACCTCTACCTTCATCATCGGTTCGAGCAGCACGGGGTCGGCTTTCATGAAACCCTGCTTGAAGCCGATGGAGGCGCAGGTCTGGAAGGCCATGTCGGAACTGTCGACCGGGTGAAAACTGCCGTCGAGCAGCACCACCTTGACGTCCACCACCGGGTACCCGGCCATGACGCCGCGTTCGAGTGTTTTAAGGATGCCCTTGTTGACCGATGGGATGTATTCGGCAGGGATGTTGCCGCCCTTGATCTTTTCGATGAATTCGTATCCCTTTCCTTCGTTGGGCTCGAGCCGCATCAGCACGTGTGCGAACTGGCCCTTGCCGCCGGTTTGCTTTGAATGTTTGTAATTCGATTCAACTTCGGTGGTGATGGTTTCGCGGAAGGCAACGGCGGGTTCGCCAACGACGGCATCGACCTTGAATTCGGTTTTCAGCCGGTCGACAATGATCTCCAGGTGGAGTTCGCCCATCCCGGCAATGATCGTTTCTTCGGTTTCGTCGTCGAAACGCACGTTGAACGAAGGATCTTCCATGGCCAGTTTATGCAGGGCTTCTCCGAGTTTCGACTGGTCGGCGCGTTTCGCCGGGTTGATCTTCAGCTCGATGACACTGGGCGGAACGTGGATGGTTTCGAGCAGGAAGCGGTGTTCGTCGCCGCAGAGGGTGTCGCCGGTCTTGGTGACCTTCATCCCGATGAGCGCCACGATGTCGCCTGGGCCTGCTTCGGCAATTTCTTCACGATCCTTTGCATGGATCCTGAAAATACGGCCTACGCGCTCGTGTTTTCCCTTGGTGGAATTGAAAACCTGCATGCCGCTTTTGAGCGTTCCCGAGAAAATACGTGTAAAGGTCTGCTGTCCGACAAAAGGATCGTGGATCAGTTTGAAGGCAAGCGCCGAAAATGGTTCTTTTAAAGAAGGATGGCAGGTGTGCAGTTTTTCAGGGTCATCGAGGTCGGTACCGGTAACGGCGCCAACATCGATGGGGGAGGGAAGGTAATCGACCACGGCGTCGAGCAGCATCTGGACCCCTTTATTTTTATACGCTGCACCGCAAAAGACCGGCGTGATCAGCAGTTTCAGGGTTGATTCGCGCAGGGCCTTTTTCATCATTTCGGGAGAGACCTCCTTGTCCTCCATGAACAATTCCATGATGTCGTCGTGGAATTCGGCAAGTTTCTCAACGGCCCAGGCACGGGCCTCTTCGGTCCTCTGTTTGTATTCTTCGGGGATGGGCGTTTCAATCTGCTCCATCTCCTGGAACATCCAGGCTTTGCGTTCGATGATGTCGATGATGCCGGTAAAATGTTCTTCAGCGCCCATCGGAATGTGAAACGGAACAGCGTTGGCATCGAGGTATTTGTTCATCTGGGCGACTACGGCCCCGAAATCGGCGCCGGTGCGGTCCATCTTGTTGATGAAGGCAAAGCGGGGCACACGGTAGCGGTCGGCCTGGTTCCAGACGGTTTCGCTCTGGGGCTCAACGCCACCCACGGCGCAGAAAACGGCAACCATGCCGTCGATGACGCGCAGCGAGCGCTCCACCTCGATGGTAAAATCGACGTGACCAGGGGTGTCAATCAGGTTGATCTGGTGTCCTTTCCAGGCGCATGTGATGGCCGCCGATGCGATCGTGATTCCGCGTTCCTGTTCCTGCTTCATGAAATCCATGGTTGCAGCTCCGTCGTGGACCTCGCCCATCTTCCGGTTGGTGCCGGAAAAGAAAAGGATACGCTCGGTAACAGTGGTTTTGCCGGCATCGATGTGTGCCGCAATTCCTATATTTCTGAGTTTGTTCAATGGCATGATAAGAATGTTTTTTTGGGGGTGCAAAGGTACATTAATTTTCTGATATACAGTCAAAAGACAAAGATTAATTAATTATTAATTAATGAAATAGACCTGAAGCGCTAGGGTGGGGTAGCGGAGAAGTGCCATTTCACTGACCTCCCCGGCTGGTCCACGGCCCCGGAAAATATTATCCTTTGCGATCCTCCGCGAAACCGTCGCCGGCACCCGCAGTAAGACCCAACCTCCTGAGAAAATATTGGAGACATGGTCATCGGTCCCAATTTCTTTGTTACTTTGTCATTCGTCACTTGTCATTCGTCACTCAAAATGAATTTCCGTTTCAAAACCCGCGAGGTCCTTGTCTTTATCCTGATTTCCCTCGGGATATACCTGTTGTTTATCTTCGGATTTGCATGGATATACTACAATTCGGCGGGCATTGAAATGACTCCTTATTCAAAACCATTGACCGATAAAATCAATTTTGAGAAGGCCGTCTACTTCAGCATCGTTACCTTTCACACCATTGGTTACGGGGATATCCACCCGGTTACGCAGTTCGGCCGGCAGATGGTCATGCTGCAGTCGACCATTTCACTGTTTTTTACCTCCATTTTCTCCGGTTTCCTGGTCTATTTCGTGATCAAAAGGCCCCAGGATGTCTTCACCACCCGAAAAGCATACATCCGTTTGCGGAAGAACCATTATTTTTTGTCACTCCGCCTTGGTAACAAGGGTCGCGACATTATCGACCTGAACAGTAAATTCGAGGCATGGACCATTGAGAACAACACACGTGTCAGGGCTTTTCGCGCCGAGGAGGAACTGCCGGACCTGGAAAAAATTCTCTATTTCGACATCCAGCTCGACGACCCTGCAAACCATACGCTTCGCACCGCCATCCTGGATGCCCTGCAGCACAACACCCTGCTCCACATGAAATTTTCATTCATCGGGAATGACATCAAAACCGGCGAGCAGGTAGCCTTTGCAAAATATTACGATTCGCGGCAGCTGCGCTTCGGGAAAATGTTCCTCAACGTCTATTCGTGGGACACCAACGGCCGCCGCAAGAGCTTCAGGTGGAGCAACTTCGAGCGCATCGAACCCATGGAACCGAAGGACATAGAAGGGTTTCTCGGTAAAGGAAATGAATTAAAAATTAAAAATTAAAAATTAAAAATTACAGTTCCCCTCACTCGTCACTTGTCACTTGTCATTCGTAAATCGTAAATCCAAAATCGTTAATACTTTCTTAATACCTCCCTCCCCAATCTTCATAAGTCCTTAATACCTGCTGTTGTTATTTTGCCTGTTGAATTTACTGACCTGAAGGCATTATGAACCGGCAACCCGCACCCTCCATATTTCACCGACTTAGGAACTTTTTTATCGGCAAGGCCCGCGACCTGGGCGACGACCAGATTTTTCACCGGCTGACACTGATCGCTTTTTTTGCATGGATCGGTTTGGGCTCCGACGGTCTTTCCAGTTCCTGTTATGGTCCTGATGAAGCCTACCGGACCCTGGGGCACTATCACAGCCTGGCCATCTTCGTTGCCATCGGCATCGTGCTTACCATCCTCATCATCAGTACAAGCTATTCACAGATTATCCGGCTGTTCCCATCGGGCGGCGGCGGGTACCGGGTGGCAACCAAGCTGCTTTCTCCAAGGTTGGGGATGATCTCCGGCTGCTCCCTGCTCGTCGACTATGTGCTCACAATTGCCGTTTCTGTCTCCTCCGGTACCGATGCCGTTTTCAGCCTGCTGCCGCATGAATACCAGCATTTAAAGGTTTTTGTGGCTTCGGCAGGCATCATCGTGCTGATCCTGATCAACCTGCGCGGCATCAAGGAGTCGGTCTATTTCCTCATGCCGGTCTTCATCCTGTTTGTGGTCACCCATGCAGCCGCCATCCTTTTTGTGATCTTCGGCCACGCCAGCCAGGTCCCGGCGGTATACCACGATGCTGTGGCTGATTACCACCTGGCCAAGCACACCCTGGGGACGATCGGGGTGCTCGCCCTGATCCTCAAGGCATACAGCATGGGTGCCGGTACCTATACCGGGCTCGAGGCGGTAAGCAATTCCATCCCCATTCTCAAGGAGCCAAGGATCAAGACCGGGCTGCTCACCATGCGCTACATGGGCGTTTCGCTCGCGATCACCGTATTCGGATTGCTGCTGGCCTATTCCATGTTCAAACTCAACCCAACCCAGGGAAAGACGATGAATGCCGTATTTCTTGAAGCTCTGACGGCCAGCTGGGGCAAAAACATGGGGCTGGTTTTCGTGTTCATCACCCTGATTTCAGAATCCTTCCTGCTCTTTATCGCGGCCCAGACGGGTTTCCTCGATGGTCCCCGCGTGATCGGATCCATGGCACAGGATTCGTGGTTCCCCCGCAAGTTTACCGTCCTCAGCGACCGGCTGGTCACCCAGAACGGCATTCTCTTCATGGGCATCCTGGCTCTGCTCGTGCTATGGCTGACAGGAGGTTCGGTGGTCATCCTGGTCGTGCTTTACAGTATCAACGTGTTCATCACCTTCGCCCTTTCCCAGTCGGGGATGGTGCGGCACTGGTGGCAGGTAAGGAAAGAAGACAAACACTGGTGGCACCGGTTCCTCGTAAACGGGGTCGGGCTGATCATCACCGTTTTTATCCTTGCTTCCGTGGTCACCACGAAGTTCATGGAGGGAGGGTGGGTCACGCTGATCATCACCTCTTCCCTCATCCTGGCGGTTTCGATGATCAAGCGTCATTACAATTACGCCGACAAGCTGGTCAAGCGGCTAAACTGGAAAATGTTCCACCTTGTACAGGATGTTTATGATAATTATCCCGACTATTCGGTGCTTTCGGAGGTCTATTCAACGGACGATAAAACGGCCGTGATCTGTGTGAGTGGGTACAACGGTCTGGGAATCTGCGCCTTTATGAAAGTCCACCACGATTTCAGGGAATATAAAAATATCGTTTTCCTGGGTGTCGGCATTGTGGATGCCGGGAATTTCAGGGGGAATGCCGAACTCAAGGATTTGGAGGACCGGCTGAAGGGTGACCTTGAACAGTACCGGAAGCTGGCCATGCATTACGGTCATCATGCCGAGATCAAATACTCTCTTGGTACCGACGTGGCGGATGAGATCAAGGAGGAGGCGAAGACCATCCAGAAGCGCTTTCCGCAGAGCGTCTTCTTTGTTGGCCAGTTCCTGCTTCCAAAAGCCACGGCTTTTCAGCGTTTGCTGCATAACCAGACGCAGTTTGCCATACAGAACCGGCTTTCGCACAAGGGAATCATCATGGTGATGATCCCCATCAGGAGCCATCTGCATGTGGAAATGACGCCATGATACCCGAGCCGAAAATGAAAGAAAAAAAGTCAGCCGGCCTGATCGTCATGCAGATCTTCCTGCGTACGATTTTACGGTTCAATCCATTCCGGCAGCCTGTCGTTCCTGCCCTTTCAACCCTGTATCTCCTGGCGGTGGTCTTTACGGTTCTCTACGTCCGTGACATGATTTTATGTACCTTTATCACCGAATACCGGGAAATTGCACTTTCTGCATGGGGGTTCCTCTTGCTGATGAACTTTCTCGAGTCCCTGGCGGAGGCTTTTAAGGATCATGAGGATGAAGGTGAAGATACAGGAAAAGGATGGGACTACTGACCCTGCTTCGGAGAACATTTCCGTGGCCGGGGCCGGGTATGCCGGCCGGCCGAAGAACCTGACGCTCCGGTCACGCCCGCTCGACTATTTTATTGCCCTTCTCGTGGTGGTCCTTGTTGTGTTTGCCTGCCTCCCGGCAGCACCACTCATCGGATACCAGGCCGTCGGGCTGATCTTCCTGATGGTGATCTCGATGCTTTCCCTGATCCTCGGGAGGGGAGCGGTATTCTTCGCCGCCGTGCTTTCATCAGCCGGCTGGAACTATTTCTTCATCCCCCCCGTCTTCAATTTTCATATCCACCGGGTACACGACATCATCTCCCTCATCGCCAACCTCATGGTGGCCCTTGTCGGTGCCACCCTGATCACACGGATCAGGAAGAGCCGGCTCGATCTCCTGCGAAGCCGCGAACGCCTGCGCACCCTCAACACATTTCTCGAATCGCTCAACAACGCTACTTCGATCAAAGATGTAGTAAGGCGGAGCCGCGAGAGTTTTCAGTATCATTTCAACGCCGATATCGTGATCTTCCTGAGGGAAAAAAACGGGCAGACGCTTTCGAGGAGAGCCTTTGGCAATGGATTGCTTTTCGGGGAGGAGACCTTCAGCCTGGCTGTCCGCCAGTTTCCCGATCCGGAGGTGCCCTGGCCGGTTTTTTCACAGCTCAAGGACCCTCGCGGCGTATTCGGGCTCATCGGCATCCGCTTCGGGCAGGATCGCAACCCGGATGATGAAACCCGGTCGCTTGTACGCGGGTTTATCGCACAGGTCACATCGGCACTCGAGCGCGAGATCAGTGTGGATCTTGCCAAAACAAGGGAAATATCGCAGGAATCAGAGAAATTGTTCAGCACCATCCTCAACAGCGTGTCGCATGAGCTGCGTACGCCTATCGCCATCATTTCGGCTGCCGTGTCAAATCTCCAGGACCCATTAACGTCCGGACTTCCCGAAGCCCGCGCACAGGTAACCGGCGAGCTTGAATCGGCCGCCAAACGGCTGAATTTTCTTGTGGAGAACATCCTCGATATGTCGCGGATCGAGTCGGGCCAAATGAAACTGAACCTTCAATGGTGCGACCCTGAAGACCTAGTAGGCATGGCACTGCACATCCTTGAACCCGAACTGGTAGGGCATCCTCCCGAAGTCATTGTTCACGGGGAGATCCTGCCCATCCGGGGCGATATCAGCCTTCTTGTACAGGCTCTGGTCAACGTGGTCCACAACGCCGCGGTTTACACTCCCAAAGGAACGGCGGTAACCATCTCCATCACCGCTTTGCCGGCATCGAAAATCGCCATCTCGGTGATCGATCGCGGGAAGGGGGTCCCGGAAACGACCCTGCCAAAGCTCTTCGACAAATTTTACCGGGTTCCCGGCTCGCACAGCGGGGGCACCGGGCTGGGACTGACGATCAGCAGGGCCATCGTGGAGGCCCACCAGGGAACGATCAGGGCCTCCAACCAGCCGGGAGGGGGACTGTCGGTAACCTTCGAATTCCCGGCCGAAGAAATGATCGCCGCAACAGGGGATGATCCCCGGTTTGAAAATCAGAACGGTTAAAGCAAAATATAATGGAAAGCACCCGGAACAGGCAGAAGATCCTGATAATCGATGATGAGCCGCAGATACGCCGCCTGCTGAAGATTACCCTGGAGGCAAACGAGTTCAGGGTCCTGGAGGCCGAAAACAGCCATGAAGGGATGTTGTCGGCATCGTTGAATCAGCCCGATGTTGTCCTGCTCGATCTGGGGCTTCCCGACCTCGACGGGCTCGCCACCCTGCGAAAATTGCGCGAATGGTCGTCGGTCCCGGTGATCGTCCTGACGGTTGTGGACGATGAAGGTGTAAAAATCGGGGCGCTGGATAACGGGGCGGATGATTATGTCACCAAACCTTTTAATACCGGTGAACTGCTGGCGCGCATCCGGGTTGCGCTCAGGCATGCCGCGAAAACAAGCGATTCGCCTGTGCTGGTTACCGGTCCGGTATGGATCGACCTGAATGCACGGATCGTAAAGATTAACGGGGAGGAGGTCAAGCTGACGGCTACCGAATACAGCTTGTTGTCGCTCTTTATGCGCAACAGCGGGAAAGTGATGACCCTCTCGCATATCTGCCGCGAGATTTGGGGGAATCCCTATGCAGACAATGCACAGGTTCTGCGGGTTCATATTACGCAACTCCGCAAAAAGATCGAACAGAATCCATCCATCCCGACGCTGCTGATCACGGAACCTGCCGTGGGATACCGGCTCAGGGCCGAAAATCCTTAGAAGCGCTTCTCGTAACCGTGGCAGTAGGGTGCTTCACCCTTGTGCTCATAATAGTCCTGGTGGTAATCTTCCGCCTTCCAGAAGGTCTTTGCAGGCAGTACTTCAGTAACCACCTTGAACCCCTTTTCCTTTAGAAGGCTGATCAGTTTCTCGGTCGTTGCCTTTTGCGCGGGAGTCCGGTAAAACACGGCCGAACGGTACTGTTCCCCCCAGTCGGGACCCTGGTGGTTCCACTGGGTTGGATCATGGGTTTCGAAAAACATCCGGGCTACCGCTTCGTAGGTCGTCTGGGCAGGGTCGAAAACAACCTCGATCGCCTCGTAATGGCCGGTAGTACCTGTACAGACCTGCTTGTAGGTGGGATTATCGGTTTTGCCTCCCGTGTATCCGACCTGCGTGGAGATGACCCCCTTGATTTTCTTCATGTAATATTCAACACCCCAGAAACAGCCTCCGGCAAATATGGCCGTATCCCTGTGCGATTCACTTGCAGCTTCCACGAAATCGAGGGATATGGAATTGACACAATGCCTTTCATTCTTCGGGGTAAATCCTTCTCCTTCGAACACGTGCCCCAGGTGGGCCCCGCAATGGGCACATTCAATTTCGGTACGCATGCCGTCGGCATCGGGAATCCGCTTCACGGCACCCGGAATTTCATCATCAAAGGCGGGCCAGCCGCAATGCGCATCAAATTTATCGGTAGAACGGTACAGCGGGGTTCCGCACCTTTTACAGACATAGGTTCCGTTTCCGCTGAATTTTTCATATTTTCCCGTATAAGGGGCTTCGGTTCCCTTGTGAACGATAACCTGCTCTTCTTCAGGGGTAAGTTGTTTGAATTTCATATTTTTCGTGGTAAGTTGTTCTGTTTGATTTCGGCTCTGGGTGCATCCCGTCATCGCCAACAGCGAAAACAGGAGGATAAAAATACTATATCTGGCAAACATAAAAAATATATTTGGTCTAAATAAATACGAAAAACCCGGCAACTTATTACACACACCCAAAAAAATAAACGGCCCTCCTCCCTTTTACCCATCCCCCTTTCACCTTTTAACACTTTCACCCGGGTTCGATCTTATAAATTTCGCCATTTCGCCATTTCGCCTTATTCCCTCCACACCCTATCATCCTTCCCTCCCGGAATCCCCAAAATCCACTTCCCATTTGAAATTATAATCGTAGCTTTACGCCGTTTTTATGGAAGAGGCCTGTTCTTCCGTTTTGAGTTTTGAACTTTGAAAATAGAGGTATGAAAAAAATTCTTGGCATCGGTAATGCCCTGGTTGACATCATGATCCCGCTTGAAAGCGACACGATCCTTGAAATGCTTGAACTTCCCAAGGGGAGCATGCAACTGGTTGATAAAGAACGGAGCAACCAGGTACTCTCGGCGATGTCGGGTTACAGGAAAAGCCTGTCGGCGGGAGGTTCGGCTGCCAATACCATTCATGGCCTCGCGATGCTTGGTGCGAAAACCGGTTATATCGGGGTGATCGGGGAGGACGAACTCGGCGGTTTTTTTGTACGTGACCTGATCCAGGCAGGGGTTGACCCCCACATGATCCACAGCAGCCAGGAGACGGGCAGGGCAGTGGCCCTTGTTTCCCCCGATTCGGAGCGCACTTTTGCCACGTTCCTGGGTGCGGCGCTCGAGCTTTCAGCCGAAAATCTGCAACCCCGCGATCCGCAAACCAGTATCTTCCAGGGATATTCTTACCTGCATATTGAAGGTTACCTGGTGCAGAACCATGAATTGATCAGGCTGGCGGTCAAAATGGCCAGGGAACACGGGCTGACGGTCTCCCTCGACATGGCCAGCTACAACGTGGTGGAGGCCAACCGCGATTTCCTGCTTTCGATCATCACCGAATACGTGGATATCGTTTTTGCCAACGAAGACGAGGCAAGGGCGCTCACCGGGCTTGAGCCTGGGGATGCTCTTGATGCCATTAGCAAACTGGTGAAAATAGCAGTCGTTAAAACGGGGAGCAGCGGCTCCATGATCAAGTCGGGTAACGACCGTTATGACATCGGGATCATCGAGGTCAATCCCATCGACACCACCGGTGCCGGCGATCTTTATGCATCAGGGTTCCTTTACGGGCATTCCAACGACCTCCCGCTGACCCGCTGCGGAATGCTCGGCGCCTTACTGGCCGGCAATGTCATTGAATTCATGGGATCGAAAATGCCGGCCGAACGGTGGGAGCATGTCCGCACCCGTGTGGAGCCAGTCTGACAACAGCCATCAGCCGCTCCCCATCCCCTATAATAGATTGATTCTTAATTCGTAATTCGCAATTCCTAATTGCGTCGGGGACTTGGTTAATTGCAGAAAAATTTCTAATTTTGTCGCCCTCTCACGAAGATAATAGTTATCAGTCACTTATATAATTTTATAACTGCCATGAAGGTATACCAAACCAATGAAATCCGAAACATCGCCCTCATCGGGGGTGCAAAATCAGGTAAAACAACCATCGCCGAAGCCATGCTGTTTGAAGGAGGCGTTATCAGTCGCCGCGGATCGGTGGAGGACAGGAACACGGTTTCCGATTATCGTCCCATTGAATTAGAGCGCCAGAACTCTGTTTCTGCAACGGTTTTGTATACACTTTATGACAACAAGAAGATCAACCTCATTGATACGCCTGGTTTCGACGATTTCTGCGGAGAGGTGATTTCTGCCCTCCGGGTAGCCGACACCGCCGTAATGGTTGTCAATGGTCAGAACGGTGTAGAGGTCGGAACGGAAATCACCTGGCGTTATGCCACCCGTGCCAATACACCGGTCATATTTGCCATGAACCACCTTGACCAGGAAAACGCCAACTTCGACGAAACCCTTCGCCAGATGAAGGCCAACTTCGGGAAGAACGTGACCCTCATGCAATACCCGGTAAATGCAGGTTCGGGGTTCAATACCGTGATCGACCTCCTGATGATGAAACAGGTCAAATTCCCTTCGGGGGGCGGAAAAGCCGAAATTTCAGACATTCCTGCAGGGGAAAAAGACAAAGCCGACGAAATGTATGCAACCCTGGTGGAAGAACTTGCCTCCAAGGATGAATCCTTGATGGAGGTCTATTTTGAAAAAGGAACCCTGACCGAACAGCAGATGCACCAGGCACTGAAAACGGGTCTGATCAACAGGACCATTTTCCCGGTTTTGTGCACCTGCGCAAAACAGGATATTGGCATCGGCCGTCTCCTTGAATTTATCGCAGGCAGCGTTCCTGCCCCGAATGAAATGCCCGGTATCCAGACGACAGAGGGAAAGGTGCTAACCTGTAAAACCTCTGATCCTGCCTCGGCCTTCATCTTCAAAACCTCCATCGAGCAACACCTGGGCGAAATTTCCTATTTCAAGGTCTATGCAGGTGAGATCAGCGAAGCCATGGATATGGTGAACCCGGTCAGGCAGTCGAAGGAACGCCTTTCACAGTTGTTCGTCATCAACGGGAAAAACCGTGAGAAGGTTGAAAAGATGGTAGCAGGCGATATCGGCGCTACCATCAAACTGAAAAATTCATTTACCGGAAATACCCTGAATTCGCTTAAAAACCCTGATGATGTGATCGTACCGACCATCTTCCCCGATCCCAAGTTCAGGACCGCGGTCAAGGCAAAGAACACGGCCGACGACGAAAAGATCAACAGCAGCCTGAACGAACTTGCCAAGATGGACCCGACCCTCGTGATGGGCTATTCCCGCGAACTGAAACAAATGATCCTCCAGGGACAGGGAGAACTGCACCTGAATCTGGCCAAATGGCATGTTGAGAACATTGAGAAAATTCCCATGGAATTCTATGCTCCCCGCATTCCTTACCGCGAAACCATTACCAAATCGGCCAAATCAACCTACCGTCACAAAAAACAGTCGGGTGGTTCGGGCCAGTTCGGCGAGGTGCACATGATGATCCAGCCATTCCGTGAAGGGATGACCGAACAGTCCGAATTTCCCATCCGCGGCCGCGATGTGATCGACCTGGAATGGGGAGGCAAACTGCAGATGAACAATTGTATCGTGGGAGGCGCCATCGACGCACGTTTCATGCCCGCCATCCTCAAGGGAGTCATGGAAAAAATGGAAGAGGGCCCGCTTACCGGCTCCTATGCCCGCGATATCGTTTTCAACGTGTACGACGGTAAGATGCACCCGGTCGACTCCAATGAAATCTCCTTCAAACTGGCCGGCCGGAATGCTTTCCGCGAGGCCTTCAAAAATGCAGGCCCCAAGATCCTTGAACCGATCTACGACGTGGAGGTGATTGTTCCTGAAGATAAAATGGGGGAAGTCATGACCGATCTTCAGGGTCGCCGTGCTGTCATCATGGGTATGGACAGCGAAGGAAATTACCAGAAGATCCTTGCAAAGGTTCCCCTGGCCGAGTTGAATCGCTATTCCACGGCCCTCAGCTCGATTACCAGCGGACGCGCTACCTACAACATGAAATTTGCCGAATATTCGCAGGTCCCTGCCGATATCCAGGATAAGTTGCTCAAGGCATACGAAGACCAGGAAAAGGAAGAAGAATAACCACTTTTTAAATTCCCTGAAAACCCGGTCACTTGGCCGGGTTTTTTTGAATACAGCCATTTGAAATGTCAACACCCGATACACAGCCTTACAAACACGATGCCTACGCTGTCCTGAAGATAGCCGATTTCAGGTTGTTCCTGACTTTCCGGTTTTTCACGACAATCGCCTTCCAGATGCAAAGCATCATCGTGGGTTGGCAAATGTACGAGCTTACCAAAGATCCGCTGGCCCTCGGGCTTATCGGGCTGGCCGAGGCCCTGCCCAATATTGCAGTGGCCCTTTTTGCCGGCCACGCCGCCGACCGCTACAACCGGAAAACCATCATCGTATGGTTCACCCTGCTCTTCCTGGTCGGTACTTTTGCCCTGTTTCTCTTCACGGTCCCCAAACTGGGAATCATCGCGGCCCTCGGGGTGCTGCCAATTTACCTGGTGGTGGCTGTTTCGGGTGTTTCACGGGCATTCCTTTACCCTTCGATCGTCGCGTTGATGTCGCAGATTGTGCCCCGTGAACTTTACACCAACTCCTCGACATGGAGCAGCACCGTATGGCAGCTTGCAGCGATTACCGGGCCGGCCATCGGGGGACTGGTGTACGGCTTCTTCGGCGTCCGTGTTGCCTACCTGGGCGTCCTGTTATTTCTGGCAGTGGCCCTCATCCTGCTCAGTCTCGTGAAAAACCACCCGGCTCCACCGAGGATTGAAGGAGAGACGCTGGTCAACCGGCTCGCTACCGGGCTAAAATTCGTATATCACAACCAGATTCTGCTGGGAGCCATGTCGCTCGACATGTTTGCGGTTCTTTTTGGCGGAGCCGTGGCCATGCTGCCCATCTTTGCCGCGGAGGTGCTGAAGGTTGGGCCCCAGGGGCTTGGCTTCCTGCGGGCAGCTCCCATGGTGGGGGCCGTGATGATGTCGGTGGTGCTGGCCTACCGTCCGCCCATGGTTCATGCCGGACGCAACATGATGATCGGGGTGGCTGGGTTCGGACTGAGCATCATCCTTTTTGCCCTCTCGCACAATTTTTATCTTTCGCTGGTACTCCTCATGTTCAGCGGAATGTTCGACAACATCAGCGTGATCATCCGGGCTACTGCCATGCAACTGATCACCCCCAACGAGATGCGCGGGCGGGTGGCGTCGGTCAATGCGATCTTCATCGGTTCGTCGAACGAGATCGGTTCCTTTGAGTCGGGACTCGCCGCCAGGCTGATCGGGCTCATCCCCTCGGTGATCTTCGGCGGGATCATGACCCTCGGAATCGTCGGGTTCACGGCAAGATTCGCACCGAAACTGAGGAAACTGAACCTGAGGGAAATCAAGTGATTTCCCTCCCCTTGCAAAAAGTCAGTTTTGAGTTTTGAGTTTTGAATTTTGCGTTAATCCTTCACACACCTCACCGTAAAGGCATTCGCCCTTGATGAATGATACAGCGAAATGCTGTAGTTGTATTCGTTGATCCCCCTCGCCACGGCGCGGTCCGTACCCGATCCTGTTGAAGTCCAATACATCGAACCTGCATACATGCCTGTGATGAAGGTCCAGGTGTTGTTTTGGTAAAGGAATCCATCCTGGAAGGAGTGGAACCCGTTTGCAAGGAAGATATCCCGCAGCGGCCCGGCAGCCTGGCCCGGCCCGTTGTAAAACGAGAGCAGTTCAACCCAGTCGGCCGCAGCGGGGATGTGCCACCCCGGGGGGCAAATGCCCTGGGCGGATTCAGTATTATCGTATTGCATCAGCTCGTCCCACTGGTAAAATGACGAGTGACGGGTGACGAGTGACGAATTATCCCTGTACTTTTCTGTCACACAGTTGTCGGTTTGAGGAGTTAGCTCTGAGATTGTAAGTCCAAAATCCAAATTTGAAGACATCCAGCATTTCCCGCTGGGAAGGATGAAAGTGCCGTATTGATGGTTGTCGCGGGGATCGCTAATGGGCTGTCCGCAAATTACGGGAACCGGGTTGATTGTTAACACCGCAACCATACTTTGCGCCGTGCAGCCATAGGTATTGGTATAGGTATACGTGACCAGGTGGGTTCCGGCCCCCGCAACCGCCGGGTTGAACAATCCCGTGAGGGAGTCGACCCCCTGCCCGCTGTAAATCCCACCCGGCGGCAGGCCGCCCTTTAGCCTGGTTGGTTTGGCGTTGGTGGTTGTGATGCTGTCGAAACAGCGGGTGAAACTCACCTTGGGCACAGGGCGGGTGGTCATCAGGATGGCGGTTGAGGTAACCGGGTTGTTGGTGACACAGGCCAGGTTGGAGGTCAGTTCACAGGAAACGAGATCGCCGGCAACCGGGTTGTATACATAACTTGCGTTACTTGCATTGTTTGCATTGCCTGCATTCACTTTCCATTGGTATGCCGGGCCCGGGCCCCCGTGATCGGGAGTCGCGGTGAAGGTCACCGCCGTTCCGGGACAGAATGGATTTGCCGACGCCGCGATGGTGATCCCGGCAGGATGGACGGGGGTTGCAATCATCGTGAGGGGTGCAGAAACAGCCGGGTTGCCTGTGGTGCAGGACTCGGAGGAGTTCAGCACGCAGGAAACAACGTCGCCGGGCAAAGGATTGTATCCATAGCTTGCATTGGTTGCATTATTTACATTGACTGCATTCACTTTCCACTGGTATGCCGGTGTTGTTCCTCCAAAAGCCGGTGTTGCAGTAAAAGTGACCGCACTGCCTGCACAATAAGGGTTGGAGGAAGCCCCGACCGAAATTCCCACCGGGAGGTTCGGGTTAACGGTCATGGTAATGGGGATGCTCATGGCAGGGTTCCCGGTGGTGCAGGCTTCGGAGGAGGTCATCACACTGGTTACAGCATCGCCATTCACCGGTATGTATGCATAAACTGCATTGGTTGCATTATTTGCATTGACTGCATTGACCTTCCACTGGTACGCCGGTGTGGTTCCCCCAAAGGAAGGGGTTGCGGTAAAGGTAACCATGGTCCCTGCGCACACCGCAGTTACCGGCGTGGAAACCGAAACACCTACCGGCAGGTTTGGGTTGACCGTCATGCCAATGGGCAGGCTTGTGGCGGGGTTGCCGGTGGTGCAGGATTCGGAGGAGGTCATCATGCAGGTAATGATATCGCCGTTCAGCGGGATGTATGCATAGCTCGCATTGGTTGCATTATTTGCATTGGTTGCATTGACTTTCCATTGGTATGCAGGGGTGGTTCCTCCAAAGGCCGGGGTTGCCGTAAAAGTAACCGTGGTCCCGGCACAAACCGTGGTTGCCGGGGTTCCGATTGTGACGCCGACCGGCAGGTTGGGGTTAACGGTCATGGTAACGGGAAGGCTGGTTGCCGGGTTCCCGGTGATGCAGGTTTCGGAGGATGTCATCATGCAGGTTACAATATCCCCGTTCAACGGGATGTATGCATAGTTTGCATTGGTTGCATTATTTGCATTGACTGCATTGACTTTCCACTGGTAGGCTGGTGTTGCCCCTCCAAAGGCCGGGGTTGCCGTAAAAGTAACCATTGTTCCTGCACATACTGTGGTTACCGGCGTTGCAACTGTTACCCCGACCTGCAGGTTGGGATTGACGGTCATGGTAACGGGAAGGCTGGTTGCCGGGTTCCCGGTGGCGCAGGGTTCGGAGGA
>CAIMWF010000044.1 GCA_903845055.1 uncultured Bacteroidales bacterium | reverse complement strand
CGACAATCGTCGGTTCAATTCTTTTCATGGTACTGAGATTTTTAGGGTTAAAACTAAATTTAGGGAGCGACTACTCCCTGCTCAGTACTATTTTACTAAATTTGTGGATAGCTATCCCACGATAGTGGGATTTAGTTCAACGAGCCTTCAACTGCAATGCGGGGCTTGTTCGTAAAAAATCATTTATAAGATAAAACCCGCAAAGCAGTTGCCAGCAAAACGTTAGGGGTGAAAATAAATATCATTAGACTTATTCCCAGCTCAATATATTTAGTTGATCCTTAATAATTACTAAAAATTTGACTGTTAATAACTTATGTTCATTGAAATATTAATTTGTGTGCTGATTTTGATTAAATTTGATCAAAACGCTGCAAATCATGATGAAAGAATTACCGAAAAAGCCTCAACTTGAAATGTTCAAGACCACCCTGGTGATCTGTATCCATCCTGAACACGAACTTTGTTTGTTGGCCAAAAGGATTGATTGGGAAGTCCTTGAAAATGTGTTCGCTCCGCTTTATGGCACCACTGGCAAACCTTCAGGTCCTATCAGAACAATTGTTGGATTACTGCTCCTGAAACAAATGTACAACCTGGGTGATGAGACAGTTGTTCTTAGGTATCTTGAAAACCCTTACTGACAGCACTTTTGTGGTGAGATCTACTTTCAGTACAACCCTCCCTTTGATCCGAGCGACTTTGTTCATTTCCGGCACAGGATCGGGAAAGAAGGAATGGAGAAGATCTTCCGGCAGAGCATTGACTTGTTTGGTACCGACATGGTTCGCAAAGAGGTGAAGGAAGTGAGGGTGGATACAACGGTTCGGGAAAAGAATATCACCTATCCTACGGATCGCAAGCTTTACGAGAAGGCCATCGAACATTGCAAGCGGATTGCCAATACAGAAGGTTATGACAACAAAAGATTTGAGAAAAGAGATTAACAGAGTGATTCAAAAGGTTCCTGATGATTTTCTCACTGAAATCCTTTCATATTTAAAGGAAGTTGAAAATAAGTCGATGCAGGATTTTGAATCATTTAAGCATTTAAAACAGATCTTTAAGGAAGATCAGGAACTCCTTGAGTAACTTGCAAAATGATTTCAGTAGACGAAGTCATCAATATTCACGACATACAATTACTTTACAAAAGAAGGCAACGAATCAATGTGTGGATGGTGTATGGACAAATTTGGGTTACACTGGCAAATCATTCCTGAAAACCTTGGAGAATTAATGAACAAACCAAATGCAGGACAAGTGATGTATAAGCAAAGAAAAATTGTGATCGCGGAATATCTAACATGATCATAAGCGAAACTGTAATTTTATATGAACATACAAGAACAAATAAAAAAGTATATTGACAGCCAGCCAGAATCAAAACGGGCTGACATTGAAGCATTGCACGAAAGCATACTTCTATCATTGCCCAATTGTAAATTATGGTTCCTGGATGGCAAAGACGATAAAGGAAAAATTGTTTCCAATCCCAATATAGGGTATGGACTTCAAACAATAAAATATGCTGACGGAAAAACAAAAGAATTCTATCAAATTGGTATCAGTGCAAACACGACAGGAATTTCAGTTTATATTATGGGTATTGAGGACAAAAAATATTTACCCGAAACCTATGGAAAAACGATAGGCAAGGCAAGTGTAACGGGCTATTGCATTAAGTTCAGAACACTGAAAGACATAAGCATGGACACGCTTGCAACGGCAATACGAGACGGATTTAAGCAGACAGAATAAGAAATATCAACGTTGCCTGACGAGCCGTCAGCGGGCAATGCGGGGGTTGTCAGCAATTTATGGAAGTTAATATTTGATAAAGAAATATCTCCATCTTAAATTAAAAATTCCAATGTATTATGCAAGCTGAAGTCCATAAGAAAAACAACATGATTGCTATCTCTGAAGAGAACTTTCTTGAAGAGGCGTTTGAAGGATGTCCTTTTTGCGGCTCACGCGCCATTAAGGATATAGGAAACATTTATCCATCACCGGATATCAATATCTATACAGACTTCTTAAATCTTATCGAAAAAACACTTTCCGATCGTCCCTTGCCGGATATTAAACTCTATACCTGTAATATATGTCACATCGGTTTCTTTAACCCCCAGCCGACAGAAAAATTCCTGAAGGAATTCTACACCGGTTATGATATAGGAGATAACAGGCGAAAAAAAACAGATCCCCGGCGCTTTGCAAGTCACATAGCAAAATATCTTGGAAACTTAAAGCCCAGGGAAACCTTCCGGATTCTCGATTTCGGAGGAGGTGACGGGGCGGTTTCACGATGCCTTGGTCAACACCTGCTTTCCTCCGGAATTGCCATGAAAATAGACATTTCGGTTGTGGATTATAATACCATTACCGACAGGAGTGAGCATTCAATTTCACAATATTCGTTTGAAACCTTAGATTTGATTCCTTTATCCGACGAATTTGACCTTGTTATTGCAAGTGCAATCCTGGAGCATATAAAAAATCCGAAGCAAATCATCTCATTATTGTTGCAGAAGATGAAGAAACAGGGAATATTTTATGCCCGGACACCCTATTCATTTCCCTTTTACAAAGGGTTTAAGAAGTTGGGATTAACATTCGGAATGCCCTACCCTGCTCATTTATTTGATATGGGCAGCTATTTTTGGAGCGATTTATTAAAAACAATGAACCTGTCTGCTGATCTCCGGATGAAGAGATCTCATACTTCACTTGTTCACGCTGAATTCAGTAAAAATCCATTACTTAATATTTTATCACATCTTGTCAAATTGCCTTCCTATTTAATGGGAAAATGGTATCCGTTTTCAGGTGGCTGGGAGGTGGTCGTTGAACGGAATGCAGGTTAGAAAATATTCCTTACAACTCCTTGATTATTATTTTCTATATCGGGTATAACCAGCCTTTATGCACAAGCAGAAGAATCGAAAGAACCAAAATATCAATGGTATGCTGCAAGATCATTATACCATAACCCTTTAATTTGAAAGTTATGAAAAATAAAATTTGGTTTTGGATATTTATCCAGCTTGTATCAGGCATATCTTTATTTATACCTTTTAGTTGCAGGAAAAAAAACAATGAAAACAAGGCAGTAGCGTTGCGTATAAATTGTTAAATGTTCTTTGAAAGTCTTGATATATCTTCGTTTGCTAAGGTTTTTTGACGGCGGTGATTTGAATTTGATTTTGGTTTCCTTTGTGCAAAATATTCTGCATGAACAAAGGAAAGATGGTGTTTACCCAATTGATCCAATTTGCATCTGATGATGTCTTTAAAGGGTGTGTTAAACGATACAATGGCGACTACAATAACAAAGGACTCACCTGTTGGAAACAGTTTCTCTGTATGGCATTCGGGCAACTGACCCACCGAGAAAGTCTCTCTGATACTGCACTCTGTCTGAGGCTCCATAAGGATAAACTCTATCATTTAGGCATTGGCAGAGCATTTGACAAATCAACCATTGCAAGAGCCAATGAAAATAGAGATTGGCGTGTCCCTGCCGATTCCAAAACCTCCGTCGGCACAGGGACCGGTAGCTTTTCAGGCAGTCTCACAGGGTTAACTCCTTCAACCCCCTACTTCGTCAGGGCATTTGCCACCAACAGTGCCGGAACAGGTTACGGTGCCGCTGCCACATTCACCACGCTGGCCATACAACCGGGAACCGTGATCGACATTGACGGAAATGTATACCACATTGTAACGATCGGCACCCAGGAATGGCTGGTGGATCGTTTACCAGGAAAAAAATCTGCAAAGATGACTCAACTCTATTCAACACTGGCGGAGATATACCACGCGATGTACCGTCACATTTTCGATTATGACCAGGAATTCGCCTTTTACGATTCGCTGCTGAAGGCCCGCAACTGCCATAAGATACTGGAGATCGGGTGCGGATCGGGCATGCTGGCAAGACGGTTTATGGCAGACGGGTACGATTACCTCGGGCTCGACCTGTATGGTGAAATGCTCGAAATTGCCAGGCTGGAGACCGGGTCGGACCTGTTCGTGCAGTGCGACATGCGGAACCTCGCCTTCGACCGGGAGTTTGACGCGGTGCTGATCACAGGGAGGTCCATTGCTTATGTAACAGAGAACGAGGGGATCATGAACACCCTGGCAGGTGTTCACAAGGCACTCAGGGACAAGGGGTTGTTTGTATTCGGCATTTTCGAGGCGAACGGCATCTTCGACAATTTTAATGATTTTGAACAAACCATTCCCGACGGGGAGCGGGTGATCAGGCGGATCAGCACATTGAAGAAAAACCTTTCAACAGGCTGGACTTACGACTGGCATGCCCGTTATGCCATCGAAGAGAAGGGCGAAGTGACCGAATACGACGATCTCACAACCCTCAGGGCCTTCACGCGGGATGAGATCCTGCTCTTCCTGAAACTCACGGGGTTTACCGTTCAGGAGGTTATCGAGGAGGAGAAAGCCTTAACACTTATTGTTAAATCAAAACAACCATGATGCATCTGGCGAAGCGTATGACCATATCATCAATTCTTGCAACACTGATCATCCTCTCAGCCTGTAAACACAAGGCGGAGGTTGCCCCTGGATGTATTGCAGGCCCGGGTGGAAAAATGGCGGTGATCCTCTTTGCAGTTCACGACAGCACCTTCCTGCTCAATTTCCCGGGACACCCTGATACGGCATTCGTAAAATTCAGTACAACTTCCTCGCCCGGAACGCATCCCAAGGATTATGACAGCTTTTTCATCGGTGATCCGGGCGAAGACCACATCCATTGCATCGGTCTGAAATGCGGGGAATACTATTTCTACCGTACAGCCTGGGATTCGGCTGCCCATGTCAGCCGTTACGGGGGCTATGGGCTCATATTACCCGATTCTGCCGGTTTCAGACTGATCAATGTGACGGTTAAGTGAGCTGGTTTTCTTATCCGCGGAATAAATGCTCATGGCATGTTTTCAAAATCAGATGCAGACGGTTTATTTTTGAATAATTAGTTTTATATTGCAGGGTGGTTGAACCTTGGTCACCTCTTTTTCACCTGCCCGATGATCGGGTATATGGCCAGCCCGCACTTCTCCGTCCTGAAAACATATGGCGGCGGGGTGATCAGGTCCACAGGCGATCAGGCAAAAAGGTGTATCATGACATGCTACCTGAATCCCTGCACACAGGTCATTTGTATTTGAAACCTGGCCTGGAAGGGCCAATAACCCTTAATTCAGCATTTATGACAGGAGTTCCCTATCTCCCGGCCATGATGGCCATCCTGATCGTGGTCAGGACCCGGAAACTGATCGACCGTTTTAAAAATACGGGTACCACCAGTCCCGGGACTGCGAAAACCACTGCGGAACTCAACATCAGGAGCCGCTCCCTTTTCAAACGGCTCGTTCGCCGGCAGGTATTCGTCGAAACCGCACCCGGCAGGTTTTTCCTTGACGAAACAAACCTGGCCGCGTACCTGGTTAAAAGAAAGATGCGGGTGACAGCCATCGTCGTTATCCTGGTGTTGCTGATTCTCGCCGATTTTTATTTCTGGCATTTTTAATGCCCGACCATAACGGTCCAACCGACATGGAATCATCTACTGGTCAAACGTTGATCGCCCCCTGCGGGATGAACTGCAGCCTCTGCATGGTGTACCAGCGAAAGAGGAACAGTTGTCCCGGTTGCCGCCACCCGGTGGAAGGTCAGCCGGTATCAAGGTCGGCGTGCAAGATAAAAACCTGCGATAAATTACTTTCAGAATTCTGCTCCGGGTGCAATGACTTTCCCTGCCGGAACCTGCAGCAGCTCGATAAAAGGTACCAGTTGAAATACCACATGAGCATGATCGGCAACCTGGAGACCATCCGTGAAAACGGTATCGGGAAATTCCTGGAAAGTGAGAAGGTCCGGTGGAACTGCACCAACTGCGGCGCCACCCTCTGTGTTCATAAAGCCGTTTGCCCAGGCTGTAGCGCGAAACACCATTCCGATTGAACCTGGTTAATTGGTAAAATTTTCATTTTCGCGGATATAACATGAACAACAGGAACAATAAGCCGGAACAAGGGAAAGCAATCATGTGCCCGTTGAATAGTTATTTTAAGAATTAATTCGCCGGCAACTACCGTAATTTTTAATTTTTAATTTTTAATTATTTTCAACCTGCTGACTGCCAGACAGGAATTTTGTTTAGCTTTGGCTCACCAATAATGAATTTGTAATACCCGTTATGAACAATCCTTTCAGCAAACTCTTTGACACTGTTTACGGCGAAAAGGGACAGGTGAAGTATGAAAGGTATTTCATGACCATGATGACCTTTACATCCTGCGTTTTCCTGATATTACTCAGTATCTTCCACCTTGTCATGGGATTCAGCGTGGCGCCGGTTTACCTTGGAGCTGTCGGCGCGGCAGTATGCATGGTGTTGTATTTCCTGGTAAGGTTTACAAATTGCATTTATTTCCCTAAACTGATCCTGACAGGGGTGGGGCTGGTGATACTCGACCTCACCTGGTATGTAAAATTCCTTTCCCTGGGTCCCGTAGTTTTCCTGGTTTTTGTTTTCGGCGCCCTCATTATCTGGGTGTGGGATGGCTGGTGCCTGGTCCGGATGATTGCCTTTTATTACGTCAACCTTTTAGTATTGTTCATCGTTGAATATACCAGTCCCGGTTTTCATTTTGCCTATCCTGACCTGAAAACGAGAACCATCGATATTTATCTGAATTTCTTCCTGTATTCCGTCCTGCTCTTGTTCGTGCTTAACAAAATCAAAAACGATTTTCTTTACCAGAAGGAACGGGCCATCCGGTCCGATAAATTGAAATCCGCCTTCCTGGCCAACATGTCGCACGAAATCAGGACCCCCATGAATGCCATCATCGGCTTTAGCCAGCTTCTTGAAGGGGAATGTGACGAAGAGGAAAAACAAAAATTTTTAAAGATCATACAAAACAGCGGCGACAACCTGCTGCGACTGATCAACGAGATCATCGACCTGTCGACCATTGAAGCCGGCGATATCAAACTGCATTTTTCAACTTTCAGCATCCGGGAACTCTTTATCGAACTCGTGGATATCAGCAACCTGGAACTGCAACGCAGAAATAAAACCGCAATCACCATTGAATATTCCCTTCCGGAGGGTGATTTCGAGATATATTCCGACCTGTTCAGGCTGAAGCAGGTGATGTCAAACCTCCTTTCCAATGCCATCAAACACACCTCCGGAGGGATTATCCGCATCGGTTGCCGGAAAAGCAAGGGTGATATCCTGTTATCGGTATCCGATACCGGAACCGGGATCCCCGATGAAGACCAGCATAAAATATTTGAACGTTTTACCAAGTTCAATTACCATGAAATGAACAGGGAGGGAATCGGCATCGGGTTGTCCATCGTTGACAAGATCGTAAAGATCCTTCATGGCCGGATCTGGCTGAAAAGCAAGTGGGGCGAAGGATCCTGCTTCTATGTCGCCATCCCGCTGATGAACCCGCCCGGCGCCCCGGGGTCGGTTGTTGCAGACAGCAATATCTCCCGGCTCCAGCAACCTGTTGCCAATAACCTGGTGCTTGTGGTTGAAGATGACATTGACAGTTTCCACCTGATCGAAGGAATTCTCGCCCCAATGTGCCTTTCCATCCAACATGCCATCAACGGTCCCGAAGCCATCGATTTCATCAAAAAAAACCCACAAACCCCGCTGATCCTGATGGACATAAAACTCCCCTTTATGGACGGGTATGAAGCAACCATTGCCATCAAGAACATCAATCCCGATATCCGCATCATTGCACAGACAGCCTATGCCATCACGGGCGACCGCGAAAAAGCAATCGCGGCAGGGTGCGACGATTATGTAACCAAACCCCTGAATCCAAAGAAACTCAGGGAACTGGTGGCGGGGTATCTATCCGGGCCGGTAAGCGGCAATCAACCATAAACACAGATCATAATGAAACAGATCAGTGACAAATTGAAGTTGATCTACGTTCCATTCCTGCTGATCGCCCTGGGGGTGGCCGGCGGGTATACCTTTTTGCACTGGCTTTTACAGATCCGGATGCATCTGTTCCCGCTCCGGGAGGATGTTGTCAACCTCTGGATCCCTTTGGCGCTCCCGTGGATCCCGGTGCTGGTATGGCTGAGGCCCAGGATCAGGTTGCTGGAATTGAAGGATAAAAGGGGCAACCTCCCGTCGCTCTATGTGATCATTGCCTCGATCGCCATCGCCATTCCCACCCTGATCCTGCAGGCGTATCTTGAAACAGCCTGCGGAAAACTGACCAGTCTCGACAACATTCACCAGGTCGGCAGGGTGGAACCGACCCGCTATTATACCCTGAAGGATTTTTACCTCGACAGGGCAGCCATCGGGGTAAAAAGCAATTTTGAAACAATTGGCCGGCAAAACGAAACGCTGGACATGTCCCTGTTCGTGGTCATCCCGGTATTGTCCTCGCAGGGCGATAAACAGAACCCCGGGTGCGATGCCTGGTATGGAATAAAATACAACAAGCAGATCAGCAACCGGCTTGATGTGAAGGAGAAGGAAAAAAAGTTCCGGGAATTCGCGGCGGAATGCCAGGCGGAATTTGAAAAAACAGATTTCACCCGGTTTATCTACCTCGAAAACATCCCAAATTCCGAAGATCATGCAAGGTACCTAGAAGCCGTGAAGGAAAATAAAAAGTATGCTGCCAGCTCCTCCATCATCCTTCTCCCCGTGAATGAACCCTTTGAGGTCCGCAATGGCAACAAACTGGCCTGGTTTCTCGGGGTACTGGCTGCAGGGGCCTTCATCTGGCTGCTGATGCTGTTATTCCCCTCCTTCAATGAAGCTGCCCTGGAAAAGTTCCGGAACGGTACGCCCGACCATGGGGAAAAGATCACGGAAAGCATCTGCTTCCTGGTTCCCAGGGAGGGATTTTTCATCACACCCCTCATCATGTATATCAACATCCTGCTCTTCGCAGCAATGGTCTTTTCGGGAATGGGGTTCCTGAGCTTCAGCGCCCCTGACCTGTTGAAATGGGGGGCAAACTGCCGGCCCCTCACCCTGGATGGCGAATGGTGGCGGCTGCTTACCAGCACTTTTCTCCACGGCGGGTTCATGCACCTGTTTGCCAATATGTACGGGCTCCTGTTCGTCGGGATATTCCTGGAACCAGTCCTGGGAAAATGGAAATATGCCGCAGGATACCTTGTGACAGGCCTCGTAGCCAGTGCGGCAAGCCTGTGGTGGCACGAAAATACCCTGAGTGTAGGTGCCTCCGGGGCAATCTTCGGTCTTTACGGGATCTTCCTGGCCCTGTTGCTGACAAAGGTCTTTCCCCGCGATTTCAGCAAGGCTTTCCTGGTTGGCACGCTGATATTTATCGGCTACAACCTGCTTTCCGGTCTGACCGGTGGAATCGATAACGCCGCCCACACCGGCGGACTGGCAAGTGGTTTCATCATCGGGATGATCCTGTCGCCCGGGCTGAAACAGCATGCAAAGGAATATGGACCGCTAATGGAACGGGTCATGGAGGAGGCGGCTGGGATGGACAGTCAGCCAACGGCGGAAAATCAAAACCGGCAGCGCCAGGATGCCCCCTCCGGATTCAACAATTAATACTTCAACCATGAAAACACACAAAGGAATCCTAGCGATCCTGGCAGCGACGGTATGGATCAGCATCTCTGAATTTTTTCGGAACGAATTCCTGCTGAAATCATACTGGACGAGCCATTACCAGACGCTGGGCCTCCAGTTTCCCTCCCAGCCGGTCAACGGGGCGGTGTGGGGCCTCTGGTCGCTACTGTTCGCCACTGCCATCTATTTCATTGCCGGGAAGTTCAATTTACTGCAAACCACCTTCCTGTCGTGGTTCGTGGCATTCGTGCTGATGTGGGTTACCCTCGGAAACCTTGCTGTGCTTCCCTTCGGGCTCCTGTGGTTCGCCGTGCCGTTGAGTTTGTTCGAATCGTTTGTGGCGGCATGGATCATACGGACTTTAAAAAAGGCAACAGGCAGTAGGCAATAGGCAATAGATAGAGCGGTAAGCGTCCTGCGGAGAAGTTTCCCGGTAATCGCTGTAGGAAGGAGTTGCAGATGCTTTTTTTTGTATCTTTAGATGGGCGATTGACAACCCTTCTACCAGTAATGTCAACCATATCGAAATACGAAAATACCTGATGCAGCAACCCGAAATAAATATCCCTGCCGACGTTGATGCTTATCTTGCCCTCCTGCCCCCGCACGCCCGCGAGCCGGCGGAACAGGTGCGGGCTGCCATCAGGGCGGCGGCACCCGCTGCCCGGGAGGTGATCAGCTACCGGATGCCCGCCTACAAAATGAACGGCATCCTGGTCTGGTTTGCGGCCCACAAGAGCCACATTGGTTTCTACCCGGGAGCAACGGGCATCGAAGCCTTTAAAAGCGAGCTGGAGCCCTGTAAACTGGCAAAGGGATCCGTTCAGTTTCCCTTTGAGCAATCCATGCCACTTGAACTGATCGGTAAAATAGTGCGATTCCGCGTGCAGCAGCAAATGCAAAATACAAAAACCGGGAAAAAATGAGCAAACCGTATATCCCTGTTCATGGTCCGGATGAATAAATTCGATATTGGAAAGCTCACGGTAGTATAATTGTCAACGGAATTATGAAACCAAGAATCGAAACATTCCCGGGAAAGAAACTGGCCGGGAAACGGATGAAGATGTCCGTGGAGGAGAACAGGACCGCTGAACTGTGGCGCAGTTTCATGCCCGAAAGGAAGAACATCCGCAACAGCATCGGTACCGACCTCTATTCGGTACAGCTTTACGATCCTGGCTATTTTGACACATACAACCCGGGGAGGGAATTCGAAAAGTGGGCTGTCGCGGAAGTTTCCGGTTCCGGTGACCTACCTGAAGGGATGGAACCGCTGGTGATACCCCCTGGGATGTATGCGGTTTTCCTGTACAAGGGGGCGGCATCGAAGGGAGCAGAGACCTTCCGGTATATATTTGGCACATGGCTGCCCCAATCAGCCTATGCCCCCGACGACCGGCCTCATTTCGAGATCCTGGGTGAAAAATACAGCAACGAGGACCCTGATTCTGAAGAGGAGATCTGGATCCCTGTCAAATTAAAAGAGCACTGACATGGCAAAGTCATTTACCCTTTTGTTACTGGTGATGACGCTGCTGGCATCCGGCCAGAACCCGTTCATCTTCAGCAACCCCGCGGGCGACAAGGTGACGGTTGAACTCCCCTGCCCCTGGATGACCGGTCCCGATATTTCGGTTTGGGACCTCTGCGGAAAAAAGGTTTACCAGCTGAAAGACCGATCCCTCCCACTTGAAATCGACCTCTCCATCCTGCAAAAGGGGATCTGCCTCCTGCTGGTGAGCAACGGCGACCGGATGTACCGGCAGAAACTTGTAAAACAATAATCCCGGCAAAGCGTTTGAAGCTAAAAGCAAGAAATGAACATCCGTACAGGCAATGCCTTCTTCCATTTTAAGTCCTTTCAAGGAACCCTCCTGGGACTTCTTCTTTTAACAGCATTACTGCATACCTGCACCAGCGGCTTTTCCCAGGAAAGAGTTCGCGTCGACACCCTTCCCGGGAAGACCCCGGTCGGTTTTGAGACCGAGATCAACGCCTTTCTCAGGCAGGACGCCATCTCCTTTCCACCTGCCGGGGCATGGTTGTTCACAGGCAGTTCGACCATCCGGAAGTGGGAGCAGCTTTCGACCGATTTCAGCGGGATCCGCCTGGTGCACCGCGGCTTCGGCGGGTCGACCATGGAGGCGCTGAACTATTACCTGCGCTATATCGTTTTACCCTACAAGCCTTCAAAAATTGTGGTTTACGAGGGCGACAACGACCTGGCTGCGGGGGCGACCCCCGAAGAATTCATCGCACGGTGTGACAGCTTTATCAGCACGGTTCACCGGGCGTTGCCCCAAACGAAGATATGGTTCATTTCGATCAAGCCCTCCCCTTCCCGCAGGCAAAAACTTGCCGTACAGGAACAAACCAACCGGATGCTGAAAAAGCTGGCCCGGCAACGCGTCAATACAGGCTTCATCGACATCACCCGGCTGATGTACGACCGCAACGGAAAACTGATCGGGGGCTATTTTGAAGCCGATTCGTTGCATGTCACGGCCCGGTGCTACCAGGTGTGGGCCGGTTACATGAAAAAGAAATTGGGCATTCACTGAGATTTTTACATAATTTTGGGTTTCTCCCGGTTGAATTTTTGGTTAAACAACGTTCCTGCCGTCAAATAAAAGCATCATGAAGACAAAACTAAGGAAGGATGAAAAGGTGGCTCTTGTCATCAAGCCCCACTGGCTGATCCTTGTAATTCCGGCTCTGCTGGCCATTGCCGGCCTTGTCGGTGGCATCCTGATCGCCCCATACGGGCTGATCATCCCGCTCCTCCTGTTCGGGTACCTCGGGTACCGTGTGATCGAGCGGACCAACAACATATGGGCGGTCACCAACTGGCGCGTTATCGATGAATACGGTTTTTTTGCCCACAACTCCAAGGAGAGTCCCCTCGACAAGATCAACAACGTCAACTACCACCAGTCGGTATGGGGCCGGATCTTCGGCTTCGGCGATGTGCAGATCCAGACCGCCTCTGAGCAGGGTTCAACCGTTTACCACATGGTGGAGAATCCCAGGAGCCTGAAGGACACCATTACGCATATGCAGGAGGAGTATAAAAACTCCCAGATACTGAACCAGGCCCGCGAACTGGCCCGCGCGATCTCCACCACGCCCCGTGAACAGAGCGATGTGGCCTCGGAGCTTGAAAAGCTCCACGTCCTCCGCCAGCAGGGCGTCATCTCCGACGAGGAGTTCAATGCAGCCAAGAAGAAAATGCTGGGAATGTGATTACGAGTGACGAGTGGCGAGTGAAGGTCAGGATGCCTGGCATCTGCTATTATTGCACCTTTTTTTGCCACAGTTCAAAACTTCCTGCTTCAAATTTCGTTGACCGGCTGTTCGATTGTTAAAAAAAGAGGCTGCCTCCGAAGTCCGGGGCAGCCTTTTTCTTTTGTTTTGAGCGGTAAATGGGGATCGAACCCACGACCCTCAGCTTGGGAAGCTGATGCTCTACCATCTGAGCTACTACCGCATGTGGTGATTTGTGAGAACAACCCGGAACAATATGTTAAAACCAACAGCATGCCGGTGAGGTTCCAGGCGGCAAAGATAATCTTTTTAAAGATATTCCGGCAACGTTGCCGCCAGGGATCAAAAATAAACGATTTTTATACTGCTGCCACGACCTCCTGAATACGGTCCATCAATTTGTTACAGTTATTGCGATTACATCCATTCCACCATTCCTCATGAAGGTAATGACAACTTTACACCTTATTTGAATGTTTCTGAATCAGGCCAAGCAATTCCTCCCTGGCGATGGGCTTCGAAATATAATCATTGCATCCTGCTTCCAGGGCCTTCTCCCGGTCGCCTGAAAGTCCGTAAGCTGTCTGGGCAATGATGATCACATCCGTGTTAAACTGACGGATTTGCCGGGTGGCTTCGTAGCCGTTCATTCCGGGCATCTTCATGTCCATCATCACCAGGTCGATGTCAGGATTGCTGCCGAACAAACGAACGGCCTCGGTTCCTGTTTCCGCATGCAGGACCTCCCTGCTGAACGGACTGATCAGCGTTTCGATGAACAGGTCGGAGGTTTCATCGTCATCGGCAATCAGGATTTTCAGTTTTGCAACCCGGGTGTCCGGATTTTCCGTAGAAATAGCATTTACAAAGGTGTTGATTGCCTGGTTACCTGTAATGTACGGAATGGAAAAATAAAACACGGAACCCTTTCCATATTCGCTTTCCACCCGGATTTTGCCACCAAGCATTTCAACATATGCCTTGGCAATGGCCAGCCCCAGCCCGGCTCCCTGGTATGCCTGTGTATCGGAAATATCAGCCTGGATAAAGCGTTCAAATATGACTTCCTGCCGCTCTTCCGGGATTCCGATACCGGTGTCCTTTACAAAAAATTGAAGGAATGGTTGATGGGGTGTCCCAACAAAATGGTACCCGAATTCAATAGATCCCGCAAAGGTGTATTTTATCGCATTCTTGATGAGGTTGGTAAGAATGGAATCGAATTTGTTTTTGTCGGAAATGATAACCGCCTCTTTTGCCGGCAGCGAATTTTCAAGGATCAGCCGTATTCCCTTTGTTTCAGCTTCCGGTTTGAAAAAGGCATATAAATAGTCGGTAACCGAATTGACATTCACGGCAGAAAGAGCAACCTCCATCTGTCCCGATTCTATTTTCGAGATATCCACAATGTCATTGATGATGTTGAGCATACGCGTACCGCTTTTTTCGATGATCCGGATATACTTTTGCTGCTCCTCCCCGTTTAATCCCGGTTCTTTCAGCAACCCTGCAAAACCCAGGATCCCGTTCATGGGCGTCCGTATTTCGTGGCTCATGTTGGCAAGGAAAGCCGACTTCAGCCGGTCGGATTCCTCGGCCCGCTCCATGGTTTTGATCAGTTCCTGTTCAGCCAGCTTGCGTTCTGTGATATTCTCGTGCATGAAAACATACCGTTCGGGTTTCCCGCTGGTATCATTCAGCGGAAAAAGAAGGGCACGGATCCACACCGGTTTATCCGGGAGATCAGGGTCAACATCTTTCGTATTATAATATATGTCGGGGAGATGAACCACCTCGCCCTGCCTGGCAAGCGAAATTAATTTCCCGAGTTCCGGACTTTTACGCTGCAGGTCTTCAAAAATTGAAAAGCCGGGAGGAGGAAGTGATCCAAAAAGATTTGTATAGGCCGGGTTTCCATTGAGCGTATACCCGTTTTTATCAACGATCTGAATTGACATCGGGTTTTTTTCAATAATATCATGGAACAGGGCTTCCGCATGTTTGCGTTCGGTAATGTTCTCATGCATCAGGACCACCCGGTGGGGCACCCCGTTTTTATTTTGCAAAGTGAATCCTACTGCCTTGATCCATGCCATGACATCCGGAAACGAAGGGTCTACGTCATGGACATTAAACTTTGAATCAGGAAAATTTACGGTTTCACCCTCTTTAACCTTATCAAACAACACACCCAATCCCTGGTTCAATAATTGCGTGTCTTTAAAAATAGAATAATTTGCCGGGGTTGTCACGCCAAAAAGTTTTGTGTGAGCCGGGTTTGTCTGGATCGTATAGCCATCCATGTTCAGAATCTGAATGGATATCGGATTTTTTTCAATGATGTCCCGGAACAATGAATCTGCCAGCTTGCGTTCGGTAATATCGCGGAAAATCCATATCCGCCCAAAGCTTTTCCCATCCCTGCCGGCTACAGGCGCCGAATACCTGTCAATGACCATCCCGTCGGCAAATTCGATCTCATCGCTGCTTTCCTTATCCGGATGATCGTTCAGATAGATGATCCTTTCAAGAAACCTGCCGGGATTTTTGGTCAGGTCCATCACATGTTTCAACAACCTGGAATCATCCTTATCTTCGGCAATATCCGCCGGAACATTAAACAATTCGATCATGCGCCGGTTTAAGAGAATCCGCCTGTTATCCCGGCCTACAATCAGTATCCCGTCAAGGGTAGAGTTTAGCTGGGCTTCAAGCAACGTTGTCTGTGACAGTAATTTCTCAGAGATGAGCTTATTTTCGGTGATGTCCTGGACGATGCCGTTCACTGAAACAGGATTGCCTGCCGAATCTTTTCCGATGGTGGCTTTTGAGATGATGACCCTGGGTTCCGATCCATCGGCCGGATTAATGACATATTCAAGGTCGTACGGAGTGCCATTTGCAATGAGATCTGTCAAAGCCTGGTGAACCCGTTCGCGGTCGGGAATGCAGTCCTCAATGTGTTGAAGATCAAAAGAGTTATCACGGTCAAAAAGACCGAACAATCGCTGCGCTTCGGCCGATCCGCTGAGTTTATTGGTTCTGAGATCGAAATTCCAGGAACCGACATGCCCGGTTTGCTGCGCCAGCGCTAGCTGGCTGATGGTATGAACCAGCTCCTGCCTGCTCTCATGCAGGGTCTGCTCTGCCTGCTTGCGCCCCGTGATGTCCCTTGCAATGGTCGACGCGGCAATGATCCTGCCTTCGGAATCAAAAATGGGAGAAATGGTGAGCGACACCTGGATTTCCGACCCGTCTTTTCTCCTGCGCGAGGTTTCGTAATGCTGGATAACCTGTCCCGATTTGATCCTTTCAAGGAGGGCGGGAACCTCATCGTCGTTACCCGCCGGAGTCAGTATTGAAACAGGTCTGCCGATCATCTCCAATTCTGTATACCCGTATATTTTTTCTGCCCCCTTGTTCCAACTTGTGATCATCCCGCCGAGGTTTTTTCCGATGATGGCATCCTCTGATGACTGAACGATGGCGGCCAGCTGGCATGCCCTCTCTTCCGCATGCCTGCGTTTGGTAATGTCAACAGCGGTCAGCAGGCAATTCACGCCGTTTTCAGCTAAAACACCGGTAAGCTGAGCATACACGGGGATGCTGCCATTCGTTGTCAGGGCCACGTCGCATGACTCATTTTCCTGTTTATCAAACACCCTGTTCAGGAACTGGTTGAAAATTGACTTGGTCTCTTTGGAAACATGAATATCAAAAAAACTGTTTTGTAAATGGGAACGGTCACTGCCCAGCATTTGTGTTCCGCGGAGGTTGATCTCATGAATTCTTCCATCAGGGGAGATGGTAAGATAACCCGCAGGGGCAAATTCATAGAGGCTGGTGTATTTCTCAGCGGAATCTGCAGCGGCGGACCTTGCCTTCATGAGCTCTTCATTCTGCATTTCCAGCTCCACCTGGTGCACTTCAAGTTCGTGAATAAGTTCCACCATCTCTGTTTCAGAAAGTTGTGAAGCTGATGCCGAAGGCCTGTTTTTCAGAAACATTTCGGCCTTATGCCGCAGAATTCCGGATGCTGATATATTGTCCTGTTTCATCGTCGTTCAATATTTATAATGGGAAGTGGCCAATGCTTTCGCGGATAAAGCATTGGATTACCTTCACGCCGGAGACCAGGTAAACATTGCTGACGAACTCAACATTGATCTTCCTGCCATCCGCTGTTTCAAGCGGTAAATCTTCATACCTGACAATCTCCTTCTCCTGCAATTCCGTAAAGATATCCTTGTTGGCGACGATGTCGTTAAGGAATCCTATTTCCCAGATCGCTTTTTCAAGGAACTGTTCTTTTGAATAGCCCAGCAATTTGATGAGAAATGGATTCACATCCACGATTTTACCGGATTCTGCATCCAGGATAAGAATTCCATCTTTTGCCGATTCAAAGATGCGGCGGTAGCGGGTTTCAGAGATGGACAGCGTTTTCTCGGCAATCTTGGCGAAGGTGATATCCGAAAATGTTATCACCAGCCCGTCAATGTGGTCATCAACCGTGCGGTATGGCATAATCCGGACATTAAACCACCTTCCGTCGGTGGTTGGAATGGCAGTTTCAACCGATACCAGGGTTCGGATCACCTCCGTGACATGGCTCACGATTTCAGGATATTGCAAATCGGATACCAGGTCGGTGAAGGGTCTGCCGGTATCGGAGTTCCGCAATTTGATAATTTTCGTTACCTGGTCGGTAAACCTGCGGACGTTCATATCCCTGTCGAGAAACAAAGTTGCAACCTCCGTGCTGTTAAGCAGGTTTTTCATGTCGTCGTTTGCCCTGATAAAATCAGTCACCCTGCTCTGCAGCTCCACATTCACCGTTTGCAGCTCTTCATTCAGGCTCTGCATCTCTTCCTTGGAGGTGTTGAGTTCCTCGTTGGTCGATTGCAATTCTTCGTTGGTTGACTGGAGTTCCTCGTTGGTTGATTTCAACTCCTCCTGGGCGGTCTGCATCTCCTCGCGGGTGCTCTGCATGTCCTCCTGGTTCCTTTGCAGTTCAATTTCAAGTTCTTTCATTCGCCCTGATGAACTGTTTTTCCTGTTGACCGGTTTCAATGCTGCATTTTCTACCGGGGCAGGCACGTCGGCAAATACAACCATAACCAAACCGGCCGTTGAACCGGGTTTCTCAATCCTTTGAACTGTTACATTAACAAAGCGGGTGCCCCCGTTGGTCCCGACCTTCACATTGGCCAGTACGACCGGGTCGGGGTTTTGCATCGCTTTGCGCAGTGCCCCGGGCAAACCCTGGCGAAAACCATCGTGTGCCATCACATGGATGTTATAATCAGCCTTCCCGGCAACCGGAACAAGGTACCGGCCGATGTTGCCGGTCATGTAAAGAATGTCACCCTCGCCATTCACCAGCACACCGGCCGGGGTAAAGTGCCGAAGCATGAACTGGTCGGCCGCGGCCTGCAGGTTGACAACATCCTCCGGCGGTTTTGTCTCTTCGGCTGTTACACGTTTCGGCCGTGAAAAAGAACTTGGAAAATCAACCAGTACCTTCTCCGCAGGCGAGATGCTGCGTTTAAAAATCTTCAACCTGGAATCAACCTCCGCAAAACCCCTTTTTTCGGTCCCCAGGGTTTCGGAAGTGCCCAGCAGCATGTATCCGCCGGGGTTCATGCTGTAATGAAAAAGCCCGATCACCTTCTTCTGCAGATCCGGCTGCATGTATATGAGTAAATTGCGGCAGGTAAGAATGTCGAGCTTGGTAAAGGGAGGATCCCTGATCACATTCTGGCTGGCAAACACCACCATTTCGCGGATGGAGGTATTCACGCGGTACCCTTCCATGTCGGCCATAAAAAAATGGTTCAGGCGTTCGGGGGATACATCCGCCGCAATACCGGAGGAGTAAACGCCCCTGCGCGCAATCTCAACGGCGTCGGGGTCGAGGTCGGTGGCAAATATCTGGAGCGTTATGTTTTTATGATTTTGAGTTTTTTCCTGCGCCTCCTTAAAGACAATGGCCAGGCTGTAGGCCTCCTCGCCTGTCGAACATCCCGTAACCCAGGCGCGCAGCACATGCCCATAAGGAAATTCGTCGGTAAGTGCGGGAATCACTTTTTCTTTCAGGCAGTCCCAAACAGCGGCATCGCGAAAAAAGTTTGTAACGCCGATGAGCAACTCCTTGAACAGAATGTCGATCTCCCTTGTATTCTCCTGTAAAAAGTGTACGTAGGTGTTAATCTTGTCAATCTGGTGAACCCCCATGCGTCTTTCAATGCGTCGGAAAAGGGTGTTTTTCTTGTACATTGAAAAGTCGTGGCCGGTCTGGTCACGGATCAGGATGATGATTTTATCGAGATTGCCGGTGGTTTTCCCATCGATGTCGCTGTCTGGCTTCGCGGCCGGGATAAAGTTAAGAAATGAGATCAGCCGCGCTGGTAATTCCATGGCAGGCGCTATAATGTCGGCAATGACCGCTTCGATGGCGCTGCGCGGCATGCCATCGAATTTTGCGGTGGCCGGCTCCTGCACCAGCACCATCCCGTTTTTTTCTTTGATGGCCTTCAGCCCGAGGCTGCCATCGCTGCCCATTCCCGACAGGATGATGCCTATGCTCCGGTGTTGCTGGTCATCGGCCAGCGAACGAAAGAAAACATCAACGGGCAGCCTCAGCCCCCGCGCCTGAACCGGGTCGAACAAATGCAAGGCGCCATTGAGCATCGAGAGGCTTTTGCCAGGGGGGATCACATATACACAATTGGGTTTCACCTTCAGCCGGTCGGCTGCCTGGAATACCTTCATGGGGGTGATCCGTTGCAGCAATTCGGGCATCATGCCTGCATGGTTGGGGTCGAGGTGCTGAATGACCACGAAGGCCATGCCGTTGTCATTGGGCATGCTCCCGAAAAACTGTTCCAGTGCTTCAAGCCCGCCTGCCGAGGCGCCAATGCCCACGATGGGGAACGAAGATAATCCGGTGATCAGCCCCGGGGTTGTTTTTTTTACCGTCTCTATGTATTTTGTTCTCCTGTCGCTCATGGGTCCGTTCTAAGGTCATTCGTCACTCGTCACTCCTCCCCGCTGTCTGCCGGCAATGAAAAATAAAATACGGAGCCATTGCCCTCCTTGCTCTCCGCCCGCAGGGTTCCTCCGTTTTTTTCAACGAACTCCCTGCAGATGACGAGGCCCAGTCCTGTAGAGGACTCTCCCTCCGTGCCCTTCCTGTTTGCATGATTATCGAGGTGAAACAGATTTTCAACCATTTTTCCATCCATGCCAATTCCTTTGTCCCTGATGGATATTTCAACCAGGTGGCCGCCCGCAGGTTTTGCAACAATGGATATTTTTCCGCCCCTGTAAGAAAATTTCACGGCATTGGCAACCAGGTTGCGCAGGATCGTACCCAGCATAAACCGGTCGGCAAAAACCTTACAATCGGCGGCAATTTCATACCCGATCTCTATCTCCTTTCTGAAGGCCAATTCCCCGACCGGTTTTAAAGCTTCTTCGATCATTGGCAGCAGCGACAATAATGCAGGTTCAAATGGGATTGCCCCCCTCCGGATGCGCGACCAGTCCAGCAGGTTTTCCAGAAGGCTGTAAAGGTTGGTTGCCGACTTCTGGATGCTCATGGCGATATTGCGAAGCTGATCGGATGATATGGTATCAAACTCTTCGATCATCATCTTTGACAAGCCAAGGAATGCATTGAAAGGGCTGCGCAGGTCGTGGGCGATGATGGAGAAGAATTTGTCTTTTTCGGCGCTGAGTTTCAGCAGTTCTGCATTTTTAAGGGTTATCAATGTCTCAGCCTGTTTGCGTTCGGTAATGTCAAATATTATTGAAAAAAGCACCCGTTTCTGCAAATAATCGATCGGGGATGAATGCACTTCAACAATACGTTCCTCCCCGCTGGCTAAAAAGTGTGAAAAAACGAAGAAGTTGCGGTTTTGACCGGCCGCGTTTAGCAACTCTGATTTTACCTCCCCGGCTGACAACCCGTTTATCTGGTCGATGGTCATGGAACACAATTCGGAAATACTGTATCCATAAAACAGTGCCGCGGCATGGTTTGCATGGATGATCTGACCTGATCCGGGATCGATGAGCAGCATGATCGCGCTGTGCCGTTCAAACAAAGACTTGAATCGTCCCTCACTTTCTTTCAGGGCATCTTCATCTGCCTGGCGATCGGTTATGTCGCGAATCGCGGCAAGGATGACCTCCCTCCCGTCCATCATTAAAAGGTTTGAGGAAATATCCACCGGGAAGACCCGCCCATTCTTTTTTTTGTGATATCGAAGTTCGATTCTCTCCTTCAGGTTGATCGTCGCAAATCTTGTCGCGGCCGGTTCAAAGGATAAATCGGTGTTTTTCAATTCTTTCAATTCCTCCGTGGAGAAACCATAGAGTTTACAGGCGGCATCATTTGCATCCAGGATTGCACCGGATTCCGGGTCAATAAGAAACAGGGCATCCCGGCAGGTAGTAACGATGATGCGGTATTTTTCTTCACGCTCTTTAACCTCCTTTTCAAGCCTTAACCGTTCGGTGACATCGATCATGGCAACCAGGCATTGATCTTCATTTTCGGTAAGCCTGCCGGTAAGCTGAACATAGAAAGGGGAATTTCCACCTGTTGCAAGGGCCAGCTCGCACATTTCCCTGGTTTTACCGGCAAATACGTTCTCAAAAAAATGTCTGAATACCGGTTTCGTATCATTCGAAACAAAAAAAATAAAGGAGCTGTTTTTTAAACGCAAACGCTCTTTCCCCAGCATCTGGGACGCGGAAAAGTTGATGTCGGTAATTTTGCCCTCCCTTGACAATGAAAAATATCCTGTTGGTGCAAATTCGTACAACTGGGTATACTTGTCAACCGCAATTTGTCCTACTGCCCAGGCATGACGGAGCTCTTCATTCTGCATTTCCAGTTCGACCTGGTGCACCTGGAGTTCGTGAATGAGTTTCAATATGTCGGTTTCTGAAAGGTCGGGCATTGAAAAGGCACCCGAAACAGAGGCGGATTTTACCAGATCTTCAGCTTTCCGGCGCAGTTCCCCGGTTCCTTCATTTTCATCGTTATCAAACATAATCGCTTGCTTTTAAACCGTATCAACTGCTTCATACCCGGCCTGCCGATGAAAATCAAAGGGCGTGAACCTTCGCATATAATGCGCATCAAGGGTTGGCCATTGCCAGTCAATGTTTATTACACAGAGACCTACAGAGAAGTCCTGAAGGACCACAGCGGTTGATCTGTGATACCTGTAATTATTCAATTGCAGGCACCCTATAAGTTGTTTTTCTATTCTCTTTGTAGCTTTCTGTCTTCTCTGTGGGTTTCCGTGTAAATCACTGTAATTCAGTTTAAAAATCTAAAGGCCAAATCGGAATTTAAAATATTTTTGACGCTTGATTCACCTATATAATCATCTCATGTATAAGCCCCCAAGCTCCGAGCACACCGGAAACAGCAGGGGGAACAAACCCCCGGGGGACGCACGCCCGCTGTCTTCCTTTCATTCAATTAAACCGGCGGTTTACCATGAGAGAAATACCGGTGATTCAATTCTGCAACGATGATGAAGGACGATGAATGAGCCTGAAAGTGGGATTTTTAGCCGAACTCCTATACAAATTTAAGCAAAAAAACACAGAATGCAATAATGGCTTAAATTTCAGCAATAAATGGGATAACCATGTTGAATTTATTCCGGTTCATCCACCCCCGCAAAAAAATCAGGGTCTGTCCCGGTTTGAGCATAGGCTGTCGCCCCGTATGAACAACCATGCAGGCATTTGAATGATGCATGGCAGTTGCAACAATGCACGAATAAAGCACCATGAATGCACGACAAAAACATGTACCAATATGAAACGACACTTAGAGAAGACTTAGAGAGGTCTTAGGGGAGACTTAGAGGAGACATAGGGAAGTCTGGTTCCAAAGGCTCCGGTCAGGAGAGGGAAACCGGCTTTGGACAGCGGAAATCCGCGGGGTGAGAGGATAGGAAACACCCCCCAGGCAAGATGTTGAAAAAATGACATGGTTGTCGTATTTCAATGCAATCAGGAATACAAATATAGCGAAACCGGGGGCGAAAATGACAGGGTTTTGATATTTTTTTTTACTCCCAGGGGAACCGGTATCCCTGTCCCCGTGTAATCTCCAGCGCCTCCTTCCCCGACAGCGCCCGGATGATGCTGACTTCCACTTTCCGGAGGATGCTTTCGGGAAAATAGAGGTTTTCCCCGGTATCATCGACAATAAGCAGGTTCGGCAAGTTTTTCATAATGTTTCCTCCCTTTCGCTCAACGCCATCCAACGCCCGGTTTTTTGTTCAATTTCGGGAATCAGCGCAGCCCAACGCTCCGACTGCTGTTTCAATTCCGCGGCCGACAGGCTCCCCGATTGCAGTCCGGTTTCGATCGTGTTTTTTTCCGCTTCAAGAGCTGTGATCTCCTGTTCGAGGGTTTCGAGCTCCCTTTTCTCCCTGAATGAAAGCTTACCCGGGGCGACTGCAGAAACCCGGAGAGGTTCGGGCTTTCGGACGGCAAGCCGTTTCTTCATCATTTCCCCGCGTTTCCGCTCATCGCTCCAGAGTTTGTACTGGGTGTAGTTCCCGGGGAAATCCCTGATGGCGCCGTCGCCTTCAAAGACGAACAGGTGATCCACGATTTTATCGAGGAAATAGCGGTCGTGGGTGACCACCACCACGCAGCCGTTGAAGGTGGCCAGGTAGTCTTCAAGAACGTTGAGTGTAAGAATGTCAAGGTCGTTGGTGGGTTCGTCGAGGATCAGGAAGTTGGGACTCCTCATAAGCACCGTGACGAGGTACAGCCGTCGTTTTTCACCCCCGCTCAGCTTATAAACCGGTTGAAAATGCGTAGGATAAGGAAACATGAAATAGTTGAGGAAGGCAGCCGCCGATATGTTATCCCCGTTACCGATCCTGACGACTTCGGCAATTTCCTTTACCACGTCGATCACCTTGGTTTCTTCGTCGAAGATGAGTCCCTGCTGCTTGTAATAACCGTACTGGATGGTTTCACCCTTCGCGATATGGCCCTTCTGCGGACGGAGCCTGGCGGTAATGATGTCGAGGAAGGTCGATTTCCCGGAGCCGTTCTTCCCGACGATCCCCACCTTTTCACCGCGTTTGAAGGTATAGGTGAATCCCTTCAGGATGACCCGTTCGCCCCAATTGAACGATACATCGTTGATTTCAAGGATCTTGTTACCCATCCTTACTCCTTCGATGTTCAGGTTCATCCGTTCTTCGTAAACTTTATTGGAGGCCTTTTCCTGCAGCTCATAAAAGCTGTCGATGCGCGCCTTTGCCTTGGTGGTGCGGGCTTTCGGCATGCGCCGCATCCATTCCTGCTCGGTGCGCATTAAATTCTGGGCACGTTCCGTCTCTTTGTTCTGGTTGTCGATGCGTTCAGCCTGTTTTTCCAGGAAATAGCTGTAATTACCCTTGTAACGGTATATGGCTGCATGTTCCATCTCCAGCACTTCGTTGCAAACCAGGTCGAGAAAATAGCGATCGTGTGTCACCATCAGCAGCGTGATGCTGCTTTTCGACAGGTACTCCTCCAGCCATTCGATCATCTCCACATCGAGGTGGTTCGTCGGTTCGTCAAGGATCAGGAAGGTGGGCTCGGTGATGAGCACCTTGGCCAGGGCCACCCGCTTGCGCTGCCCCCCCGAAAGCTCGCTGATCTTCTGGTCGAGGTCGGGAAGCCTGAGTTGGGTAAGAATTTGCCTGACCCGTGTTTCATATTCCCAGCCCTCGATGGCGTCCATCTGTGCGATGGCGTGCTCGATGGCTTCCCTGTCGCTGCTTTTAATGACATGCTCATAGGTAAGGATGGCACGCTGAATCTCGTTTGAATGAGAATAAACCTCTTCAAATACCGTATTTTCCGGCGACATGGCCGGGTCCTGTTTCAGGTATTCGAACGATCCTTTGTTGAAAATGTTCACGTTGCCGGCATCGCAGGGTTCAAGCCCGGCAATGATGTTCAGCAGGCTTGTTTTCCCGGCACCGTTGCGGGCGATCAGCGCAACCTTCTGCGATTCGCTGATAATAAAAGAGATGTTTTCGAACAGGTTTTTTTCACCATAAGAGCGGGCAAGATTCTCAACTTGAAGGACGGTAGACATGTATGGATGAAGTATCAGACAAAGGTAGGCAATATCTGCTTGAAAAATTTACGGGTGAAAACTTACGTAAAACCGGAAATTTATATACATTTACGAAAAAAAAGATGCCACATCACAGTTATTTCGTTCTGGCGGCTTTCAGCATACTGGGGATGGTGCTGATCGTGCAGGTCGCGGGGCTCAGGAATAACGGCGTCGAACTGCTTGGAAAACCCACGATAGACAAATATTATTTTTATACAGGCAAAGTGACCATGGCAATCTCCTGGGGACTTTTTTTAGTCAAGGCCCTGCTTCCGAAACTCGGTTACATTCCCGTCCCCCCGATTCTTTGCTGGATTGCAACAGGGCTCCTGTGGGTCGGCGCCTTCATGACAGCGTTGGCGATCATCGGGCTTGGAAAATCGCTGAAGGTGGGGCTGCCTGATACCGCGACAACCCTGAAGACCAGGGGCATATACAGCTTCAGCCGCAACCCGCTTTATACCGGGGTGTACCTGATCACCATCGGATCTGTCCTGTATTTCCCCGACCTGATCAATTTCTCGTTTACCATTTTCAGCATCTATATCCATCACCAGATCATAAAAAGCGAGGAGAATTTCCTGAAAGAGAGGTTCGGAGCGCAATGGGAGGATTACCGTTTGAGGGTAAGACGCTATTTGTAAGCATCATAAGCAATTCATCATACAAATGAACCCACACATCGAAGAAACGGATATTCTCCGAAAATCCAGTGTCGCTCCACCATCTGAACGTGACTGCCTCCTCGGGTTGCTGCACCATGCCCCCGTTGGTTACCAGCGGCTTGATGGCCAAGGGAGGCTGCTCCTTGTGAATCCATGCTGGCAAGCCATCACGGGGTTTGATGAGAAAGAGGTGATTGGCAGGTTGTTTGGTGATCTCCTGTCGGGGGAAGGTCCAGGCCGGTTTCAGTCCATGTTTGTGCAACTGTGCAGGGACGGTGAAATGCACCACGCTGAATTTGAAATGATCCGCCGTGACGGTCAAGCCATTACGGTAGCGGTGGACGGGAATGTCATCCCCGGCGAAAACGGGACCTGCAACCTCTGCCAGTTCACCCTGGCCGACATTACTGCAAAATATGACGATACCACCAGGAGGGTCCTTGAATTTGACGGCATGCACGCCATTTTCGATGCCATCCCTTATGGACTGATGATTGCCGGGAGCGGTGACAAGATTCTCATGATCAACAAAACGGGGGTTTCTCTGATGGGTTATGATAAACCAGGGGAATTGACCGGCACCTCGGTTACCGCGAGGATCCGCGCCACAGGCACCGATGTTCACAACCTCACCGGCAACGGCAGCGTGGTCAGGGATTCAGAGGGTATCCTGTTCCACAGGAGCGGAAGGGAAATTCCCATTCTGAACATTTCGATCCCCGTCATGTTCGGCAGCACGCCAGCCGTGCTGGAAACCTTCATGGACATTTCGGAACAACAAAAAAGAACGGGCGAACTCTCCGAATCAAAAAGACAGTTTGCGACGCTGCTCGACAACCTGCCGGGGATGGTTTACCGGTGCCGCAACGACCGCAACTGGACCATGGAATTCATCAGCGACGGCTGTATTGAACTCACAGGTTATTCCCCGGCCGACATCATCCTGAACAAATCCATTACCTACAACGATCTCATCGTTGCAGAGGACCAGGAGCGTGTATGGGAGGAGGTGCAGATCGGCCAGCATGCCAACAAGCCCTTTATCGTCGAGTACCGGATAAAATGTGCCGACGGGAAAATAAAATGGGTGTGGGAAAAAGGGAAATACATCAATCCCCCCGACGGCAGCAACTCCTTTATAGAAGGTTTCATCTCTGACATCTCGGAATACAAACATGCCGAACAGATCCAGAATGTGTTGCTTGAAATATCAAAAGCATCCTACACTTCCGGCAACCTTGACGAGGTTTTCCGGTTGATTCACAAGAGCCTCGGGATGATCATCGATGTCGAAAATTTCTACCTGGCCATGTATGATGAAGGTTCCGATACCATCACACTGCCCTTCCAGGTTGATTCAAACGACACTTTTACTGCCTTCCCGGCAGGCAAGACACTGACTGCCTATGTCATAAAAACGAGAACTCCGCTCCTTGCATCACAACAGGATACAGAAAAACTTGTCGCTTCCGGGGCCATCGAAATTGTGGGGACCATGTCGAAAGTATGGCTGGGCGCTCCGCTCCAGGTCGGCAACAAAGTAATCGGGGTTATCGCAATCCAGAGTTACACCAATCCCGAACAATACGATCTGCATGACCTCGAACTGCTCAGTTTCGTCGCCGATCACATTGCAACGACCATTTTCAAGAAAGGAGCGGAAGAGTCCTTCCAGAAGGAAAAGGCGTACCTGGACCAGTTGTTTGAAGGTTCTCCCGAAGGAATCATCATGACAACGGAACTTGGCAAAATCGTGAGGGTAAATACGGCGTTTCTGAAATTGTTCGGATACACCCCGTCCGACGTCCTTGACCGGACCGTCGATGATCTCATCGCCGATCCTGGTAACCGGGCCGAATCCACAAAAATAACAACCGACATCCTGAAGGGGATCACTACCGAGACCGAGACGCATCGCAATCACAAGGACGGTCACCTGATCGATGTTTCCATCCTTGCCACACCGATAACAATAAACAACCAGGTTGTAGGCGGCTACTGCATATACCGCGACATTTCGGAACATAAACGCATCGAGCAGAGCCTGATAGCAGCCCGCGACAAAGCAGAAGGTTCCGACCGGCTGAAATCGGCTTTCCTGGCCAACATGTCGCATGAGATCCGGACCCCCATGAATGCCATCCTGGGCTTTTCATCACTTCTGTCCGAGCCTGAACTCACCAGGGATGAACAGCAGGAATTCATCGAAATCATCAGGGAACGCGGGAACGACCTCATGCGGATTATCGACGACATCATTGATATTGCCAAGATTGAATCGGGCCAGATAAAAATCGAGATCAAAGATTGCCTGCTCAACTCCCTGATGTCGAATCTCGTAGTCACCCTCAACGAGGTGAAACGCAAAACCAACAAAACAAAAGTTGCTCTCAACTGCATTCCGGGCAACGAGGATCCCGATTTCACGATCCTTACCGATGGCAACCGGCTTCGCCAGGTGTTGACAAACCTGATTGAAAATGGTTTGAAATTTACCGACCAGGGACATGTTGAATTCGGCTACATTCAGAAAAACATCGGGACCATCCCCTACCTTGAATTCTATGTGTGCGATACCGGAATCGGGATCCCCCGGGAAATGCACAATATCATCTTCGAGCGTTTCAGGCAGGTTGACGACACCGCCACCCGGAAATACGGGGGTGCCGGCCTGGGGCTCACCATTTCAAGAAACCTGGTCCAGCTCCTGGGAGGGACCATCCGCGTTGAATCGGAACGTGGCAAAGGGACCTCATTTTACATTCTCCTGCCCCTATACCAGAATACCTCCAGGTTCATCGAACCATACGGGCAGGTGCATGTTCCGATGAAGGTGCAAGACTGGAGCCGGAAGAACATCCTGGTCGTCGAAGATGAAGATTCAAATTACCTGCTGATGGAGCGGATGCTTAAAAATACAGGGGCAAAACTGGTATGGGTGAAAAACGGCATGGAGGCGATCGCGATCTGCAAACTGAGGGATTTTGACCTTGTCCTGATGGATATCCGCATGCCCGTCATGGACGGTTATGAAACAACCCAGATTCTGAAAAAGGAGCATCCGAACCTGCCTGTGATTGCCCAGACAGCTTACGCGTTAAAGGGGGAGCGGGAAAAAAGCATTGCCGCCGGTTGCGACAATTACATTTCAAAACCCATCAAAGCACACGAACTGATGTCGGTGCTTGAGAAACATTTAAACAGCCAGAACTGATGCCGCCGATACATGGACTGAAACCACATCTCACAGGCCGTTTGCGGAGTTTCGGCTATGCCGCCAACGGGATAAAATACACGGCAGGCAGTCAGCTGAATTTCAGGATACACCTTGTCGCCGTTTGCATCGCAGTCGCCTGCGGCGCGCTCGCCCGGCTCAGCGCCACCGAATGGTGCATCCTTCTGCTCACCATCGGGTTGGTCATCACCATGGAGGCGATGAACACCGCTATTGAAATACTGGTCGACCTGGTTTCACCCGGCTATGAAAAGCAGGCCGGGATCGTAAAAGATGTTGCAGCAGGAGCCGTTTTGATGGCCGCCGCTATCGCGGTCATTGTCGGGGTCATCCTGTTTCTGCCCAGACTATTATAAACCTAATCAAAAACTAAAAACATGAAAAGAATCACATTGTTTCTCCTGGTGGCTGTGCTTGCCGGGTTTACCGCATGCAAACCCAAAGAGAACAAACAGGCGGAAGCACCCCTGATCGAGAAAAAGAGCCCTGATCTCAGGAGTGACCTGATGACACCGGAAGTGTTGTGGAGTTTCGGAAGGCTGAGTGAACCGGATTTGTCGCCCGACAAGAAAACCATCCTTTACGGGGTAACCTATTATGATGTCGCCCAGAACAAGGGAAACCGGGAGTTGTACACGATCGGCACCGACGGGCAGAACCTGAAACGCATCACCACCACCAAATTCAGTGAATACCAGGCGTTGTGGAGCCCCGACGGGAAAAAAGTGCTCTTCATGTCGGCCGAAACGGGTTGCATGCAGGTATGGGAGATGGATCCGGATGGGAACAACCGGCGACAGGTAACCAACATCGAGAACGGCATCAATGGTTTCAAGTATTCCCCCGACGGGAAAAAAATACTTTACACCGCCGACGTCCCGTGTGAAAAGGTGATGAAAGATCTCTATGCCGGCCTCCCCAAGGCAAGCGGCCGGATCATGGACGACCTGATGTATCGTCACTGGGATACATGGGTGCAGTCGACCAGTCACATTTTTGTTGCCGACCTGGCGACGGATATGATCACAAGGGGCAAGGATATCATGCTGAACGAACCTTACGAAACCCCGCTGATGCCCTTTGGAGGGATGGAGCAGATCACCTGGAGCCCCGACAGCAGGACCATTGCCTACACATGCCGTAAAAAGAAGGGCCTTGAATATGCAAAGTCAACCAATTCTGACATCTATCTTTATGATCTTGCCTCCGGGCAGGCCACCAACCTCACCGAAGGTATGATGGGATACGATGTGGCCCCCGTCTATTCACCCGACGGGAAAAAGATCGCATGGTCGAGCATGGAACACGACGGTTACGAATCGGATAAGAACCGGCTGTTCGTTTATGATTTCGGCACCAGGACAAAAACCGATTTTTCAAAAGATTTTGATCAGAATGCCGAGAGCATGGCATGGACCGACGACAGCAAATCGATCTATTTCATCAGCGATTTTCATGCCACCGACGAAATTTACAGGCTCGATGTCTCCGACGGCAGGATCGCGAAGATCACCGAAGGGATTCACAATTACACCGGTGTGATCCCTGCCGGCGACAAACTGATCGCATCGAGGATGTCGATGTCGGAACCGACCGAATTGTTCTCCGTGAACCCGGCAACCGGAAAAGACACCCCGGTCACCACCACCAACAAGGATGTGCTTGACAAGCTTGCCCTGGCCCGCATCGAACAACGGTGGATCAAGACTACCGACAACAAGGATATGCAAACGTGGGTCATCTATCCGCCCCATTTCGACCCGGCCAAAAAATACCCGACCCTGCTTTACTGTGAAGGCGGACCCCAGAGTACCGTCAGCCAGTTCTGGTCGTACCGGTGGAACTTCCAGATGATGGCGGCGAACGGTTACATCATTGTTGCTCCAAACCGCCGTGGCTTACCGGGCTTCGGCCAGGCCTGGAATGCCGAGATCAGCGGCGATTATGGCGGGCAGAACATGAAAGATTACCTGAGCGCCATCGATGCCGTTTCAAAAGAACCCTATGTAAACAAAGATAAACTCGGGTGCGTCGGCGCAAGTTATGGCGGCTTTTCGGTTTACTGGCTTGCAGGAAACCACAACAAGCGTTTCAAGGCTTTTATTGCCCACGACGGAATGTTCAACCTCGAATCACAGTACCTTGAAACCGAGGAGATGTGGTTTGTCAACTGGGATCTCGGCGGCCCCTTCTGGGATAAAACAAATAAAACGGCGCAGCGCTCCTATGCAAATTCGCCCCACCGGTTCGTCGACAAATGGGATACCCCGATCCTGGTGATCCACGGGGAACTCGATTACCGGATCGCGGCAACGCAGGGGATGCAGGCATTCAATGCGGCAAAGCTCCGCGGGATACCTGCCGAATTCCTTTACTTTCCCGATGAAAATCACTGGGTCCTGAAGCCCCAGAATGGAATTTTATGGCAGCGGACTTTTTACAACTGGCTCGATAAATGGCTTAAGTAATAATCGCTGTCCCACGATAAATTTCTCCGTGGCCTCCTTCACTCCTTTGCGGCCTCTGTGGTTTTGAATGATTTTTCAAACACGGAGTCCGCAGAGGAAACCAGGAGAACACAGAATATCAAACCATTGACCACCACGTTGCCGGTATTCCTTACATTTTAACCCCGACAAGATGGAACAAAAAATCCTTGAAGCAGTACGATTACTAAAAAAATCCAGGTTCACAACCGCGTTTACGGGAGCAGGGATCTCGGTTGAAAGCGGCATCCCCCCCTTTCGCGGCGAGGGCGGTCTCTGGAACAAATATGATCCGGGCGTACTCGACATCAGCAATTTCCACAGGGACCCTGCCGGTTCATGGAGGGTGATCAAAGAGATTTTCTACGATTTTTTCACGGAAGCCAGGCCCAACAGAGCCCACCTTGTACTTGCCCGCATGGAACAGGAGGGAATGCTTGGCCGGACCATCACCCAGAATATCGACAACCTCCACCAGGAGGCAGGTTCGCAACTGGTATACGACTTCCATGGAAATACGAAAAAGCTTCTCTGCACCCATTGCAGGCGTATGTACAAGTCGTCGGAGATCAGCTTTGATCATGTTCCTCCCACCTGCCGCGAGTGCGGGGGTATCCTGAAACCCGACTTTGTGTTTTTCGGGGAACCGATCCCCCAGGTTCCCCTTGCAGCAGCCTATGAAGCGGCTGCCCTGTCGGATGTATTCCTTATCATCGGCACCACCGGGGAGGTGATGCCTGCCAGCCAGATCCCGGTCATGGCAAAGGAAAACGGGGCAGCCATCATCGAGGTAAACCCCGCCCCGTCAAATTACACGGCCGGGCTCACAGATATTTACCTGCAGGGAAAAGCAACTGAAATTATGGGAAAAGTGGAGGATATTCTATTTTCCGCGACCCTGAATAATGATCAGGATTGTATAGATTAAAATCTTGAAATCCATGGCGAGCGACATATTCTCAATGTAGAGGATGTCGAACTTCAGCCGTTCCACCATCTGCTCGAGATTCTCGGCATAGCCATATTTTACCTGGCCCCATGAGGTAATCCCCGGTTTTACTTTCTGCAGGAGGCGGTAATGGGGCGCACGCTGCGTGATCATGTCGATGTAGAACTGGCGCTCGGGCCGCGGGCCCACAAGGCTCATGTCGCCTTTAAGAACGGTATAAAACTGGGGAATTTCATCCACCCGGAATTGCCTCAGGAACCTGCCGAAACGGGTGATCCGCGGATCGTTCTTGGACGAAAGCTGGGGTCCGTTATCCTCCGCATCTTTATACATCGTCCTGAATTTGTGCATTGTAAAAGGTTTTCCCCGAATCCCGATACGCTCCTGTGAAAAGAAAACCGGCCCGGGTGAGGTCACCTTGATGATGATCGCCGTTATGATCATTACCGGCGCGAGCAGGATGAGGCAAATAATGGAGATTACAAGATCGAGGATACGTTTAAGCGACATTTGCCAGTCGGGCATCAAGTCGGGATAGATCTGGATAAGGGGCGCGTGGAAGATGGAGGTTGTCTTAACCGACCCCATGAGAATGTCCTGCATTGCCGGTATGATTTTGATCACCACATCTGTGTCTTCGAGTTGGGTGATAATATTTTCAATAGTATGATTTTCAGAGTGCTCAATTGCAATAATTACCTCTTCAATCGACAACTCCCTGACCAGCCTGTTGAGATCCTGCAGACCGCCCAGGTGCGGAATGGATTCGGCCAACTTGTATTGTTTGTAGCCCTCCACGTTGATAAAACCGACGAATTTGTTCCCGGATGATTTTTCCTGGTTTTCAATTTCATTGTAAATGGAAACGGCATTTCCGTTGCTGCCGATGATGATGGTATTGAACCCGATCAGTTTATAATGAATTTTATAGGCTGCCCTGGAGGTCAGGAAAAACCTGAACGATCCGGTAAAAAAAAGATGGAGCATCAGCAGGACAAAGAAGAATTCGATGTAGGTATGCTGGTTGATGATCCGGTCGTCGAGGATCAGGGTAAAAAACAGGATGGTAACTCCGATAATGGTAATTAAAATTGTTTGCGCGAACTCGCGGAGGCGCGCTTTGCGGTATATTTTGCGATAGGTGCCGATGAGGGTGTAAAGGACAAGCCAGAAGACAGGAATGATGGAGATGCCATAATAGAGGTTGCGGTCGCCCAGGATGTCGCGCAGGTGTGAAAAGATCTGGTGGTCGACGGCATATTTCCTGTATATGAAGAACAAAGTCCAGGCAATAAACGCCGCCAGGATATCGGCAAAGATGTATTTAAAAACCTGTAAACGTTTATTCATAATGGACTATTCTGTTATCAGTCGATATCATTTTGCCGATGAGAGGGTCACCAGTTTGAAATTATCAAAGAGAATGGCAGCGTTTTTCACACCGGTGCCCTTCAGCGCGCGCATGTATACCCGGTAAGTAGTCATCCCGGTATAGGCATTCAGCGTGGTTGAAAGGTCGATGTAAATTTTCTTCCAAATTCCGTTGGTCGGGTTTAGCGTAATGACCGGCGTCTGGTAAAGAATGGAAGAACCGTACGTTACCACGCCGACCGTGAACTGGCAGGAGGTGTTGAAGTTCATCTCAAGGAAAACCGGTTGGACAGGTATGTTATAGGCTGAGTGTGTCTGGCACTCAAAATAAGAGTGTAATGAATCGAGCACCACCAACCCCGAATGATTTCCTTCAAAAGTTTGTGAAGAACCAACCGGAGTGCGCTGGATATAGGCCGAACTGCCCGCCAGGGTATCCAGGGTGAGCGCCACTTCCTCGAAATCCTCTTTCCACTGGAACAGTGCGGCGGAGGTATAGGTCGTCTTTAAGGTTCCCATCCTTGTTGAACTGTCCGGGGCCAGTTTGATCATGGTCTCGACAGGACTGTAAAAGTTATAGCTGACCCTGGTAGCTGCGATGCCGTCTTTTTTTATACCAGGGAAAATTTTGATGCTGTGTTTCCCGGTTTTAAGAACAGGGAACCTTGCAGGAAGTTCAAATGCCCCGATGAATTCATTGTCGATGGTGACCCAGGCATCGGTAATGTGTTGCGAGGTGGTACCCTGGGTATAGTAGTTGGTAGTCAGGTAAATAGAGTCGATTGAAAGGTACGCGGGAACGGTTTGGTCACCGGAAAATTTCTCACATGATACGGCTGTGAAAAGAAGAAACAGAAAAACAAATGGATAAAAGTGGAAATTCCGCCGCGTCATAAATGGAACATAAGATAAAATCACTATTTCCTGAAAGGCTAACGGTCGAATTTTACCGATATTGTAATTTTTCAGGATTAAAGTAATGAACAAAAAAAGAATCAAAGATTAGCTGAGACTGGTCGAATTCTGGTCTATTTTTTCGATGATTTTATAGGCCAGTTCAAGTGCGCTGTAACCGTCGATGATGGTAACGGCAGGTACGGTGTTGTTGATGATTGAAGCATAAAACCCTTCCAGTTCGGCCCTGATGGCGTTGAGGGGTTTTATTTCGGGTTTATCGAAACTGATCTGCTTTGTTCCGCGGCCCGGACCAAGTTCAAGGACAAAACCTACCGGGGCGGTGTCCTTTTCAACGTCGGTGATCCTCACCACTTCAAGCTCCTTTTTCAGGAAATCGATCGAAATGTAGGCATCGCGCTGGAAAAAACGGGATTTCCGCATGTTTTTCAGGGAGATCCGGCTTGCGGTCATGTTGGCAACACACCCGTTGTCGAATTCGATGCGGGCATTTGCGATATCGGGGGTATCGCTGACGACGGCTACGCCGCTTGCGCTGATTTTCCGGATGTTGCTCTTAACGACGCTTAATATGATATCGATATCGTGGATCATGAGGTCGAGAATCACGGGGACATCGGTACCGCGGGGATTGAATTGCGCCAGGCGGTGGCTTTCGATAAACATAGGCCGGTCGAAAAGGGGTTCGGCGGCAAGAAAGGCCGGGTTGAACCGTTCAACATGTCCCACCTGTACCTTCACATTCGCCTCGGCCGCTATTTTAATCAGTTCGCGGGCCTCATCCAGCGTCGTCACGATGGGTTTTTCGATGAACACATGCCGGCATTTCTTAAGGGCCTTGGCTGCACATTCAAAATGAGAAATCGTCGGTGTGACGATATCGACCACATCAACGGCATCAATCAATCCATCCAGTGAATCCCAGTTCTTTACACCGAATTCGGCTTCGGTTTTTTCCGCATTTGCAGTGTCGGGATCATAAAACCCTACCAGATCAAATTCAGGAATATCCTTGATGCATCTCAAGTGAATTTTCCCAAGGTGGCCTGCACCCAGAACTCCGATTTTCAGCATTTTAGTTTTTTTTACAAAGGTAGGTTTTTACCCTGACTGAATTTAGTATTTTCGTGAAAATTTTAACACGTAAAATTCCATGGCCAACGCACTTCCAGTTGACTCTTACCGGCATCAGGGACTCCGGAAATTACTGGTCCGGAATATCATGCAAAAGGGCATCACCGACCCCCTTGTTCTCGCTGCAATCGAAAAGGTTCCACGCCATTTTTTCTTTGATTCCTCCTTCCTTGAATATGCCTACGAGGATAAACCCTTTTCGATCGGGGCAGGTCAGACGATTTCACAGCCGTACACGGTTGCATTTCAGAGTGAACTGCTGCAGGTTAAAAAGAATGACAAGGTGCTTGAAATCGGAACCGGATCGGGTTTCCAGGCCTGTATCCTTGCTGAACTGGGTGCGAAGGTCTTCACCATTGAACGGCAGAAAACCCTCTTTGATAAAACCAGCAAGTTTCTTCCCCTCATAGGTTATCATTCCATCAAAACCTTTTTCGGCGATGGATACAAAGGATTGCCCACCTATGCACCCTTTGACAAGATCATTGTTACCGCTGCCGCACCCTATATACCGGATGCCCTGCTGGAACAATTGAAACCGGGTGGCATCCTGGTGATTCCCCTGGGGGCCAACGATGTCCAGATCATGACCACTGTCGTTAAAGAGGACGAAAAGACCTTTGTTAGAAAGGAATATGGCACCTTCAGGTTTGTCCCGATGCTTGAGAATAAGGCAAAGGAGAAATAGGGCCGCGATCAGGAATTGCTTTGCCAGCGGTGACGGGCACGTTTGAAGAATGCGATCGCAAAGCCGATGGTCATGATGACCGCTCCCAGCCACAGGATATTGATATACGGGTTCATGATGGCTTTGACGACGATGTAGTCGGGATCCTTCGATACATTCGCAATGTAGGCATAATAGTCGCGGTTCAGAAAGTGACGTGTATCCGGGTTATATACCGCCCCCATCCTCGGATGAACATTGACCGAAGGGTAAAGTGTAAACTCCTTCCTGATTTTACCGTGCTGCCTGGTCATAAAATCAATCGAATAAACCGTTGTATTTCCCTCGGTGCGGTTGCTTACGTATGAAACATAGAACCCGTTCATGGAAAGGGTGTCATTCCTTGTCAGGACCAGGTTCTCGGCATTCGACTGACTGTCGCCGAGGTCAAACTTCGATGTGTTTTTTGAAATAACCTGGGCGTTGGAAAAGGTCAGTGCCGTTCCGAGCACAAATACCACGAACCCGATATGCGCTGTAATAGCCCCGGTATTCCTCGGTTTGGAGGTCCTGAAGATCACGTTGTACAACGAGGCATAAAGGGCAAAAAGCGTAAAACCGACCAGCATCAGGATATTCATCCGGGTTACAATGCCGAATGAATCGATGGCCATGCAGCTGAGCACCGCAAGGGCAAGGGGGATCCCCATTTTTTTCAGGAAATGTCCTGCATCATTTTCATTGTAATTCAGGAACTGGCTGAAAGCGATAAACCCGGCGATGAGCAGGGCGTAAGGCATCTGCCAGCGATTGTAGAATCCGACACGGTCGACCGGGGGGGCAAAGTCTGTATGGAACAGTCCGTTGAAAACCGGGATTGAAGTGGTAAAAACAATCTGGAACGCAGCAAGAACCATGATGATGGCGCCGATGAACATCCAGAACTCACGCGAAAGCAGGATGTCTTTCCTTGGAATATGAAATTTCCTGACATTGATCCCGATCATTACCACCATCATCACGAGGAAGGTGAGCAGGAAAATCAACAGTTGCTTGGTCATGCCATTGTCGCCAAAAGAGTGTGCCGAGGTATCGGCCAGTACGCCGCTGCGGGTGAGGAAACTAGCATAAAGCACCAGCACATACGACAGGGTGATCAGCAGGTAGGCAGCAAACAGGGCAAAATTCTGCTTCCGGGCTGTCAGCAGGAAATGCAAGCCGGCCACCAGGGTCATCCAGGGCACCAGTGAAGAGTTCTCGACAGGATCCCACGACCAGAAGCCGCCAAAGGTAAGCGAAACATAGGCCCAGGCTCCTCCCAGCAGGATTCCTGCTCCGAGGGTCAGCAATGCCAGCAGGGTCCATGGCATGGCACGCCCGATCCATGTGTGGTAATCCTTTTTTAGAAAAGAGGCGATCGCATATGAAAAAGGAACCAGGGCGAGTGCATATCCGAGGAACAGGATGGGGGGATGGATGGTCATCCAGATGTTCTCAAGCAAGGGATTGAGCCCGTTGCCATCGGTGATCATCGTCAGGTAGTTCGGCATGGCGAAGATGGTACCCTGCAGGGAGCCTACCGTATGACGCAGCAATGCAAAGGGGCTTGCGCCGATCTTCGTGCCAAGCAGGGTGATCCCTAACAACATGGAGGTGACAAATATCTGTGACAATGAGAAAATCATCATCACGGGTGTTTCCCAGTTCCTGGCGATACGCAGCAACACCAGGCCGATCAGCGACTGCCAGAGGGCCCACACGAGGAAACTCCCCTCCTGTCCTGCCCAGAAGCACGAGATGATATATTTGATGGGCAATTCCACGGATGAATACTGCCAGACATAAGCATATTCAAAGTAATGCCTGAAAATGAGAAAATAGAGAATAACCGCTACGGCAACCATCGAGAATGTATGCACCATGTAAAGGCTGCGTGCAATGGTTTTCCATAATTGCCGGTCGTTCCTGCGATAAAATGACAGCGAATAGAAAATGGTCGCCAGGATCGCGGTTGCAAAACCCAGCCAGACAAATAATTTTCCCATCTCTCCGGGGAAGAGATGTTCCCCTATATATTGAATTTCCATGTGGTGTTTCTTAACGTCCGGCAAAATTAAGCTTTTCATTCATATGCAGAATGCTTCATTCATATATTTAACAGGTAAGGTTGATTTTTCCGGCTCCATGATCCTCCTCCCGTCAGTTTGCATTATATTCGCAAAAAAAACGAACATGACGAAAATCGGCATTATCGGAGGCTCAGGGCTCGAGAACTTAAATATTTTTCAGGAAACCCGGGAAATTGCGGTAGTCACGCCTTACGGGGAGCCCAGTTCAACTTTCTTCGAGGGAAAACTTGGTGCTTGCGAAGTTTTTATCCTTTCAAGGCATGGCCGCGATCATGCCATCCCGCCCACCCAGGTGAACAACCGGGCGAACATCCATGCTCTCAAGGAATTGGGATGTACCATGATTTTTGCAACCACCGCCTGCGGAAGCCTGCGGGAAGAGATCGGTCGCGGACATGTGGTCATCGCCGACCAGTTCATCGATTTCACCCGTCACCGGGTCAACACTTTTTACGACGCATTTGAACCCGGCAGGATGGCACATACGGCCATGGCTGACCCCTTTACCGAACCACTCCGCCAGATGCTGATAGCGGGTTGCCGGGAAACAGGCATCCCCTTTCACCCTGCCGGCACCATCGTAACCATCGAAGGACCGCGGTTTTCGACCAGGGCCGAATCAAAGATGTTTCGCCTGCTCGGGGCCGATGTGATCAACATGAGCATCGCCCCTGAGGCAAGCCTGGCCATGGAGGCCGGGATCCCTTATGCGGCGATCGCCCTTTCTACCGATTATGATTCATGGAAACATGACGAAGATCCGGTGACCTGGGAGGATGTACTGAAGGTCTTCAATGAAAATGTAAAGCACGTTACCGGGTTGCTGGTGGAGGTGCTGGGGAAGATAAAAAATTAAAAGGTGACTGGGTTAAAAAGGTGAGAAGGTGACAAGGTGATAAGGTCAAATGGTGACAGGGTAACAAGGTTATGAGGTAGTGATCCTAACAAACATAATACCAAACATGTAACGAAGTGGAATTTTCCCAACCTGTCCTTTTTTTTACTTTGTTATTCCGACACTTTTAATGAGGCCTGCGATCTGTGAACGGATGAGGTAGATTTTTCCAATGACAGCCTTCATCTCAGGTTCTTCAATGTACCTCAATTTCCAGGAAATAATCACTTGAGTTTCAACCTCTGTGAGACTGCCCATTGAGATTCTCAGGAACCTGATAAATTCCCTTTTATAGTTACGGGCTGCTCCTTCGCTGATATTGGACGGAACTGAAACTGCGGCTCTCCTGAGTTGCTGCGTCAGGCAAAACATCTCATGTTTCGGAAATCTCCCCGCAATTTCATAGACGGAAACGACAAGCTCGATGCTTTCTTTCCATGCATTCAGATCTTTATGTGTTTTCATACCAAGGGTTTCTCCTTAATCATGAAAACAGCAAAAAGTAACAGGTAAAAAAGTAAAAGTTATTAACAAAATACAAGATTCCTCAACCTGATACCCCAGTCACCCGCGAACCCGAAACTTTGTAACCCTTTTACCTCTTTAACCTTGTCACCTTGTCACCTTGTCACCTTGTCACCGTCTCACCTTCTCGCCTTCTTACCCTTTTACCCTTTCGCGCCCACCCTTTCATCCCTTGATCCCATGACCCAACAGACCTGGTTAACCTTTACTTTGCGTACTTAAAGTCCTTTCCCAGGTAAATGGCAGTATCTCCCAGCTGTTCCTCTATGCGCAGCAACTGGTTGTACTTTGCGATGCGGTCGGTGCGGCAGGCAGAACCTGTTTTGATCAGGCCGGTATTCAGGGCCACTGCCAGGTCGGCGATGGTAACGTCTTCCGTTTCGCCCGACCGGTGGCTCATGACAGCAGTATAGCTATGACGATATGCCATGTTAACGGCATTGATCGTTTCACTCAGGGTTCCGATCTGGTTGACCTTGATGAGGATCGAATTTGCAACCCCCTTCTTGAAACCCTGCGACAGCCTGTCGACATTCGTTACGAAAAGATCGTCGCCGACCAGCTGGATTTTGTTACCCAGCTCTTTTGTCATCATTTTCCAGCCATCCCAGTCGTCTTCGGCCATACCATCTTCAATGGAGATGATCGGGTACCGTTTTGCCCAGTCTTTCCAGAAGGAGACCATGTCGGCAGGACTCAGTTTATCGCCGGTCGATTTTTTCAGATGATATACATTTTCCTCGGGAATGTAATACTCCGATGAAGCAGGGTCGAGGGCAATATAAATATCTTTGCCGGGAACATAACCGGCAATCTCAATCGCCTTCATGATCACGGTCAGGGCCTCTTCGTTCGACTTGAGGTTTGGTGCGAATCCGCCTTCGTCGCCTACATTGGTCGAATATTTACCTTTTTTAAGAACGGCCTTCAGGTTGTGAAAAACCTCTGCACCCATGCGTAATGCTTCGCTGAATGAACTGGCACCCACCGGCATAATCATGAATTCCTGGAAGTCGATGGAGTTATCGGCATGTGACCCCCCGTTAAGGATATTCATCATGGGAATGGGAAGGGTCTGGGCCGAAACCCCGCCGATGTAGCGGTATAGTTCTTGCCCTGTCACCTGTGCGGCTGCATGGGCAGCGGCAAGCGAAACACCCAGGATTGCATTTGCACCAAGTTTTGCCTTGTTGGGAGTTCCATCGAGCGCGATAAGTTTATTATCGATTTCGATCTGGTCGGTGACATACATGCCCTGAATTTCTTCGGCAATTATCGTGTTGACATTCTGAACGGCTTTTAAGACGCCTTTGCCCATATAGTAATTCTTGTCACCGTCGCGCAATTCAACAGCTTCATGTACCCCGGTTGAGGCACCTGAAGGCACGGCAGCACGGCCGATAATACCGCTTTCGGTAACTACATCCACCTCTACGGTGGGGTTTCCTCTTGAGTCCAGGATCTGCCTGGCATGGATTGATAAAATAGTGCTCATGGTTCTTTTTCTTTTTGGTTTTGAATAATTGGTTGAAAGAAAAAAGGACAACATATTAACTATGTCATCCTTTTCCTTTATTGAGATTTCAATATGTTGTGTTCACGTGATCAGGCTTCGGCAGTTTCATCGGCAGCCTCAGGTTTTACATCCGGAACCGTTTCCTTTACCGGCTCCTCAACCTTTTTTGCCGTTTTTTTAACTTCGCTCTTCTTATCGGAAGTTTTTGTTTCTTCAGCATCTCCGGTGCTTTTCTTGGCACCGGACCTTCTGCGGCGGGTTGCCTTTGCTTTGCCATCCGATGCCGGCGACAACATGGCTTCATTGTAATCCACCAGTTCGATCAGGCACATTTCGGCATTATCACCAAAACGGTTACCGGTTTTCAGGATCCGGGTATAACCTCCGGGGCGGTCCATGATCTTTTTCGAAATTTCACGAAACAGTTCGGTAACCGCTTCCTTGCTCTGAAGATAACTGAACACCGTACGGCGCGAATGGGTGGTGTCCTCTTTCGATTTGGTGATCAGGGGTTCAACATAGACACGAAGCGCTTTTGCTTTGGCAACCGTGGTATGGATCCTTTTATGAATGATCAGAGAGGCAGCCATGTTTGACAGCATCGCCTTCCGGTGTGCACTTTTTCTTCCTAAATGGTTAAATTTCTTCTGGTGTCTCATCGCAATTAATCCTTATCTAATTTATATTTCGTCGTATTCATCCCAAACTCAAGTCCTTTCGACTTAACGAGCTCTTCAAGTTCAGTCAGTGATTTCTTGCCAAAATTGCGGAATTTCAGCAAATCATTTTTGTTGAAGGCCACAAGGTCGCCAAGATATTCAACATCGGCAGCTTTCAGGCAATTGAGCGCCCTCACGGAAAGGTCCATGTCAACCAGTTTCGTTTTGAGCAACTGGCGGATGTGCAGCGAGGTTTCGTCAAATTCCTCGGCCACGGCTTTTTCTGCAGAATCGAGGGTGATCTTTTCGTCAGAAAACAACATAAAATGGTGGATGAGAATCTTGGCGGCCTCTTTCAATGCACTTTTCGGCTGGATGGAACCATCCGTGAGCACTTCGATGATAAGCTTTTCGTAGTCGGTCTTTTGCTCAACGCGGAAATTCTCCACGTTAAAGGTAACATTCTTGATGGGTGTGTGGATTGAATCAATGGCAATCCGGCCCAGGGAAGAACTCAGGGTTTTATTTTCTTCAGCCGGAACATAACCACGGCCCTTGTCAACCGACAATTCAACAGTCAGTTTTACGTTCGATTCCATATGGCAAATCACAATCTCCGGGTTCAGCACCTGGAAAACAGACAGGAATTTATTGATATCTCCTGCTTTGAATTCTTTTTGCTGAGCGATAACGACCGTAACCTTTTCAGCGCTTTCGGTATCGATCAACCGTTTGAAGCGTATTTGTTTCAGGTTCAGGATGATCTCGGTAACGTCCTCAATAACACCTTTGATGGTGGAAAATTCCTGCTCTACCCCTTCAATTTTCACCGAAGTGATGGCAAAGCCTTCCAATGAAGATAGGAGAATTCTCCTGAGTGAGTTTCCAATGGTCACACCAAAACCTGGTTCAAGTGGGCGGAATTCAAATACCCCCCGGCAATCATCGGCTTCCACCATGATCACTTTGTCAGGCTTTTGGAACGGTAATATTGCCATATATTAGTTTTTATTTGTTATTATTATCTGTTGAGACGCATTGCGATGCGTCTCAACAACGAGATATTTTTACTTCGAGTACAATTCGACGATGAGCTGTTCCTTGATATTCTCAGGAATCTGGTCCCTTTCAGGATAGCTCATGAACTTGCCGGTCATCATGCCTCCGTCCCATTCCAGCCACGGATATTGATTTCCGCGACCCGAAAGTGAGTTGGTAATTACTTCAAGAGATTTTGAACGCTCGCGAACGGCTACGATATCGCCCGGGTGGAGTTCGTACGAGGGAATATTCATCACCTTCCCGTTGACGAGGATGTGGCGGTGGCCGATGAGCTGGCGCGCTCCATCCCTGGTCGGGGAGATCCCCATGCGGTAAACCACATTGTCGAGCCGTGACTCGATCAGCTGCAGCAATACTTCACCGGTTACACCGCCCTTACGTGCGGCTTTCAGGAAGATATTCCTGAACTGGCGCTCCAGGATACCATAAGTATATTTGGCTTTTTGTTTCTCCATGAGCTGGGTTCCGTATTCCGAAACTTTTGCCCTGCGCTTGGTCTGACCATGCATTCCCGGAGGATAATTCTTTTTTTCGTAACTTTTATCAGGACCAAAAATAGGATCCCTGAACCTTCTTGCAATTCTGGACTTTGGGCCAATGTATCTTGCCATGCTGTTTGATATAAATAAAAATTAAACTCTTCTTCTTTTGGGAGGACGGCATCCGTTGTGGGGCAATGGAGTGATATCCATGATCTCCGTTACCTCGATTCCCGCAGTGTGCAGGGTACGGATTGCAGACTCGCGTCCGGCTCCGGGTCCTTTGATATATACCTTCACCTTGCGGAGGCCCTGGTCATAAGCAACCTTCGAAGCATCCTGCGCCGCCATCTGGGCAGCGTATGGAGTATTCTTTTTCGATCCCTTGAAACCCATCTTGCCTGCTGAAGACCAGCTGATAACCTGGCCGGCGTTGTTGGTCAGCGTGATGATGAGATTGTTAAACGAGGCGTTCACATAGGCTTTACCTATTGCATCCACCTTAACAACCCTCTTTTTTGAACTTTTTTCAGTCTTTGCCATACTCTAAATTACTACGTGCTTGAACGATTAACCTTTGGTCGCCTTCTTTTTGTTGGCAACGGTTTTTTTCCTGCCTTTACGGGTCCGGGCATTGTTTTTCGTGCTCTGTCCGCGAACCGGCAATCCTAAACGATGACGGATCCCACGGTAGCAACCGATATCCATTAAGCGTTTGATATTCATCTGGACCTCAGAACGCAGGGCACCTTCGATTTTAAAATTATCGTTGATAATGGAACGGATCTTATTCTGTTCTTCATCATTCCACTCCTGAACCTTCTTATTCCTGTCAACACCTGCCAAGTCAAGGATCTTTTGAGCTGTGCTTCTCCCGATACCAAAGATATAGGTCAGCCCGATTTCACCCCTTTTTTGTTTAGGTAAGTCAATACCTGCAATTCTGGCCATAATAATCCAATTTTATGTTTCTAATATCTTAACCTTGTCTTTGTTTGAACTTAGGGTTCTTCTTGTTAATGACATACAGTTTGCCATTTCTGCGAACGATCTTGCAATCTGCAGATCTTTTCTTAATTGATGCTCTTACTTTCATTTTACGTTTGCTTTATGTCTATTGATATCTGAACGTAATTCTTCCTTTTGTTAAATCGTAAGGTGACATTTCAATTCTGACGCGGTCTCCGGGAAGAATTTTAATATAATGCATCCTCATTTTACCCGAGATGTGTGCTGTGATAACATGCCCGTTCTCCAATTCCACGCGGAACATTGCGTTACCAAGGGATTCGATTACCGTGCCATCTTGCTGGATTGACGATTGCTTTGCCATACTATATGCTTCTTGATCCTAGAACTTCTTCAATATACCGGAAGGTCGAAAGAACATCCGCTTTTTCTTTTCTTACAGCAACTGTAAGTTCGAAATGCGCCGACGGAAATTTGTCAGCCGTGCGGATCGTCCACCCATCCTGGTCCTGGACAACCATCTTTGCACCCATGTTTATCATCGGTTCAATGCAAATGGTCAGTCCTGCCATCATCTTCACACCCCAGCCTTTCTTCCCGTAATTGGGCACATCAGGTTTCTCATGCAACTGCCTGCCTATTCCGTGCCCGACAAGTTCACGCACCACCGAATATCCAAACCCTTCCACATATTCCTGCACGGCTGCGCTGATGTCTCCAACCCTTTTCCCAGCAACCGCAACATCCACCGCCCTGTACAAGGACTCCTTGGTACGCTTCAGGAGGTTCATCACATCGTCCGAAACCTCTCCGACCGGAAAGGTGTAGGCCGAATCCCCGTAGAAACCGTCCTTATGGCATCCGCAATCGATCGAAACAATATCACCATTTTTAAGAACTCTTTCGCCCGGAATTCCATGCACCACCTCTTCATTGACAGAGATGCAAAGGGTCCCCGGAAATCCCCTGTAACCTTTGAACCCGGGTATCGCCCCTTCCGCCCGGATAAAATCTTCAGCTATTTTGTCAAGTGTTATCGTTTTAACACCCGGTTGTATGTGTTTCGCAACTTCCGCGAGGGTCTTGCTGACAATTATACCATTCTCCCTTAATAATTCAATCTCGTTTGCTGATTTAACCGTCATTTGTTTGTTAAACATAAGTTTATTGTCCCGATACGGAAAAGGATGAACGGCCCTTGATCCGGCCCGATTTCGTAAGACCATCATAATGGCGCATCAACAAATGACTTTCAATCTGCTGCAATGTATCCAGAACAACACCCACAAGAATCAGCAACGATGTACCACCGTAGAACTGGGCGAACTGCGAAGTGACCCCGACCATCCTGACGAATGCAGGCATGATGGCGACAAAACCGAGAAAAATGGATCCCGGGAGGGTAATGCGCGACATCACGTCATCGATGAATTCGGCAGTTTTCTTACCTGGTTTGACACCGGGAATGAAACCGCCGTTCTTCTTCATGTCTTCGGCCATCTGGTTTGGATTAACCGTGATCGCCGTATAGAAATAGGTGAAGAAGATGATGAGGATGAAAAAGGTAAAGTTATAGATGATCCCGTTGATGTCGGTAAATACCCTGGCAAAACCGGTCAGCGTTTCATTGCTTGCAAAGCCAGCGATGGTTAACGGCAGGAACATGATGGCCTGGGCAAAAATGATTGGCATAACCCCGGCGGCATTCACCTTCAGGGGAATATACTGACGCACACCGCCATATTGTTTGTTCCCGACGATCCTTTTTGCATACTGCACCGGGATCTTCCGGGTTCCCTGCACCAGCAGGATTGTAACCAGGATGACAAGCACCAGGAAAGCAATTTCAACAACGAAGAAGACAAGTCCGCCACCCTTCTGTTCCATGCGGGAAACCAGTTCACCAAACAGTGCGAAGGGCAAGCGTGCCATGATACCGATCATAATGATCAGGGAGATGCCGTTGCCGATCCCCTTGTCGGTAATCCTTTCGCCCAGCCACATGACGAACATGGAACCGGCGGTAAGAATGATGATGGAGGATATTCCGAAAAATGAAAACACCGAATGATGTGTGACGCTTGCGCTGAAAGGGGATATGGCTTCAGCCGGGAGTTGCGATGCAAGGTTTGCAATATAGGCGGGTGACTGGAAAATCAGGATGATGACAGTGAGATAACGGGTCATCTGGTTGATTTTCTTCCTTCCGCTTTCACCCTCTTTCTGGAGTTTCTGGAAATATGGAATTGCCATGCCAAGAAGCTGCATCACGATGGAGGCTGATATATAGGGCATGATCCCGAGAGCAAAAATTGAGGCATTGGAGAAAGCACCTCCGGAGAACATATTCAGCAGACCCAGCAAACCTGATTTGGTTTGATTCTGGAGGCTGGCGAGCATGCTTGGATCGACACCTGGAAGCACTACATAGGAACCCAGACGATAAATCAGGACAATACCGATTGTATAAAGGATCCTCTTGCGAAGGTCTTCAATCTTCCAGATGTTTCGAATGGTCTGAATCAGTTTTTTCATTCAAACAAGTTTAAAGTACGTTAGCGACTCCACCTAATTCTTCAATTGCCTTTTTTGCAGTAGCAGAGAAACCGTGAACTGTAACTTCCAGTTTGGCTTTCAACTCTCCGCGACCCAGGATCTTGATCCTGTCATTTTTCGAGGCATACCCGGCATCCACAATGATTTCGGGGGTAATGACGGTCAGGTTCCTTTTCTCGGCGATCAGTTCCAGTACATCCAGATTAATCCCTTTATATTCAACACGGTTGAAGTTCTTGAACCCGAACTTTGGAACACGGCGCACCAGTGACATCTGTCCGCCTTCGTACCCTAATTTCTTGGAGTATCCCGAGCGAGACTTGGCCCCTTTGTGGCCGCGGGTGGAAGTTCCACCATGGCCTGAACCCTGGCCCCTGCCAATACGCTTCACCTTTTTTGTTGAACCTTTTGCCGGTTTAAGATTGCTTAAATCCATTTCAGTATCGTTTATCTTTGATTATACTTTTTCAAATGTCACCAGATGCAGAACTTTGTTCACCATTCCCAGGATCTGGGGTGTGGCTTCATGTTCCACCGTGTGGCGGATCCTTTTCAGACCCAGGGCCTGAAGCGTACGTTTCTGACGCAACGGTCTTCCGATGCCACTGCGAACCTGCGTTATTTTAATTTTTTCCATTGCTTAAAACAGCCTTAAATGATTAGCATTAGCCATTAAATACTTGACTCAGTTCAATTCCCCTCAGTTGTGCGATCGTATAGGGATCCCTCATCTTGATCAGGGCATTGATGGTGGCTTTGACCACACTGTGCGGGTTCGACGAACCTTTCGACTTGGCGAGCACATCCTTCACCCCAACGCTTTCGAGAACGGCACGCATGGCACCACCCGCAATAACTCCCGTTCCCGGGGCTGCCGGTTTCAGGTATACAAGGGCTCCGCTGTATTTACCCAGCTGGTCGTGAGGTATCGTTCCTTTAAGGATAGGCACCTTAATCAGGTTCTTCTTGGCATCGTCAACCCCCTTGGCAATAGCAGCCGTGACTTCCTTTGCTTTACCCAGGCCATAACCAACGACGCCATTTTCATTTCCAACCACGACAATGGCTGAGAAGCTGAAGGTACGTCCACCTTTGGTAACTTTGGTAACACGCTGAATGCTTACCAGGCGATCCTTAAATTCGATTTCGCTCGACTTTACTCTTTTTACATTAACGTTTGTCATATCTTCCTTAGAATTTTAGGCCACCTTCCCTGGCAGCATCTGCCAAAGTTTTTACCCTGCCATGATATAAATAACCATTACGATCAAAAACAACCTTTTCAATACCAGCCTGGATTGCCTTTTCAGCAGCAAGCTTTCCAACCAGCTTGGCAATATCGCTCTTGGTACCTTTTTGGTCTTTCATCCCTTTTTCCATAGATGAAGCCGCAACCAGTGTTTTTCCGCTCTGATCATCGATCAACTGAACGTAAATTGATTTACAACTGCGGAAAACGGTCATGCGAGGCCTGTCAGGAGTCCCTTGTACGATTTTACGTATCCTTTTTTTGATCCTGAACCTGCGAAATTCTTTTGCACTCTTGATAGCCATTTTATTCTTTTTAAAACGATTATAATAATCCCGTTTGTACCGCCGCATCGCGATGCGGCGCTATCTGTTATTGACCGGCAGCAGATTTACCGGCCTTCTTCTTGATCTCTTCGCCCAGGAAGCGTACGCCTTTGCCCTTATATGGTTCCGGACGACGGAAAGAGCGGATTTTTGCAGCGACCTGGCCCAGAAGCTGTTTGTCGACGGACTTCAGGATGATCGTATTATTCTTGCCTTTAACTGCAGTGGTCTCAACCTTGATCTCTTCGGGAAGTTCCATCAGGATATTGTGGGAATACCCAAGTGCCAGTTCTAGCGTCTGACCGTTGCCGGTTGCTTTGTAACCCACACCCACCAATTCCTGCACGGTGGTGAAGCCTTCAGAAACACCCTTGATCATGTTGAATACAAGCGAACGGTACAAGCCATGTTTGGCGCGGTCGTCCTGCTGTTCTGTATGACGTTCCATCGTCACCAGGCCTGTTTCAATCTTCAGGGTAATTTTCGGGTCAACCTGTTGTACCAGAGTTCCCAATTTTCCTGTTACAGTTACCAGATTGGTTTCGGAGACAGAAATTTTCACGCCTTCGGGTAATGCAATCGGTAGTTTTCCTATTCTTGACATGTTTATTTTCTCCTAATTAACTGATGTGACATAATACCTCACCGCCAACTTTCTGGGTGCGGGCCTCCTTATCGGTCATGATGCCGTGAGAGGTGGAAAGAATCGCAATACCAAGGCCGTTCAGTACACGGGGCAAATGATCATTGTCAACATATTTCCTTAACCCGGGTTTGGAGATCCTGACCAGTGAATTGATGGCGGATACTTTGGTAACCGGGTGATACTTCAGGGCAATCTTGATCACTCCAGGCAGAGGTTCATCTTCTACCTTGAAATTGAGGATGTATCCTTTCTCAAAGAGGATGCGGGTAATTTCTTCCTTGATCTTCGACTTTGGAATTTCAACAACCCGGTGGTTGGCCAACACGGCATTCCTGATTCTTGTCAAATAATCTGCAATGGGATCCGTAACCATTTATCTTATTTTTATTTGTTAATTTTTGTTTTTGTCGATACGCAACGCGTGCGTTTCATTTGAGCCGCACTGTGCAGTGCGATTCGGTTGAGCCGCAATGCAGTGCGGCTCTATATATAATTTACCAGCTTGCTTTTCTGATCCCTGGGATCAAACCCTTGTTGGCCATCTCCCTGAAGTTGATACGGGAAACACCGAAAAGGCGCATGTATCCTTTGGGACGGCCCGTCAGCTGGCAGCGGTTGTGCAACCTTACCGGCGAGGCGTTCTTCGGAAGTTTCTGAAGAGCGATGTAGTCGCCGGCTTCCTTCAATGCTTTACGCTTTTCGGCGAACTGTGCAACCATGCGTTCACGTTTGCGCTCTCTGGCTTTCATGGATTCTTTTGCCATATCTTTACTTTGTTTTAAAAGGAATTCCAAATTCTTTTAACAACGCATGGGCCTCCCGGTCATTGCGTGCGGATGTCACAAAGGTGATATCCACCCCGTTGATACGGGTAACTTTGTCGATGTCAATTTCCGGGAAGATGATCTGCTCGGTCACACCCAGGGTGTAATTGCCGCGGCCGTCAAATCCCTTGTCGCTGATGCCACGGAAATCTCTTACGCGCGGCAGCGCAACGGAGATCAGCCTGTCGAGGAAGTCGTACATCCTTTCGCCGCGTAAAGTAACACGCACGCCGATGGGATTTCCTTTCCTGAGCTTGAAGTTTGAAATGTCCTTCTTGGATTTGGTGGATACCGCTTTCTGACCGGTGATCATCGTCATTTCGTTGATGCCGTTGTCGATAAATTTCTTATCGGTGTTGGCGATGCCCAAACCCTGGTTGAGACAAATCTTGTTAATCCGCGGAACCTGCATGGGGCTTTTATAGTTGAACTGCTTCGTCAGCGCAGGAACAACCTCATTCAGATACTTGTCTTTTAATCGTGGTGAATAATCCATTATTTTATAACCTCCCCTGAATTAATTGAATAACGAACCAATTTTTCCGTTTTAGGATCTAATTTCCGGCCGATACGGGTCGGTTTACCCGTATTATCTATCACCTGTAAGTTTGAAAGATGCACGGGGGCTTCCATTTTTACGATCCCGCCCTGTGGACTCTTGGCATTGGGTTTGGTATGTTTCGATACCAGGTTGACCCCTTCCACAATGGCTTTATACTTTTCGGTATCAACGCGCAGCACTTTTCCCTGCTGTCCTCTTGAATCACCGGCAATGACCATTACGGTGTCGCCTTTTCGGATATGTAACTTCTTCTGCATGATCTTGATTGTATATGCTTAAAGCACCTCAGGTGCTAAAGAAACGATTTTCATGAACTGTTTTTCGCGTAATTCCCTGGCTACGGGCCCGAAGATGCGGGTTCCGATCATTTCACCGGCGTTGTTGAGCAATACGACTGCATTGTCATCAAACCGGATATACGAACCGTCGGCACGACGCATCTCTTTGCTTGTCCTCACGACAACCGCCTTGGAAACCGTACCCTTCTTGATGTTCCCGGAAGGAATGGCGTTTTTCACTGTGACGATGATCCGGTCGCCAACACGGGCATACCGTTTCCGCGTTCCGCCGAGGACCTTGATACAAAGTACTTCCTTGGCTCCGCTGTTGTCTGCTACTGTTAATCTCGACTCCTGTTGTATCATGGCTATTTAACCTTTTCAATAATTTCGACAAGTCTCCAACACTTATTTTTACTTAGTGGTCTGGTTTCGGCAATCCGCACTTTATCACCCTCGCTGCATTCATTCTTGTCATCGTGGGCCATAAAACGGGAGGATTTTTTTACGAATTTCCCGTACTTAGGATGCTTCACCTTGCGTTCGACAGCAACCACAACAGATTTCTCCATCTTATTGCTGACAACGATGCCGGTTTTTTCCTTTCTCAGATTTCTTGTTTCCATATGATTTCTATTGTTGAGACGGGTCGTGACCCGTTTGTTGAGGCAGGTTTGACCCCGCTTCTACAATATTTATTTTTTCTCCGCTTTGGTGACTTCAACGCCTTTTATTGCCCTGCGGCGCAATTCGGTCTCAAGACGGGCGATCGTTTTACGATAGGCCTTGATCTTATTCGGATTTTCCAAAGGCGAAACTGCATGATTAAGCTTAAGCTTGGTAAGCTGGCGCTTTTCTTCATCCATCCTTTCCAGGATTTCGGCCGTTGTCAGTTCAATGATGACTTTCTGTTCCATTTTTGTTTTCTTTGTTGCAGCCGGATTACCGGCCGCCTTTTATCACCTATATTGCTTCTTCAACGTAATCTTTACGTGTCACAGTCCTGGTCTGAACCGGAAGTTTCTGGGCTCCGAGGCGGAGGGCTTCCTTTGCGGTAACCAGGTCAACTCCTTCGATTTCAAAAAGAATTCTTCCGGGGTTGATACGGGCCACAAAATATTCGGGAGCGCCTTTACCTTTACCCATACGGACTTCGGCAGGTTTCTTGGTTACAGGTTTGTCCGGGAAAATACGGATCCACAACTGGCCTTCACGTTTCATATGACGGGTGATCGCCTGACGGGCCGCTTCAATCTGGCGACCGGTGATCCATGCTTCTTCCAGGGTCTTAATACCGAATGAGCCAAAGGCAAGCTGGTGTCCGCGCTGGGCGTTGCCCTTCATCTTTCCTTTCTGCTGTTTCCTGTATTTTGTTTTCTTTGGTTGTAACATTATTCTGAGATATTATGGGTTACAAAGCTTTTTTTCCTGATGAGACGCATGTAATGCGTCTTTACAAATTATTATTTGCGGGGTCCGCGGGGTTTCGCACCATCCCTTGAACCGGGTCCGCGGTTGCCGCGATCTCCGCCACGGTCGCCGCCGCGATCTCCGCCACGGTCACGATCGCCACGGCCCCTATCACGATCGCCGGGGCGATCACCGCCACGATGTTGTGATGGTTTCAGTTTCGTCGTGGTGGCTTCAGGGACCAGGTCGGGGCGGCCATAAACGTCGCCTTTGCAAATCCAGACCTTGATGCCGATGATACCGTAGGTGGTATGGGCTTCTGCCGTGGCATAGTCAATATCAGCACGGAATGTATGTAAAGGGATACGACCTTCCTTGTATTGCTCCCTCCGGGCCATTTCAGCACCACCGACGCGGCCCGAAATCATGATCTTGATCCCCTCGGCACCGATTCTCATGGCCGATGCGATGGAGGTCTTGATGGCACGACGGTATGAAATACGACCTTCGATCTGGCTGGCAACGGTATTGCCGACAATCACTGCATCAATTTCAGGGCGCTTGATCTCGGAAATATTGATCTGGATCTCCTTTTTGGTGATCTTCTTCAATTCTTCCTTGAGTTTGTCAACTTCCTGGCCGCCTTTTCCAATGATAATCCCCGGACGAGCGGTGTGAATGGTAACAGTTACCAGCTTCAAGGTACGCTCAATAACGATTTTGGCAATACCAGCCTTGGCGAGACGGGCATTCAGATACTTACGAATCTTGTCATCCTCGACCAGTTTGGACTCAAAATTCTTCCCGCCGAACCAGTTTGAATCCCAGCCGCGGATAATGCCTAACCTGTTAGCAATCGGATTGGTCTTTTGTCCCATTAAAACTTTATTTTAATAATTGCTTAATAAACTACTGTTAATTATTGCTTTCTTCAACTTCTTCTGTTTCCTCAACTTCAGGCTCCGGTTTGTTACGGGCATCGAGAAGGATGGTCACATGGTTTGAACGTTTACGGATCCTGTGGGCGCGTCCCTGGGGTGCGGTCTGCAACCTTTTCAGCTGGCGGCCACCGTCAACAAACACCTCTTTTACAAAAAGGTCGCTGTCTTCGATACGCAATCCTTCATTCTTTGCCTGCCAGTTTGCAATGGCCGAAAGTAACAGCTTGCGCAGGCGCTCCGACGGTTGTTTTGCATTGGTTTTCAGAATGTGCAAAGCCTTTTCTACGCGCACCCCTCTGATCAGGTCGGCAATAAGACGCATTTTGCGCGGTGAGGTTGGGCAATTGTTCAACTTGGCGAATGCCACACTCTTTTTTGCCTCTTTACGATTTTCGGCTCTTGTCCGGGTTCTAACTCCCATAATCTATCTTGTTATGACGTTATTTCTTACCTTTATCTTTGTTACCTGCATGACCGCGGAAGATCCGGGTCGGGGCAAATTCACCCAGTTTATGACCTACCATGTTCTCTGTGACATATACAGGGATGAATTTGTTGCCATTATGAACGGCGATGGTCTGGCCTACAAAATCAGGAGAGATCATCGATCCCCGTGACCATGTCTTGATGACGGTTTTTTTCTTGGACTCCAGAAGTTCCGTGACTCTTTTTTCCAGCTTGTAGTGGATGAAAGGACCTTTTTTAAGCGATCGGCTCATAGTTTGATTTATTAACGGTTACTTCTTCCTGCGTTCAATGATATATTTATTCGACTGGTTCTTGCGTGCACGGGTCTTGTATCCCTTCGCCGGAGTACCCTTGCGTGAGCGGGGATGTCCTCCTGATGCACGGCCTTCACCTCCACCCATGGGGTGGTCAACGGGGTTCATGGCAACACCGCGGTTCCTTGGGCGGCGTCCAAGCCAGCGTGTCCTGCCGGCCTTGCCGTATGACTCGAGGTTGTGGTCGATATTCGAAACCATGCCAACTGTAGCCTTGCAGGTTTGAAGGATCATGCGTGTTTCACCCGAGGGCATTTTGAGGATTGCAAATTTTCCGTCGCGCGACATCAGCTGCGCATGAGCACCAGCGCTGCGAACCATTTTTGCACCCTGGCCGGGCCTCAGTTCAACATTGTGAATCACGGTACCAAACGGAATTTCACTCAGGAACAAGGTATTCCCGATTTCCGGGGCAACTCCTTTACCTGAAAGGATCGTTTGGCCGACTTTCAATCCATGAGGGGCTACAATATATCTTTTTTCGCCATCGTTGTAAACAACAAGTGCAATGCGGGAGGTCCTGTTCGGATCATATTCGATGGTCTTCACAACGGCGGGGATGTTATCTTTGTCCCGCTTGAAGTCAATGATCCTGTACATCTGTTTATGACCACCACCAAGATATCTCATGGTCATTTTCCCTTCGTTGTTTCTTCCACCGGACCTTTTCGACGGAGCCAACAGGCTCTTTTCGGGAACGTCGGCAGTAATTTCATCATACGTACTGATTACTTTAAACCGCTGACCGGGTGTTGTCGGTTTGTATTTCTTAAGCGCCATTTATTTAAATATTGCTGTAAAAATCAATAGTTTCACCTTTGGCCAATGTCACGATGGCCTTCTTATATGTATTTGTCCTACCCGAAATAACACCAGTTTTGGTAAAACGGGACTTGTTCTTTCCGGAGAAAACCATGGTATTGACCGCGGCTACGTCCACTCCGTACAGGTCTTTGATGGCCTGCATGATCTGAAGCTTGTTTGCCCTCCGGTCAACCATGAACCCATAACGGTTGAGCTTCTCGCCCAAATGCGTCATTTTCTCGGTTATGATCGGTTTTATAATAATTGTCATTGTCGTATCGAATTAATCGGTTTAATTCTGATGGATTTTTTCAATTTCTTTGATCGAACCTTCAGTGATCAGGAGCTGGGTAGCGTCCAGTATCTCATAGGTATTCAGATCGGCTGCGTTCACTACCTTAACCCTTTTGAGGTTACGGGAAGACAAAACAACATTCTCTTCTTTCCTGGCAACGACCAGCAGTGTCTTTTTTCCCGTAAGCTGGAAATTCTTCAGAAGTTCGGTGAATTGCTTGGTCTTCGGGGTATCGAAGGTAAAGTCTTCCAGTACTGTAAGCATGTTGTCCTTCACCTTGTAACTTAATGCAGACCTGCGTGCAAGACGTTTCAGTTTCTTGTTCAGTTTAAAACTATAGTCACGGGGATGAGGTCCGAATACCCGGGCGCCGCCGCGAAACAGCGGGCTCTTGATACTGCCTTTACGTGAACCACCGGTACCTTTCTGTTTGTGGAGTTTGCGCGTACTGCCTGAAATGGTGGATTTCTCCAGTGTATCATGCGTACCCTGGCGCTGATTTGCCATATATTGCTTCACATCCAAATAGATAGCATGGTCGTTGGGTTCGATCCCGAAGATCGAATCGTCCAGCGCAACCTTACTGGCGGTCGCTGTTCCTTTTATGTTATATACTGCTACTTCCATCGCTCAATCTTTACATATGAACCATTGTGTCCCGGGACTGCACCTTTAACTAAAATCAGGTTCTTCTCGAGGATAATCTTTAACACCTGGAGGTTGACCACTTTAACGCGGTCGCCACCCATACGTCCGGCCATACGCAGACCTTTCATAACCCTTGAAGGCCATGAGGAGGCGCCTACGGAACCCGGAGCCCTGAGGCGGTTGTGCTGACCATGGGTCGCTTCGCCGACACCGGCAAAGTGATGGCGTTTGACAACACCCTGGAAACCTTTGCCCTTTGAAACACCAACCACATCGATATATTCGCCTTCGGTAAAGATATCAACCTGGAGGATATCACCAAACTGTTTCATATGGCCCGGCTCGAAGCGCGTGAATTCGGCAACGACCTTCTTGGGGGTTATCCCGGCCTTTTTGAAATGTCCCATTTCAGCCTTGGTGGTATGCTTCTCTTTCTTTTCATCGAAAGCGAGCTGGATGGCCTCATATCCCTCTTTTTCTTTGGATCGGATCTGTGTTACCACACATGGACCAGCTTCGATCACCGTGCAGGGGATATTTCTCCCGTTTGCATCGTAGATACTGGTCATCCCGATTTTTTTACCAATTAATCCAGACATTGTTTACGTTTCTTGTGTTTTTAAATCTTCTTGCCTTATACCTATCAAACCTTGATCTCAACTTCCACACCACTCGGAAGTTCAAGTTTCATCAGCGCATCAATGGTTTTCGACGTTGTGCTGTAAATGTCGAGCAACCGCTTGTATGTGCAGAGCTGAAACTGCTCGCGCGACTTCTTGTTCACGAAGGTCGAACGCAGCACGGTGAAGATCTTCTTATCCGTGGGCAGGGGTATCGGACCGCTAACGACGGCACCCGTGGCCTTTACGGTTTTTACGATCTTTTCGGCTGATTTATCAACCAGGTTATAATCGTAAGACTTCAGTTTAATTCTAATTCTCTGGCTCATATAAAAAATTAATAGGCGGGAACATATCCCCGGATTTTATATAATACTTCGTCCTGAATCTCCTTTGGAGTAATATCATATTTAAGAAATTCCAGCATTTCTGTAGCTCTGCCGGAAGAAAGACTGCGCAGGGTGGTAACATATCCGAACATTTCTGCAAGGGGCACCCGGCCACGGATCACCTGGTTTCCTATGCGTGATTCCACCTCTTCAACCTGGCCGCGGCGTTTTGTAATGTCACCGGTTACCTCGCCCATATATTCACTGGGCGTGATGATTTCAAATTTCATGATCGGCTCCATGATCACCACTTTGGCCTTTTTGCTCGACTCTTTGAAAGCGATGCCGGCGGCCACCTGGAATGAGAGCTGATCGGAATCAACACTGTGATACGACCCGTCGATCAGGCGCACCTTCACGCTTTCCATCGGGAATCCGACGATCGGCCCGTTGGTCATCGCAGCACGGAGTCCCTTTTCAATGGAAGGAATGAATTCCTTCGGGATGTTTCCGCCCTTGATTTCATTGATGAACTGCAAACCTTTGATGCCATTGTCGGCAGGACCCACTTCGATGACAAGGTCGGCAAAACGGCCTTTTCCGCCGGTCTGTTTTTTATAAACCTCATGATGAAGAACGGTATTGACAATAGCCTCCTTATATGCAACCTGGGGATTTCCGCGTGTCACATCGATATTGAATTCACGGCGCAAACGGTCGGCGATGATGTCAAGGTGAAGTTCACCCATCCCGCTGATCAGGGTTTGCCCGGTTTCATTGTCAATCCTCACCTGGAAAGTGGGATCCTCTTCGGTAAGCTTATGTAAGGCTATGGATAATTTTTCGACGTCATCCTGGGTCCTGGGCTCAACGGCCATGTTGATCACCGGTTCGGGGAAAGCCATTGGCATCAATACCAGCGGATGTTTGAGATCGCAAAGGGTATCGCCCGTGCGGATATCCTTGAAACCGACGGCAGCGGCAATTTCGCCTGCCTCGATATGTTTCAGTGGATTCTGCTTGTTGGCATGCATCAGCATGATGCGGAGCAGCCGCTCTTTTTTCTCTGTCCGGGTATTGAGGACCTGTTCGCCGGCTTCAAGCTGCCCGGAATAAACGCGGAAAAAAGCGATCCGGCCGACAAACGGATCAGTAGCAATTTTAAACGCGAGGGCGGTAAAAGGTTCGTTCGGGTCGGGATGACGTTCTTCATCCTGCCCTGTAAATGGATTGGTGCCCAGGATGGCAGGCATGTCGTATGGTGAAGGCAGGAAATTCACGACTGCATCGATGAGCAGTTGAACGCCCTTGTTCTTAAACGAAGCGCCGCAAAGTACCGGTGTGATCTTTCCAAGGATGGTCGCCTTGCGCAGTTCTGCAATGATCTCGTCGGGGGTAATGGAATCAGGATCATCCATGAACTTGTGAAGCAAAACATCGCTCTCTTCGGCTGCGCCTTCGATAAGCCTCATCCTGTATTCATGCGCCATGGCAATCATATCCTCCGGAATGGGGATTTCACTGAATTCGCGTCCGAGCGTTGATTCATCCCAGCTGTATGCTTTGTTGGCCACCAGGTCGATTATCCCCGTAAATTCCTCTTCAGCGCCAATGGGCAGATGGATGGGAACCGGGGTCGCACCAAGTTTTTCACGGATCTGCTCAACGACATGACCGAAGTCGGCGCCGGTGCGATCCATTTTGTTGATATAGGAAATCCTGGGAACGTTATACTTGTTCGCCTGTCTCCACACGGTCTCCGACTGGGGTTCAACACCGCCCACGGCACAGAATATGGCAACAGCTCCGTCGAGAACGCGAAGTGAACGTTCCACTTCAACGGTAAAATCAACGTGCCCTGGTGTGTCAATAATGTTGATCCTGAAATTTTCGTTGTTGCAATCCCAGTAAACCGTTGTTGCGGCGGAGGTAATGGTGATGCCCCGCTCCTGCTCCTGGATCATCCAGTCCATGGTGGCGGTACCGTCATGTACTTCGCCCAGTTTATAGTTGCTGCCGGTATAATACAAGATCCGCTCAGTCGTCGTGGTTTTACCCGCGTCGATGTGCGCCATGATGCCAATGTTTCTTGTATTTTCTAATTTACCGGTCATTCTTGTTTTTTTCTTGCTGCGCCCTTCGGCGCAGGGCCGCACAGCGGTGCGGCTTTACATATATTTAGAAGCGGAAGTGGGAGAAAGCCTTGTTGGCTTCAGCCATCCTGTGCGTATCCTCTTTACGTTTGTATGCGGCGCCTTCTTCCTTGAACGCGGCCATGATTTCGGCAGCAAGTTTCTGGCCGAAGCTCTTCTCATGACGTTTGCGTGCGTAGTTGACCAGCGATTTCATGCCAATCGAACTTTTACGCCCGGGACGGATTTCAGAAGGTATCTGGAAGGTAGCACCACCAATACGCCTGCTCCTGACCTCCACCGAAGGAGTAACATTTGCCAGTGCCTTTTTGAAAACTTCAAGACCATCTTCCTTTGTCTTTTCAGTGACAGTGTCGATGGCTTCATAAAAGACTTCATAGGCAATGTTCTTCTTACCAGCAAGCATGACATTGTTCACGAATTTCGTGACAAGGACGTCATTGAATCTCGGATCAGGAAGAATGGGTCTTTTTTTCGGTTTTGACTTTCTCATGGGCTTTATTATTTTCGGCGCATTGCAATGCAACTTTACCTTCTCTTATACGATTATTTTGCTTTTTTATCTTTGGGACGTTTTGCGCCGTATTTGCTCCTGCGCTGCTTGCGGCCTTCTACACCTGACGTATCAAGCGCACCGCGGATGATATGGTAACGAACACCGGGAAGATCCTTTACACGACCGCCACGGATCATCACGATCGAGTGCTCCTGCAGGTTGTGACCTTCGCCGGGAATGTAGGCGTTTACCTCTTTCCCGTTGGTGAGACGCACCCTGGCTACCTTACGCATGGCCGAATTTGGCTTTTTGGGTGTCGTGGTATATACACGAACACAAACGCCACGGCGCTGGGGACAGGAATCCAGTGCAGGTGACTTACTCTTATCCACTAATTTTTTTCTTCCTTTTCGAACCAGTTGCGAAATCGTAGGCATATCAATGGTTTTAAAAACTTTAATACAAAATTTCCCCAAAACGGGAGTGCAAAAGTACAAATAAATTTTACACTACCAACAATAAAGAGAAAAACTTTAATCGTACGCTTGGTGGGAATGGTCCCTGAATCAGTGGGCCGGGAAAAATAAGGAAGGGTTGAATCTCGCGAGACTTTCCACCACAATCGTCGTTTGATTGTGATTGAAACCTATAGTTGTCTCACCTTATCAGGTTTCCTTGCCGTTTCCGGCTTTTAATTCAATCGAAAACATAATATGGTTTTCGAGGGTGCAAAGGTAAAATTAATTTTGACCCAAACAAGGAAATGGTGAAAAAAAATGAAAAATTATTTGTTCCTGATAATCATCACTGTCCCGTCACGATCGGGGAAATGAACCAGGTTTTCAGGGATGGATTTCACAAACTCATCAACGGCACGGATCAGCCCAGGCCATTTATTATTGTAATCGTGTATCATGATGACTCCGCCAGGGGATAACAGGGGATAATAGATTTCAAGTCCTGCCCTGGTTGGATTGTACAGATCAAGGTCCATATTGACCAACGCCACCTTCGAATGGAAACCGGCAGCGGTTTCGGGGAGCAATCCTTTGTATATGATGATATTGTTGTTCCCGCCTATTTTTTCCAGGACTGATTCAACACTGGTGTCCGCAAAATTGTCGGGCGTATAGGTCGCCGCCTCGCCGGTTTCAACCGTCAGGTCGGCGGCTGTAAAGCCCGAGAAGGTATCGAAGAGGTGCAGGGTCCTCCCGGTGTCCATGGCGTGCAGCACCGCCGCACTATCTCCCTTGTAGACACCAAGTTCAACAAAATCCCCGGGGACCAGCTCCCGCTTCAGCCGTTCGACCTGGAGCCACCATGCGATGAAGCGCTGCCGGTCAGGGTACCGTTGGAATAATTTCTTCACCCTGGGACTAACCTGCCCCTCCTTTAAAGCCTGGACCCATGAAACCGGGGTGTCCCTCCTGCTTAACCAGACGATCCAGAGGTAGCGGGTAAACAACACCGCGAGGGTCAGCACCAGGAGCACATTGGCAAGCGTGAACAGGGATATGGGCAGGATGAAAAGCATGTGGCAAAGATATTTATTTCAACCGAATTAAACAGTAACCAACCGATCCCCGGGATACTGTATAATCAGCAATAAATTGTACCTTCGCAGGTGCGGAACTGATTTAAACCCCTCCATGCCATGAAGCCACCCTTAAGACACCTGATGCTGTTGCTCCTTGTCTTCGCGGCCGCTTCCTGCAAAAAACAGAGCGAATACCCGAAGGTTTACCCGGGTTCCTATTTCCCGGTCTATCCCGGCTCTTACTGGCATTACAAACAGGTTGATTTTACAACAGCTGACACGGTCCCTGCTGACTGGACCACTTCAGCCGACTACCATCCTGACCGTTATGCGACAGCTCAAAATACATATTCGGACTACAAACTTGTCCCATTCCTCAACGGCGTGGCCATATACGGATACAGGCAAATGGTGTGCGTCACAGCCATACAGTGCTGGTTGGCCCCCTTCCTGTCCGAGCAACCGGGGGATCGGTTCAACTGGCCGGAGGTCAGGAAATACAACGTGAGTTATACACGATGGGATGTGATCAGCAAAGGGGTTGACCTGCGCAACGATTCGGTTCTCGTATTGAAAGGGAAGGACCTTATTGCATGGCAAAGCATTAACAACAAGGTGTACTGGAAATACTACAGGAAGAATGTCGGCCTCGTTGAATCGTATGTGATCGATACCACTACGAACGACACCATTTTCAAGCAGTATCTGACGGAGTATCATGTAAGTTTCAAGAGGTGACACTCCACGAAATTCAGCCCATTCCCCAGTGGTTTTTCTTCGGATGTTAATAACCTTGGGCCGGCATCTTACGGAGCTACCCCGATATCTGTTAATTTTGCCCTTTAAATCAAATCATGTCTGAAAATATTCTCAAAGGATTGAACGAGGCCCAGCGGGCGGCAGTGCAGGCCACCGAAGGTCCTGTCATGGTGATCGCCGGCGCGGGTTCGGGAAAGACCAGGGCCCTTACCTGCAGGGTGGCCTATCTTGTCGACAAGGGGGTCGACCCATTCCACATCCTGGCCCTTACCTTTACCAACAAGGCGGCCAGGGAGATGAAGGAACGCATCATCCACCTTGTGGGCACCGAAGCCCAGAATGTCTGGATGGGAACCTTTCACTCGGTCTTCGCCAGGGTGCTCCGGATTGACGGCCACCTGCTCGGGTACCCTTCAAACTACACCATATATGATACCGACGATACCAAACGACTGATCAAAAACCTCCTCAAGGAAAACAACCTGGACGATAAGGTTTACCTGCCAGGGTATATCCTCCACCGGATTTCCAGTGCAAAAACCAGCCTTCTTTCCCCCCAGGAATACAACGCCAATACCGAGTTGCGCGAATACGACATCTCGGCGGGCAAACCACTCACCGGGCAATTGTACACCCAGTACCAGGCGCGGCTCAGGCGCGCTTCGGCGATGGATTTCGACGATCTTTTATTCAACATGAACATCCTGCTGCGCGATTTCCCCGACATCCTTTACAAATACCAGCAGAAATTCCAGTACATCCTCGTGGATGAATACCAGGATACGAATTACGCCCAGTACCTCATCATCAAAAAACTTTCGGCCAACAACGAGAATATATATGTAGTAGGCGACGACGCGCAAAGCATCTATGCCTTCCGCGGCGCCAACATCCAGAACATCCTGAATTTCAGGAGCGACTATCCCGATCACCAGGTATTCAAGCTGGAACAAAACTACCGTTCAACCAAAACCATTGTGAATGCTGCCAACAAGATCATTGAAAACAACAAGAACCAGCTTTTCAAGGAGATCTGGACCGAAAACGAAGAGGGCCAGCGCATCCAGCTGATCAAAGCCGCCACCGACAACGAAGAGGCCAACCTGGTCGCCCAGTCGATCTTCGAAAACAAGATGAACAAACAGTTGCAGAATGCCGCCTTCGCCATCCTCTACCGCACCAACTCGCAATCACGCGCACATGAAGAGGCGCTTCGCCGGCTCAACATCCCCTGCCGGATCTATGGCGGGGTTTCCTTTTACCAGCGGAAAGAGGTCAAGGACCTGCTGTCCTATTTCCGCCTTTCGATCAACAACCGTGACGAGGATGCGTTGCTGCGCGTGATCAATTTCCCGGCGAGGGGGATCGGCAAAACAACCATGGAAAAACTTCTCGTTACCGCGGATGAGCAGAAAAAGGGCGTCTTCGAACTCATCGAAGACCCGGGAACCAATACCATGAAGCTGCCAGAAGGGGCCTTCCAGAAGGTTAATGGTTTTGCAACGATGATCAAAAGTTTCTCAGCCCTGCTCTACGCTAAAAACGCCTATGAACTGGCAAAGCACATCGCAGGCTCTTCAGGACTGATGAAAGAACTTTACGATGACAAGACACCGGAGGGCGTGAGCCGCTTCGAGAACCTGGAAGAATTGCTGAACGCCATCAAGGAGTTCTCCGAATCGCCGCGGACCAACATTGAAACCGGGGAGATCGAGCCAAACGTTGTCCGCACGCTCGATGAATTCATGCAGGACATCGCATTGCTCACCGATGCCGACAAAGGGAATCCCGACGACCTCGACCGGGTCACCCTGATGACGGTTCATGCAGCCAAGGGACTTGAATTTCCATATGTCTATGTGGTTGGGATGGAGGAAAACCTCTTCCCTTCCAGCCAGTCGCTGAACGCCCGCAGCGACCTGGAAGAGGAACGACGACTTTTTTATGTTGCAGTGACCCGTGCGCAGCAGAAACTGACCCTCTCCTATGCCGAAAACCGCTACAAGTGGGGAACGCCCACCATGTGCGAACCCAGCAGGTTTATCAGCGAAATTCCCGAGGCCTATATGGATCTTCCGAAAAAACTGCATACCGGCAGGCAGGGATTTTCGATGGACAACAACTGGTCGGTCTCGCTGCCCGGGGTGAAAATGCCGGAAAAGAAGGTGGTATTGCCCGGCAACTTCAGGAAAGTTGCACAGCCACCCGTGCCACAAGCCGCCCCCCCGCCGGAAGGTCCCCCTTCGGAGGTGGAGGAGATCCGCACGGGGATGGAGGTAGTGCACGAAAGGTTCGGGCAGGGGAAGGTTGTTAACATTGAAGGTGTAGGACCCAATAAAAAAGCAACCGTGTTCTTCCCGGCCATCGGGCAGAAACAGTTGCTCCTGCGTTTTGCCAAACTGCGGATTGTCAACTAGCACGGCTGAGCCGGTTATAATTGGTCAGCCCGGCATGGCATTTACCCATAAATCGTAATTCGTAATTCGTAATTCGTAAATCAGGATTACAAATCAGACCATTTATTGTATCTTTGCAAAAAATTACACGTGAACGAACAAATAGAATACAACACCACGCGCGAGCTGATGTTTATACCCGAGTATGGCCGGAACGTCCAGCGGATGATCAAATATTGCTGCACCATCGAGGACCGTGAAAAACGGAACAAGGGTGCAAAATTCATCATTAATGTCATGGGACAACTCAACCCATCGGTAAAAGAGTCGGGTGATTACAAGCATAAATTGTGGGACCACCTCTTTATCATCGCCGATTTCAAACTGGATGTGGATGCCCCGTACCCCCCCCCGCCCCCCCTGTCGCTCAGCACGAAACCTGAGCATCTCTCTTACCATGACAAGGAGATCGAATTCAAGCATTACGGCAAAAACATCGCCCTGATGATCGAAAAAGCGGCCGAATATGAAGATGGGATCGAAAAGGACGCACTGGTGAACGCCATTGCGAACCACATGAAAAAGTCATACCTGAACTGGAACCGTGAATCGGTGGCCGATGAACTCATCGAGAAACACCTTGCCATCCTTTCAAAGGATCAGCTCAAACTGAATCAGTCGTTCAGGTTTACCCATACCAACGACATTCTTGCGCAGAACCAGAAGAGAAAACCTTTCAGGACCGGGCCGGACCGGAATTTCAACAAACAGATGCCGGCAACATTCCCCAAACCGAATTTCAGCAACAACCAGCGTGGCCGGAATAAACCCCAATGAGTTCCTTTGAAATCACCGGAGGCAGGAAATTACACGGCGAAATAACCCCCCAGGGTGCCAAAAATGAGGCTTTACAGGTCATCTGCGCATGCCTCCTGACTCCGGAAAAAGTAACCATTCACAACATCCCCAATATCCGTGATGTAAACAAACTAATCGAGCTTCTCGAAGCCCTCGGGGTCATTGTAACCCGGTCAGGAGATTCCTCCTGCACTTTTAAGGCGAAGGAGATCGATTTCGAATACCTGAAGACCCGCGATTTTCGCGATAAAGTCGGCAGCCTTCGCGGTTCAATCATGATCCTGGGCCCCATGCTGGCGCGCTATGGACGGGGATTCGTTTTTATTCCCGGTGGTGATAAAATCGGCCGCCGGCGCCTCGACACCCATTTCATCGGGCTCCAGAAACTGGGAGCCACCTTTGAATACCACTCGCAGGAACAGCTTTTCAGTGTAACCGCCACCCGTCTCACCGGGGCCTACATGCTGCTTGACGAGGCATCGGTAACCGGCACCGCCAATATCGTTATGGCTGCCGTAATGGCCGAAGGTACCACTACCATTTTCAACGCGGCCTGTGAGCCCTATATTTCGCAATTATGCAGGATGCTGGTCTCCATGGGGGCCATCATCAGTGGAATTGGCTCCAACCTGCTTACCATTACCGGGGTCAAACAACTTGGGGGATGTGAACACACCCTTTTGTCCGACATGATCGAGATCGGCAGTTTCATCGGCCTTGCAGCCATGACCGGGTCGGAGATTACCATCAAAAATGTAAACTACGAGCACCTGGGTCTTATTCCGGATGTATTCAGGCGCATGGGCATCCGGATGGAAAAACGTGAGGATGACCTGTACATCCCCGCCCAGGAACACTACGAAGTTGAAACCTTCATGGACGGTTCCATCATGACCATAGCCGATGCCCCCTGGCCCGGTTTTACCCCCGACCTGATCAGCATTGTCCTGGTGATCGCCACACAGGCGAACGGAAGCGTGCTGATCCACCAGAAGATGTTTGAAAGCAGGCTGTTCTTCGTTGACAAGCTCATCGACATGGGAGCCAAGATCATCCTTTGCGACCCGCACCGCGCAACCGTCATCGGCCTCGACCACAAGCACCACCTGCGGGGAATCCGCATGTCGTCTCCCGATATCCGCGCCGGTGTCGCCCTCCTGATCGCCGCCCTCACTGCCGACGGTACGAGTATCATCGATAACATCGAGCAGATCGACCGGGGTTACCAGGAGATCGACCTCCGCCTTCGGAACCTTGGCGCCGGGATACGCCGGACCGATAGCTGACATTTTGTCCTGAATCATCCATTGGCAGGTTTTTTGATAATCTCAAACCGGTAATCGACCGAATACTATTGTTATGATGAGGAAACGAAAAAAAGAAGAGAGCAAGCCAATGCAACAGAATACGACGATTGAACAGGATCCGCAGGTGAATGAAACCAATGCAGTTCCTGGGAACAGCATCCCCCCTGAAGACCAGGCATCCGCCCCTGCAGAGAAAAATTCCGGGCAGGATCCGGACCAGCAGTATGCCGCTTTAAACGACAAATACCTGCGCCTGTATTCCGACTTTGATAATTTCCGGAAACGTACCCTGAAAGAAAAGATCGATCTCAGCAAAAACGCTTCGGCCGAGATCATCATCAGGTTGTTGCCGGTACTCGATGATTTCGAACGTGCCATCAGGGCTTTTGACAGTACAACGGAAGCCGGACAGGCCTTGAAGGACGGCGTAAGCCTGATATTCAACAAATTTCTAACCATCCTGAACCAACAGGGACTGGAACCCATGAGGACCGCCGGAGAAAAATTCGACACCGATTTTCATGAGGCGATCACCAACATCCCTGCCCCAACACCCGAACAAAAAGGAAAAATTGTGGATGAGGTTGAAAGGGGTTACCTTCTGAACGGAAAGGTTATCAGATACGCAAAGGTGGTCGTTGGAAGTTAAAACAGAACTATGTCTAAACGAGATTATTACGAGATCCTGGAGGTCAGCAAGGAAGCCACGCCTGAAGAATTAAAGAAGGCCTACAGGAAACAGGCCATTAAATTCCACCCCGACAAAAATTCGGGGAACAAGGAGGCTGAAGAAAAATTCAAGGAGGCAGCCGAAGCATACGAAATCCTGAGCGATCCCAATAAAAGGCAGCGGTACGACCAGTTCGGCCATGCCGGCATGGGCAATGGCGGTGGCTATTCGGGATATGGCGGAGGCGGGATGAGTATGGAGGACATTTTCAGCCATTTCGGCGACATCTTCGGCGGAGGGGGAAATGATCCATTCAGTTCTTTTTTTGGCGGTGGCGGTGGCGGCCGGCGGGGAAAATCGGTCAACCGCGGGTCCAACCTGCGCGTAAAAGTCAAACTCACCCTGGAGGAAATAGCCCATGGGGTTGAGAAAAAGATAAAAGTCAACAAATATATTTCCTGCAACACCTGCAATGGAACAGGCGCCAAGGGCGGAAGCTCCTATTCAACCTGTTCCACCTGCCGTGGTTCGGGTCATGTTTCACGCGTAACCTCCACCTTCCTCGGGCAGATGCAGACCACCGCGGTTTGCCCGAACTGCGGAGGCGAAGGCCAGATCATCACCGATAAATGCGCCGATTGTGCCGGCAACGGCGTCGTCAAGGGCGAGGAGGTAATATCCATCAGGATCCCGGCCGGGGTTTCGGAGGGAATGCAGCTTTCGATGGGAGGAAAAGGGAACGCGGCGGCACGAAGCGGCATCGCAGGCGACCTGCTCATCCAGATCGAAGAAATTGAGCACGAATTCTTCAGCAGGGATGGCAACAACCTGTTGTATGATCATTATATCACCTTTTCGGAGGCGGCACTGGGCAGCACCGCCGAAATTCCCACCATCGAGGGAAAAGTGAAGATCAAGATTGACCCGGGTACACAAAGCGGAAAGGTATTGCGGCTTCGCGGCAAAGGACTTACCAGTATCAACGGATACGAGGGCAAAGGAGACCTGATGATCAGCATCATCGTGTGGACCCCGAAAGCATTGTCGAAAGAAGAAAAAACAATCCTTGAAAAGCTCGGCAAATCCGACAATTTCAGGCCCGCGCCGGGGACACGGGATAAAAATATCTTTTCCAGGATGAAAGACCTGTTCGAACAATAAAACCATCGCTTATGGATATCTTTTCCGCAAAGGATGTAACCAAACAATACGCAAATCACAAAGCGCTTGACAAGGTAAGCATCCATGTTCCCGAAAACAGCATCTTCGGTCTTCTGGGACCCAACGGTGCCGGGAAAACCACCCTGATAAGGATCATCAACCAGATCATCGCACCCGACGAGGGGGAACTCAGGTTCATGGACCGGCCACTTGCCCACGACGATATCGCCATGATCGGCTACCTCCCCGAAGAACGCGGGCTGTACAAGAAAATGACGGTGGGCGACCAGGCCATTTACCTTGCGCAGCTGAAAGGGCTTACCCGGCAGGAGGCTGTTAAAAGGCTGAAATACTGGTTTGAGAAATTCGAAATCATGGCCTGGTGGGGTCGAAAGGTGGAAGAACTTTCAAAGGGGATGCAGCAAAAGGTGCAGTTCCTGGTAACCATCATCCATGAACCCCGGTTGCTCATCTTCGACGAACCTTTCAGCGGTTTCGACCCGATCAACACAAACCTCCTCAAGGAGGAGATCCTTTCATTAAAGGAAAAAGGGGCGACCATCATCTTCTCCACGCACAATATGGCATCGGTCGAAGAACTCTGTGACGAGATCGCCCTGATCAACCGCTCGCGGGTAATCCTCGACGGAACTGTCCGGAATATCAAAAAAACTTTTAAAACCAATACTTTCGAGGTCAGTTTCAATACCTACGAAGGGATGCTGCAACCGGTCCTGCCCCCGGATTTCGAGGTCCTGTCCGAAAGCAGGGACACCGACCACCGGCACGCCAGCATTAAACTTCCTGCCGGCGCCACCCCGAATGACCTGCTGCATGCGATCATGCCGCTGGTCACCGTCTATGCGGTCAGGGAACTGATCCCCAGTATGAATGATATCTTTATCCAGGCAGTTACACAAAAATCAACGCAACCGGCAACGCAAAACTGACATGAAAAAGATCCTGCTTATCATCCAGCGCGAGTACCTCACGCGCGTACGCAAGCGCTCCTTCGTGGTGATGACCGTCCTCGGCCCACTGCTCATGGCAGCGACCATTATTGTCCCGATTTACCTCGCCACCCGCACCGAAGAAACAAAAAAGGTGGCCGTCCTCGATGAGAGCGGGATTTTCTACGAAAAATTCAAGGATTCCGACAACATCCGGTTTCATTACCTCGTAAGCGACCTCAACAGCGCCAAAAACAATTTCAGAAAAAGCGGCGACGATGCGTTGCTATACATTCCCAAGCCGGATGTAAATCTCCCGTCGAATGCCATTCTTTACTCCGAAAGCAGCGTAAACATCAACGTCATCTCCTATGTAAAGAATGTCATGAGCAAACAGCTCGAGGAGATGAAACTGCAGGCAAGGCTCAAAGAATACATAACCGACAAGAACCAGGCGCTTCCGGTCGACGACATCATGCGGTCGGTTAAAACGGCTGTTGATATCAACACCCTGAAGATCGGGGAGGACGGGAAGGAATCAAAAAGCTACACCGAACTGAACATGGTCCTCGGGATGTTCGCCGGGATGCTGATCTATTTTTTTATTTTCCTGTTCGGCGCCCAGGTCATGCGCGGCGTCATCGAGGAAAAAACCAGCCGCATCGTCGAGGTGATCATCTCGTCAGTAAAACCCTTCCAGCTGATGATGGGCAAAATCATCGGGGTGGGGCTCGTGGGCCTGACCCAGTTCCTGCTGTGGGTGGTGCTCACTTTCGGCATTGTCACATTCGTGACCGGCATCATGACCGGCGGGGATGGCAAGAAACCATCCACCACGCAGATCGTGCAGCAGCAGAAAGCCCTCAGCCCGGCCAGCGCGGAGATGATCCAGAAAGAAACGGAAGGCGGTTCCGGGGGAATGGGCAACGTGATGGAGGCGCTTAATTCGGTCAATTTCCCGGTGATGATCGGTTCGTTCATCTTCTTTTTCCTGGTGGGTTACCTGATGTATGCCGCACTGTTTGCAGCTATCGGCGGGGCGGTCGACAGTGAGTCGGACACCCAGCAGTTCATGTTCCCGATCACGATCCCGCTGATCCTGTCGATCGTGATGGCCCAGTTCATCATCCGCGATCCGAACGGACCGGTATCCTTCTGGTTCTCCATATTTCCACTCACCTCACCGGTAACCATGATGATCAGGATCCCGTTCGGGGTTCCCTATTACCAGGTAGCGCTGTCGATGGTGCTGCTGATCCTGGGATTCCTCGGCACCACCTGGCTCGCCGCGAAGATATATCGCACCGGGATCCTCATGTACGGCAAAAAAGTCAGTTACCGGGAGCTCTGGAAATGGGTTCGGTATCGGTAAAAACGCATGCGATGCGGCCATAGGGGTACTGCCGTTCATAAAAAAAAAGCCGCATGCAATGCGGCTTTACGGTTACTGATCGAGCATCTTCGCCCACTCGTACTTTTTGCGTTTTTTCCAGTCGCCCTTGTGATAGACATAGCTGGCGATGAGGGGGAGCACGCTGGTAGCCTCGGCGTAAACCATCTTTTCATAAACGGTTTCCACCTTTCCCCAGCTTGAAGCTTCCTTCAGGGTTGAACTGGAACATGCGCCATCCCTTGAATCGGCAACGGTAATCTGAACCGCATACTGGTGCATCGGGACATCCTTTCCCAAAACTTCAGCGCAAATCACGGTATCCTGGACAAAATTCTTGGGAACTCCCCCCCCGATCATGAACAGGCCCGAGGTTTCGGCTGCCATCTTGATCTTGGTGAGTTCCAGGAAATCCTTCACCGAATCAATGGAGACGTGTTTGCCGGGATGATCCCACTGGTGTTTGACAAGTCCGAACCCGGCGCTACTGTCGCTGAATGCCGGGCAGAAGATCGGTACATTGTGTTCATAGCAAACCTGGACCAGCGAATCCTTCTTTTTTGAATTTGTCACCAGCCATTTGCCCATTTCGCGTATGAATTCCCGCGAGGAATAGGGCCTTGGCTCGAGCGAGTCGGCAATGATGTTGATGGTTGAATCGCATGCCTGCAATTCCTCCTCATCAATGTAAGTATCATAGATGCGGTCGATGTAATTGCGGCGCAACTCCTTGTCATCGGCATAGGGCGTGCCTTTGTAATGCTTGTAGCCCAGGGCTTCGAAAAAATCCATATCCACGATGGAGGCCCCGGTGGCGACGATGGCATCGATCATGTTGTTCTTCACCATGTCGACATACACCTGCATGCAGCCGGCTGCGCTGGTGCTCCCGGCCAGGGTCAGGAAAACGGTACACCCTTCATGGCTTACCATCATGTTAAGGATATCGGCGGCAATGGCAGTATCTCTCGAAGTGAACGACATGTCGCGCATCGCATCGATGATGGCGGTTGAGTCAATTTCCTTGATATCAATGTGTTTAACGACCTCATTCAGGAGGGTCTTTTTATTCTTTTCCATGGGCTAAAATTTTTTCAAAATTAAGAAATCGGAAGCGTTTTTCACCTATTTATTCGATTCTGAGGGCAAATATCTTAAAAAAGCCCCAGGGCAAATCAACCGGACGCTATCAATAACCCAGTATCTTCAGCATCGATTTAAAGCTCTGTTCCTTCGACCACAGCTTCGTTGTGATCTCCTCCGTTTCTTCGTCAAAGTCGATCAGGACATGTTTCGGGGCTGGGATAAGGCAATGCTGAACCCCGCCGTATCCGCCAATGGCTTCCTGGTAAGCGCCGGTATGAAACATCCCGATGTACTGTGCTTCGCTCTGGTTGAATTTCGGAAGGAAAACCGCGTTACTGTGTTCCTCTGCGTTGTAAAAGTCTTCGCTGTCGCAGGTCAGTCCACCCAGGAAGACCCGTTCATATTCCACATCCCAGTTGTTGATTGCAAGCAGGATGAATTTCTGGTTGATCGCCCAGGTATCGGGCAGGGTATTCATAAAAGAACTGTCGATCATGTTCCATATTTCCCGGTCATTCTGTCTCTTCTGGTCAATGATTGAATAAAGAACTGCGCCGCTTTCACCAACCGTGAACGATCCGAACTCTGTGAATATATCCGGTTCTTCCACTTTGTTCCGCTCGCATATGCTTTGAATCTGGGCAATGATCTCCTCTGCCATGTATTCATAATCATATACAAAATCGAGCGAGTTCTTGATCGGCAATCCGCCCCCGATATTCAGGGCTGTCAACTCAGGGCATATCTTTTTCAGTTCGCAATAGACCTGGACACTCTTGGTGAGTTCATTCCAGTAGTATGCTTTGTCCTTGATCCCGGTGTTGATGAAGAAGTGAAGCATCTTCAGTTCAAACTTCGGATTGTCTTTGATCTTTTCGAGGTAATAGGGCAGGATGTCATTGTACCTGATCCCGAGACGCGAGGTGTAAAAATCAAATTTGGGCTCCTCTTCCGATGCGATCCGGATGCCGATGGTCATTTTCTGCCTGAGTTCCGGTTCATACTTTTCAAGTTCAAACAGGTTGTCAAGCACGGGAATGACATTCGTGAAGCCGTTGTTTGCGAGGTTGACGATGTTCTCAATATACATCGGGCGCTTGAAACCATTGCAGATGATGTACCGGTCTTTTGAAAACAAACCCTTTTCGGCCAGGTCTTCGATAAGGTTGATATCGAAGGCCGAGGAGGTTTCAAGATGAACGTCGTTTTTCAGCACCTCTTCAAGGACAAAGTTGAACTGGGAGCTTTTCGTGCAGTAACAATAATAATAATCACCCTGGTAATCGACTTTGGCCATGGCCACATTGAACAGTCGTTTTCCACGCTGTATCTGTGAACTGATCTTGGGCAGGTAGCTTATTTTGAGGGGTGTGCCATACTGCTTGATAATGTCCATTAGCGGGACATTGTGAAAATATAGTTCATTATCAATGACTTCAAATTCAGGTTGGGGAAAATCGAAAGTCTGTTCAATGAGGTCAATATACTTGTTTTTCATCAGAAGATATTTAAATGTAAATAACCCGGATTGCATTTTTTATTCCAATCCGCGCAGCCCGGATTGAAAATAATTTTGCAAAATTATATCTTTAGATTGATTTTTTTTTGATCTGCCGAAAAAAGATTCGAAAAGAGTTGTTAAATTTGCTGCCAGGGGTGCACGAATCGCACCTTCAACCCGGCCCGGTGCGACATTCTGTAGCACCATCTCATGGGAGAACAAAACACCAGGATCCCTGCAGGACCTTCAAACGAATGCATCATGACCGAATACAGGAGCCTTGAAGATCTTCTTGCTACTGAAATGTCACGACGGAATACCGATGTGGTGGCCGGGATCATTTTTCAGAAGCTGGAACTCTTCGGCGAACTCTTCGGTATCTTCACCCGGAATGAAGAGCCGGCGAGCCGGCGAGCCGCATGGGTGGTCGATACTGTTTCAGAAAGAAACCCGGAACTGCTTGGCCCATACCTGGCGGCGATCATTAAACTACTGCCTGTTTTCCGTCACGACGGACTGAAAAGACATTCCATGCGGATGCTGGCCCGTTCGCCCCTGCCAGCAGGTGACGTTGAGGGCGAACTGATGACCATATGCTTTGACTGGCTGCTCTCTCCCGGCGAGTCCATCGCCACCAAGATGTACTGCATGGAAATCCTCTACCGGATGTCGCAAACGGAGCCCGACCTGAAAAAAGAACTTGCCGATTCGATCGAATGGCGACTGAACGAAGAGAGCCCCGGTTTTAAAAGCAGGGGCAAAAAACTGCTGAAAAGGCTTCATGCCGAAATGAACACCCCTGCAAAGCCCTGATATGAGGGGGGATTTCGCTCATTTTCAACTTGATTTTTAATTCTATTGGTTATTTCCAATGAATTTTATAAATTTGCACCCTCAAAAAAAGGCTTAAAAATACAATCCATTTAAATTCAAAATCTCATGCAGCACAAAGGCGTTGTTAAATTTTTCGCGGTCACGTTCATTTTGGTTTGTTTATTCCAGTTGTCGTTCACTTTTATCAGTTACATTTACTCAGGTAAATCCGACAAATACGCCAACTCTCCCCAGGTGAAGGCGCTGGCCCAGAAGATGGCCCAGGGAAATCCCCTGAAAGAGGAATACTATTATGACTCCGTTTCCAAATCACGCCTGGAATATTTCAATGATTCCATGGCCTCTGTCACTGTATTCAACATTCTTCTGAAGAAATACACCCTGAAGGATGTCCGCGAACGGGAGATCAACCTCGGCCTTGACCTCAAGGGCGGGATGAACGTAACCATGGCCGTATCGGTGCCCGATGTCATCCGTGCATTGTCGGGGTACAACCAGGACCCAACCTTTGTGAAGGCGCTCCAGAAAGCCATTAACAAGGAAAAAACAAGTACCCGCGATTTTGTTGACCTGTTTTCGGAATCGTTCAAGGAAACCGACCCCAATGCCAAACTGGCGGCCATTTTCAATACGGTTGAACTGAAAGACAAGATCAATTACAACTCCACCAACGATGACGTTATCAAGGTCATCCGCGATGAGAGCAACGGTGCCATCGACCGGACTTACAACATCCTGACCACCCGTATCGACAGGTTCGGCGTTGTTCAGCCGAACATCCAGCGCCTGCAGACCGCCGGCCGCATCCTGATCGAATTGCCGGGTATCAAGGACCCGGAACGCGTGCGTAAACTCCTGCAGGGGACAGCACAGCTCGAATTCTGGGAAACATACCAGTTCCCCACGCTCCAGCCCTATTTTGCAGAGGCCAACAAAAAACTCGTCTCCATCCTTGAATTCAAACAGGATTCGACAAAGAAAGACAGCACCCTCAAATCGGATACTGCTTCAACAACAAAGGCCATTGCTGCAAAACAGCAGCTTGCCGCCAAGAATGAACCCGCCAAAAAGGAAGATGCGGCTGCCAGGAAAGACACCTCCAAAGGAAACGCCCTGCTGAAGCAGATGAGCAAAGATACCTCCAAGGCCTCAGCCACCGCCAAACAAAAGGAATCATTTGAAGATTATGCAAAAAAGAACCCGCTGTTCGCCTACCTGAACCCGGCGATCTACCAGAATAAGGACGGGCAGTACGTTGCCGGTCAGACCGCCCTGGTTGGCCGTGCCTTCATCAAGGACACCGCCCGTATCAACAACATGATGCGCCTTACAAAAAACATGTTCCCGCGTGATATGAAGCTGGCCTGGACAGTCAAACCGCGTGAAGACGCCGCTAAAGACGTACTGGAACTGGTCGCTTTAAAAGTCACCTCGCGCGACGGTTCCCCGGCGCTGGGCGGCGACGTGATCACCAACGCCCGCCAGGATTACAGCCAGACCGGCCAGGTTGAAGTCTCCATGTCGATGAACGGGGAAGGCGCCCGAATCTGGAAACGCCTGACCGGCGACAACATCGGCAAACAGATCGCCATCGTGCTCGACGGTTACATTTACAGCTATCCCAATGTCAACGGAGAAATTCCCAACGGAAGCTCCTCCATCACCGGCGGCAACATGACGGTTGAAGAGGCGCAGGACCTTGCAAACATCCTCAAGGCGGGTAAACTCCCGGCTCCCGCCCGCATCGTGGCAGAAGAGGTCGTGGGACCGTCACTCGGGCAGGAATCCATCAATGCAGGTATGATCTCCTTTATCATCGCCTTCATCGGGGTGCTCCTTTACATGTCGCTCTATTACAACGGCGCCGGGCACGTTGCCGATATCGCGCTGTTCGCCAACGTATTTTTCCTCATGGGTGTGCTTGCCTCCATCGGGGCCGTACTCACCCTCCCTGGTATTGCCGGTATCGTCCTCACCCTTGCCATGGCGGTCGACTCGAACGTTATTATCTATGAACGAATGCGAGAGGAGATCCGGGCCGGGAAAGGCATGCGGCTCGTCGTCAAGGACGGGTTCCACCATGCCCTGTCGGCCATCATCGACGGTCACGTTACCACCATCCTTACGGGTATCGTCCTCTACATCTTCGGATCGGGTCCGGTGCAGGGCTTCGCCACCACCCTGGTGATCGGCTTGCTCCTGTCGCTCTTCTCCTCCATCTTCATTGCACGCCTTGTGTTTGAATTCATGCTCGACCGGAACATGACCATCACCACCGGGAACAAGTACACCATGAACCTGCTGCAGCATACCAAGATCGATTTCATCGGCCTCCGTAAAAAAATGTACATCCTCTCCATCGCCATCATTGTGCCGGGGATCATCAGTATTTTCGTCCGCGGCCTTGATCCGGGTCTTGATTTCACAGGGGGACACAGCTACATCGTACGGTTTGACCAGAACGTTTCGACCACCGACGTGCGCGAATCGTTGCGCAAGACCTTCGGAGAATCGCCTGAAGTAAAGACCTTCGGTTCAAAGAACCAGGTAAAGATCACCACCAAGTTCATGATCAACGAACGCAGCCAGAAGGCCGATTCGATCATCAACATCAAACTTTTTGAAGGGATCAAGGGTTTTTACAAGACCCCTGTTACCTATACCGATTTCAAGGCGAATACGCCCGGGAAGATCGTCGGGGAACTCAGTTCCCAGCGCGTCGACCCGACCATTTCCTACTCCCTGATCTGGAAAGCCTTCATGGCGGTGTTCTTCTCGCTGGTGATCATCTTCATATACATTGCCATCCGGTTCAAGAACTGGCAGTTCGGGATCGGGGGCGTGGTCTCACTCTTCCATGACTCCCTCATCATTATCACGGTGTTCACCCTGTTCCATGGCCTCCTGCCCTTCGGCATGGAGATCGACCAGTCGTTCATCGCGGCCATCCTGACAATTATCGGTTATTCCATCATGGACACGGTTATCATCTTCGACAGAATCAGGGAATACAGGATCCTCTATCCGAAACGCGATCTCGCCGCGAACATCAACGGCGCCATCAACAGCACCCTTGGACGTACCGTCAACACCTCTGGTGTAACCCTCGTCGTTCTGATCACGATCTTCATCTTTGGTGGAGAAGTTCTCCGCGGGTTCACCTTCGCCCTCATCATCGGTGTTATCTCCGGAACCTATTCGTCTGTGTTCAATGCCACTCCGATCGCCTACGACATCCTTACCTGGCAGAAACGCAGGAAAGAATTGAAAGAGCCGGAAGGAAAAACAAAAAGCAGGTAACATTCACCTGTAACAATCCCCTGAAGGCTGTCTCATGCGTATGAGACAGCCTTTTTTTCAGGTCTACATCAGACTTTTATCTATATTTGTACGTTCATTAAGCAATCCAAATTGCATTGATATGCGTTATTCCTTTCTTTCCCTTTTGATCTTGCTTTTTCTGGTTTCGGCTCAGGGTTCATTCGCACAGACGAAACTCACCAAGGCGGCCGATGATGCCTTTGCCGACCAGATGTACCTCCCCGCACTGCAGAAATACCAGAAGGCATACTCCAGGCTCAAAAACAACAAATCCGAGCGCGATCGAATCTCCCTGCGCATTGCCGAGTGCTACCGGATGATGAACAATACCAAGAAAGCCGAATCCTCTTACAAACGACTGCTCAACAATGCCAAGTACGTCAAGGAAAACCCGAAAATCCTGCTGTACTATGCCGACATGCTGAAAGTAAACGGGAACTATGACGAAGCCATCAAGCAATATACTGCATACAAGGCAGAGGTGCCTGCCGATCCAAAGGCGACCGCCGGCATTGAAACCTGCACAACCGCGAAGGAGTGGATCGCCAACCCGACCAAATACGGCGTGAAATGGGAAAAGATGCTGAATTCGAAGGAGGACGATTACGCTGCAGCCTTTGCTGATAGGAAATACATCTCGATCCTCTTCACTTCCGACCGAAACGGCGCGAAGGGAAGGGATGTCGACAACTGGACAGGCCTTGGATTTTCAGACATCTTCCTCTCCCGGATAGACCGCAAGGGCGACTGGAGCAAACCGGTCCTGGCCGATGCCGACAACATGATCAACACCAAGGCCAGCGATGGCGCAGGGCAGTTTAACCAGCGTTTTTCAACCTATTATTTTACCCGCTGCTATAACAACCTCAAGCAGAAAAATGGTTGCAACATATACAAGGCAAGCCGCCAGGGAACCACCACCTGGTCGCAGCCCGAACAGGTTGACCTGGGCGGTGATTCCACAACGGTGATGGGGCATCCCTCCGTATCGTCGGATGAGACCATCTATTTTTCAGCCGACCTGATCGGGGGTTATGGGGGAAAGGACATCTGGATGGCCCGAAAAGACAAGAAGACCGGGAAGTACATGAAAACCAACCTCGGTCCTGAGATCAATACCGCCGGCGATGAACTCTTTCCCTTTATCAGGAACGACAGCATTTTGTATTTTGCCTCCAACGGGCTGCCGGGCATGGGCGGTCTCGACATCTTCAGGTCGACCTGGTCGCACGGTAAATGGACCAAGCCGGAAAACATGAAATCGCCCATCAATTCACCGGCAGATGATTTTGCCATTGTTTTCAATGGGGACGAGTCGGAACAGGGGCTGTTCTCTTCGAACCGCCCGGGGGGCAAGGGCCGCGACGATATTTATTCATTTGTGATCCCGCCGGTTTATTTCACCCTCGACGGGGTTGTGACCGACGACCGCACGCTTCAACCCGTGCCCGGCGCCAAGGTGAGGATCGAAGGGACCAATGGCCGCGCCCTGGAAACCAAGACCGATGAAAAGGGACATTACGGGTTCAACAAAATGCAGATTGCCATTAATACCACCTATGACATTTTTGTTACCAAAAAGGATTATTTCAATGAAAAAGGGAGGGAGACTACCGTCGGACTTGAAAAAAGCAAGGATCTCTCGCGGAATTTCGTTCTCCGGCCCATCCCGAAAAAACCCGTTGTACTACCCGACATTCTTTACGACCTTGCCAAATGGGATCTGAAGCCGCAATACCGCGATTCGCTGCAGGGACTTATCGAAACGCTTGACGCCAATGAAACCATCGTGATCGAGCTTGCCGCACATACCGACACGCGCGACTCGGAGGAACGCAATGATATCCTGTCACAGAAACGGGCCCAGAGTGTGGTTGATTACCTGATCTCGCGCGGCATCGACCCAGACCGCCTCGTCGCAAAAGGCTACGGCGAACGCGTACCGAGAATTCTGAACAAGGAGGTCACGAAAGAGGGATATACCTTCAAAGCTGGCACCGTGTTGAACGATTCGCTGATCAACAGTCTGCCCAATACGGCCGTAAAAGAGGCCGCGCACCAGATGAACCGGCGTACTGAATTTTCTATCCTCCGCAACGACTTCGTGCCGAAAACCAAGGTCAGCAAGAATGTCCCGGCACCGAAAATCGAGGTTGTCGTAAAACCCGAAGAGAACAACGTCGCGGTAACCAAAACAAAGGACGGCATGTTCAACGGTACCTGCTACATCAACGGGATGACCAACACCTTCGCTTACGATCCCAAAGAAAAAGAGTGCTTTATCTCGCCCGAACTTACGCTGAAACTGCTGAAGGAAGGTGTGATCGACAAGACCAGTTTCGAAGGCGATGCCACCAAGATCATCGGCGAAGGCAAGGTTGCCGATAAGGCGGTGCTCACCCTGAAGGATGTCAGGATCGGCAAAAACACCGTGACCGACCTAAAAGTGACTGTCAACAGGAAGGTAAACTCCCTCCAGTTCGGGGAGAACAACCTGAAGAAGTTCGGAAAATTCAGTCTGGACGAAGCAACCGGCGAGATCATCTTCGAATGAGCAAACCAACCCGATATGAACAGCGTGGCGTCTCCCCTTCAAAGGAAGATGTACATGCTGCCATCCGGGATGCAGATAAAGGGATATTCCCCGGTGCATTCTGCAAGATCATCCCCGATATCCTCGGGGGCGACCCCTCCTGGTGCAACATCATGCATGCCGATGGTGCAGGCACCAAATCTTCCCTGGCCTACCTTTACTGGAAAGAGACGGGCGACATGTCGGTATGGTGCGGCATCGCCCAGGACGCCATCGTGATGAACCTCGACGACCTGCTGTGTGTCGGTGCGACGGAAAACATCCTGATCTCATCCACTATCGGCAGGAACAAAAACCTGGTTCCAGGGGCGGTCATTTCGGAAATTATCCGGGGAACCGAAGCGTTTCTCCAAGAGATGCGCGGCCAGGGGATCGACATCTGGTCGACCGGGGGAGAGACTGCCGATGTGGGCGACCTCGTGCGCACCATCATCGTGGATTCCACCGTTACCTGCAGGATGCCCCGAAACCAGGTCATTGACAACAGCCGGATTTCAGCCGGAGATTTCATCGTGGGGCTGTCATCATGCGGGCAGTCAACCTATGAAAAATCTTACAACGGCGGCATGGGCAGCAACGGGCTCACCTCGGCAAGACACGATGTACTTCATAACCTTTACGCCCAAAAATACCCGGAAAGTTTCGACGGACTTGTTCCATCCTCCCTGGTTTATTCAGGAAGCAGGAAACTCACCGACCCTTCGGAGGTTCCCGGCGTTGATACTGGGAAGCTGATCCTTTCGCCCACGCGCACCTATGCGCCGGTGGTCAGGAAGGTTCTGTCGCAATACCGTGACCAGGTTCACGGCATGATGCACTGCAGCGGCGGAGGTCAAACCAAGGTGCTCCATTTTGCCGGCAATCTACATGTCGTCAAGGATAAAATGTTCCCGGTCCCTCCCCTCTTCCGTCTGATCCAGGCAGAATCGGGAACCCCTTGGCACGAAATGTACAAGGTTTTCAACATGGGCCACCGTCTTGAATTTTATGTCCCGCAGCAGGTTACCGCGGATATCATCAGGATCTCTGAAGAATTCGGCATCGAAGCCCGTGTTGTCGGTTACACAGAATCAGCGCCGGCAGCAAATCTCACCATCCGGTCGGAATTCGGGGAATATTCCTACCCCGAAAAATAGCTGCCTTTGGATGATGGCCGGTCCCATTGAAAAAATGACCCCGAAATTGGTTAACTTTGCAGCCCCATATTCATTGAATACATGCTAGACAAATTAGAAGCGATCAAATTGCGTTACGAGGATATCCAGGTAAGGATGAATGAACCCTCGGTGATGAATGACATGAAGAACTACATCCAGCTCAACAAGGATTACAAGGAGTTGCTGCCCATCATGGAAGCATTTGAAGTGTACAAGAACCTCCTGGCCAACATCGACCATGCCAAGGATATCATCCACAATGAAAAGGATGAGGAGTTCAGAACCATGGCCAAAGAGGAGCTGAACGTACTGACAGCTGAAAAAGACAACCTTGAAGAGGCGATCAGGATGATGCTGATCCCTGCCGATCCCGAAGACGGTAAGAATGCCGTGATCGAGATCAGGGCGGGTACCGGGGGTGACGAGGCAAGCATTTTTGCGGGCGACCTTTACCGGATGTACTCCAAGTTTGCAGAAACCAAGCGCTGGAAGGTCGAACTGGTTGATTACACCAGTGGCACCATGGGCGGTTTCAAGGAGATCATTTTCAACATCATGGGCGACAATGTCTATGGACTGATGAAATATGAATCGGGCGTACACCGTGTTCAGCGGGTTCCGCAAACGGAAACCCAGGGAAGGGTGCATACCTCCGCAGCCACGGTGGCCGTTCTGCCTGAGGCCGATGAGTTCGATGTCGAGATCAAGCAGTCGGACGTTCGAAAAGACACCTTTTGTTCTTCGGGACCCGGCGGGCAGTCGGTCAATACCACCTATTCTGCGATCCGGCTCACACACATTCCTTCAGGGATCGTGGTTTCGTGCCAGGATGAGAAATCACAGATCAAGAATTTCGAAAAGGCCATGAAGGTGCTCCGCACCCGGCTGTACGAACTCGAACACCAGAAATACCTGGATGAGATCTCAAAGAAACGGAAAACCATGGTTTCCACCGGCGACCGTTCGGCCAAGATACGCACTTACAATTACCCGCAAAGCCGTGTTACCGACCACCGGATCAACATGACCCTTTACAATCTGCCGGTCGTGCTCGACGGTGAGGTTCAGCCATTGATCGACGCCCTCCAGCTTGCTGAGAACGCAGAGCGGCTGAAGGAGGCGGGAACGAACTAAGGTAGCGAGGTGGCGAGGTAGCGAGGTATCGAAATAGTTAAATAGCGGAAAAAACAAAATCTGAAATTTTATATTACATGAACCGTAACGAACTTATTGAACTGATTTTTCGCAAGCGTTCCTTTCTTTGCATCGGGCTGGACACGGACCTCTCGAAGATCCCGCAACACCTGCTCTCCTGTGAAGACCCTGCCTTCGAATTCAACAAGTCGATCATCGATGCAACGCATGACCTTGCCATCGCCTACAAGCCCAACTTCGCCTTCTACGAATGCTATGGCGCCAAGGGTTGGGAGAGCCTGACAAGAACCATCCGTTACATCAACGAAACCTTCCCCGGTGAAACATTTACCATCGCCGACGCCAAACGAGGGGATATCGGCAACACTTCACAGCAGTATGCCCGGGCCATGTTCGACGAACCCTCCTCGGGAATGAATTTCGATGCTGTGACAGTCGCGCCGTACATGGGAGAGGATTCGGTAAAACCGTTTCTCTCCTATCCCGGAAAATGGATCATCTTACTGGCGCTGACCTCGAACAAGGGCGCCGCCGATTTCCAGTTCTTCGGGGAACAGGATCATCGCCTGTTCGAACAGGTGCTGACCCAATCGCAGCAATGGGGAAGCAATGAAAACATGATGTATGTGGTAGGCGCCAACCAGGCGGAGATGCTGCTGGAGGTTCGAAAAATCGTGCCCGGTCACTTCCTGCTTGTTCCGGGGGTGGGTGCCCAGGGAGGCAGCCTCAGGGAAGTTGCAAAATACGGTCTAACGAAGGATTGCGGACTTATCGTCAACTCCTCCAGGAACATTATTTATGCCTCCCCAGGCCTTGATTTCGCTGAGAAAGCAAGGGAGGAGGCAATGAAATTACAAAAAGAAATGGAGTTGATCCTTATTCAACGATCGTAATCCAGCCATGTGTGTCGGGCTCGAGTCCCTGCTGAATCCCCTTGAGTTTATTATAGAGTTTTTCGGAAACCGTACCCGGCTGGCCGTTTTTACAGAACTTATATTCCTTCCCGGTATCCCGGTCGTGGATCATGCAGATGGGTGAAATGACCGCAGCCGTGCCGCAGGCGCCCACCTCTTCAAATTCATCGAGTTCCTCAACAGGCACATGGCGCTGTTCCACCTTCATCCCCATCTCTTCGGCAAGAACCCGAAGCGACATGTTGGTGATGGATGGCAGAATGGAGGTTGAATCGGGCGTGACATAAGTATTGTTTTTAATCCCGAAGAAATTGGCGGGACCTGCTTCATCAATATATTTTTTCTCCTTTGCATCGAGGAAGATGCAGGAGGCATAGCCATCTGTATGGGCACGTTCCCCGGCACGGAGGCTGGCTGCGTAGTTTCCGCCAACCTTGATGTTGCCGGTTCCCAGCGGGGCGGCGCGGTCGAAATCGCGTACGATCTGCATTTTGACAGGATTGAAACCCTCCTTGAAATAGGGGCCGACGGGGCCAACAAAGACCATGAACAGGTATTCCTTTGCTGCCTTCACGCCTACCTGTGCACCTGTACCGATCAGCAGCGGCCTGATATAGAGAGAAGCTCCCTCCCCATAGGGCGGAACATATTTCAGGTTCAGTTTAACGGCCTTCAGTACCACCTCTTTGAACAATTCGATGGGAACCTCTGCCATCATGACCCCCTGAGCCGATCTGAGCATCCGTTTTGCATTTTCCTCCAGGCGGAAGATCCTGATCTTGCCGTCCCGGCCGGTGAATGCTTTCAACCCTTCAAAGGCCTCCTGGCCATAGTGGAGGCAGGTGGCCGCCATATGCATCGTGATCTGTTCGGAGTCGGTCACTTCCGGTTCACCCCATTTTCCGTCTTTGTAATAACAACGTACATTGTAATCGGTTTTAAAATAGCCGAACGGCAGGTTTTTCCAATCAATCGTGTTCATATCAGTGGTTTTTTTAGTGTGTGTTTCAGGTCGAAATACCTTGTAAAGTTAGAAATATTCCTGAAGGAAAAATCACTACGAAAAAAAAGATATCGGGTTCTGGCTTGTCATTTTGTCAGTCGGACCCGATTGGCACCTGCTTTGATAAACAAGGGCTATTCACACAAAAATTTTCTTCTATGCAAAAAGGCAAAATAAACGTTCAGACTGAGAACATCTTTCCTATTATCAAGAAATTCCTCTATTCGGAGCACGAAATTTTCCTGCGGGAACTGATCTCCAACGCGGTGGATGCCACGCAAAAACTCAAAACCCTTTCAGCCCTGGGGAAATACAGTGGCGATATCAGCGATATTACCATCGAGGTTACCCTGGATCCTGAGAAAAAGACCATTTCGGTGAAGGATAAGGGCATCGGCATGACATCATCAGAAGTTGATAAATATATCAACCAGATCGCCTTTTCAAGCGCCGAAGAATTCGTCAAAAAATTCAAAACCAAGTCGGAATCTGAAATGAATGCCATCATCGGCCATTTCGGGCTGGGGTTCTATTCCAGTTTCATGGTTTCAGAGAAAGTGGAGATCATTACCAAAACTTACCAGAAAAAGGGTGAAACAAAGGCTGTTCACTGGGAATGCGATGGCAGTCCCGATTACACGATGGAAGATTCGGAAAAAGCCGACCGTGGTACCGAGGTGATCCTGCACATAGCGGAAGATTCGGTCTCCTATCTTGACGAACAGACCCTGTTGGGCATCCTGAAGAAATATTGCAAATTCCTGCCGGTACCCATCCGTTTCGGGAATGAAAAAAACTGGGAAACGGTCGAGGGTGAAAAAGACGAACACGGCCACGACAAGCGTATCGAAGTTGAAAAGCCGAGGATCATCAACAACACAAGTCCCATCTGGAAAAAGAAACCGGTTGACCTGAAAGATGAGGACTACAAGAATTTTTACCATGAACTCTATCCCTATACCTTTGAAGATCCGCTTTTCTGGATCCACCTGAACGTCGATTACCCGTTCAACCTCACCGGTATTTTATATTTCCCGAAGGTTAAGCGAAACCTGGAAGTACAGAAGGACAAGATCCAGCTCTACTGCAACCAGGTGTTCGTCACCGACTCGGTAGAAGGCATCGTTCCCGATTTCCTTACCCTGCTTCACGGGGTCATCGATTCCCCCGACATTCCTCTCAACGTCTCACGCAGTTACCTGCAGAGCGACCCCAACGTGAAGAAAATTTCGAACCACATCACCAAAAAAGTCGCCGACAAGCTTGAATCACTGTTCAAGGATTCGCGTCCCGATTTTGAAGCAAAATGGGATGACATCAAGGTGTTCATCGAATACGGGATCATTTCGCAGCCCGATTTTTACGACCGGGCGAAAAAATTCTGCCTGCTGAAGAATGTCGACGGCAAATATTATACCCTCGAGGAGTATGAAGCGCTGGTCAAACCTGCCCAGCAGGACAAGGACGGGCAGCTTGTTTATCTTTATGCCACTAACCAGCATGAACAATACAGTTTCATCGAATCGGTCAAAGCAAGAGGTTATGATGTGCTTCTGATGGACGGCATCCTGGAAGCCCATTTCATCAACACCCTCGAACAGAAACTGGAAAAGACCCGCTTCACCAGGGTTGACTCGGATACTGTTGAAAAACTGATTAAAAAGGAGGATGCCCTACCTTCGAAACTTGACGAGGACCAGCAGAAGAGCATCCGTGAAATGATGGAAAAGCAGATCGACACCAAGAAATTCACCCTGGCATTTGAAAGCCTGAGCGAGTCGGAAATGCCACTTTTCATCACCCAGAACGAATTCATGCGCCGGATGAAAGACATGTCGGCCCTTGGAGGAGGAGGCGGTTACGGCTTCATGGGAGAAATGCCCGAGAACTACAACCTCGTGGTCAACTCCAACAGCCCGGTCGTGGGAAGGCTCCTGCTGGAACCCGATCCGGACAAAGTATCGGCAATAATTAAACAGCTTTTTGATCTTGCCCTGCTCGCGCAGAATATGCTAAAAGGGAAGGAATTGGCGGAGTTTATCAGGCGGAGTGCGGAGGATTTGAAAATTTGAAAATTTGAGGATTTGAAAATTTGAGGATCTGAGGCATCCGGGGTGGTAACCTTTTTGAGATGCTGCGTCTAATATTCCTTCAGCATTTATGTTTAATTATTACATTTATCGAAAATTAACTTTAACACCGATTTATCATGAAACTAAGTAAAGGTTGGATTATACTTATCGTTGTTGTTGGGGTGGTGATTCTGCTTTTTTCGTGGGGCACCGGCATTAATAACAACCTGGTTACCAAGGAAGAAACTGTAAACCAGGCCTGGGCCAACGTTCAGAATGTATACCAGCGCCGGCTCGACCTGATCCCGAACCTGGTCAACACGGTGAAGGGCGTCGCCAAATTTGAGCAGCAAACCCTGACCGCGGTGATCGAAGCACGCGCCAAGGCCTCCAGTGTACAAATAAACCCAAAGAATCTGGATGAAGGATCGATTCAGAAATTCCAGGAGGCCCAGAACGGCGTAAGTTCCTCATTGGGAAGGCTGATGGTGGTGGTGGAAAAATACCCGGAACTGAAGGCAACGCAGAATTTTTCGGAATTGCAGGCACAGCTTGAAGGCACAGAAAACCGCATTACCGTTGAACGAATGAAATTCAACGAATCTGCACAAAGCTACAATACCTATCTCCGCAGTTTTCCCAACAGCATGTTCGCCGGGATGCTCGGGTTCCAGAAAAAGGCATATTTCCAGTCACAGGCCGGCGCTGAAAAAGCACCGGAGGTGAAATTCTGACCCTCACCTGCAGTTAACACTGCCGCAAGGCTTAGAGACGCATAAAACCGACAGGTTTCATCCCGCCCTATTTGTGCGTCTCTGGCATCCTGCGGGAGAACATTCAAAAGAAATTCAAACTTATGGGAACCGCTGCCAAAGATTTTTTTTCGAAACAGGACCAGGATGACATCCGGCAGGCGATCATGAATGCCGAGCTGGATACCTCCGGGGAGATTCGCGTACATATTGAAAACAACTGTCCGGACGATGTACTTGACCGGGCTGCGTTCATCTTCAGGAAACTGAACATGCATAAGACTGCCAAACGCAACGCGGTACTGATCTACCTTGCCGTGAAGCACCGCAGGTTTGCCATCATCGGCGACAGCGGGATCCATAAGGTCGTCCCCGATAATTACTGGGACGATATCAAGGTCAATATGCTCAACCATTTCAGGGAAGGACGGTTTGCCGACGGACTGATCGAGGCAATTTCCGCCACCGGAATGCATCTCAAAACACATTTCCCGCATATGGCGGATGACGTAAATGAACTCACGGATGAACTTTCATTTGGGAAAGACTGAAAATTTGGGGATTTGGGGATGCGGGGATTTTAAATTGTTTTATATGATTTTGATTATGAAAATATTGAGGAGTTTTTTTGTTTCATTTATAGGGGTTTTTCTCCTTGCAGGGCTTTCGCCCGCCGCCGCGCAGGAGGTTCCCGCACGCCCGGAACCACCGAAGCTGGTAAATGATTTTGCAGGAGTGCTGCAGACTGAAGAGATCCGGATGCTGGAGCAGAAACTAGTAACATTCAGCGACTCCACCTCCACCCAGATCGTAGTGGTGATTGTAAAATCCCTGAATGGTTACGACAAGCAGCAATATGCTTACCAGATCGGGCAGAAATGGGGTGTTGGACAAAAAGGGAAAAACAACGGTGCGGTCGTGCTCATCAAACCCAAATATGCCAATGAAAAAGGAGAAGCAGAAATCCAGACCGGGTACGGACTGGAGGGAGTGATCCCGGATGCGCTCGCAAAACGCATCGTCGACAATGAAATGATTCCTAACTTCCAGCAGGGAAACTACTATGGGGGCATTGACGCCGCCATTACCACCATGATCTCGCTGGCTAAGGGAGAATATACTGCCGACCAGTACACGAAGCGCAAGGCCCATAAATCGAGCCCATACGGCATGCTGGTCCCGATCATCATCCTCATTGTCGTTTTTAGCCTCATCAGGGGCAGCCGTGCCAGGGGTATGTCGGTCGGCAAGAGCCTCCCGTTCTGGACAGCATTCTGGCTGCTTGGATCCATGGGACGCGGCCAGGGTGGCTCATGGAACGATTTCAGCGGCGGTGGCGGTGGATTTGGCGGAGGCGGCGGAGGCGGATTTGGCGGTTTCGGAGGCGGAAGCTTCGGAGGCGGCGGAGCCGGGGGGAGTTGGTAAAAAAAATAGCGAGGTAGCGAGGTAGCGAAAATTTGAAGTAGCGAGGTAGCGAAATGGTGAAACCGGGAAACAAATAGACGGTGAAAAATGGTAAGGGAAATCCGTTAAAGCGGGTTTGGGAGTTTTATTCCGACGGGTTGCAAAACATGACGGTTGGAAAAAGGCTCTGGGCGATTATCCTGGTCAAGTTATTCATCCTCTTTATCATCCTTCGCCTGCTTTTCTTTCCTGATTTCCTGAAATCAAAATACAAGACGGAAAAGGAGCGCGGCGAATACGTCAGGGAGCAACTCATCAAACGACAACAATGAAAGAAGGCTGCCGCGATAACGTGACAGCCTTTCTTCCTATAAGGGATAACCGCATGTAAAAGCGGAACCCGGATTATTTTGCAGGGGCGGGGGCGGTGCGCGGTTTGATCACCACGTTCTGGACTTCGGCAAGGGTAACAAACCCGTTCTTGTTGCCAAAATTGTTCAGCACATAATTGATTACGGCAACGGCATCTTCCTTGGTGTCGACCTGGGGAACCATTTCCTGCGTGAATTTTTTACCATTGACGGTCATTTCAAGTTTTGAACCATTCAGTGTCTGTGCAACGGCTCTTGCTTTGTCGGCCAGCAGGTAATCAGCCTTTGCCAGCGGGGGGAATACGTTTTCGATGCCCAGTCCGGTCACCTGGTGGCAAACGGTGCATTTGGTCTTGTAAATCTCTTCGCCGCGGGGCATCATTGCCTGGATATCGGCAGGAAGGTCGGCATAGGGTCCCGTTGCCTTAACGGCGGCATCCTTATTTTCCCCGGCCGGCTGTCCGCCGCCGCAGGATGAAACAAGGAGGATCACGGCAAACATTGAAATCAGAATCAGAGCAGTTTTTTTCATAAAATTTAATTTTAGGTTATATGATTGGATGAACAACTAGTGAGCAAATTCAAAATGCACGGAAAATTCCTGCGCGGGTCACCTGGTTTCACACGGTACTGTTTTCCATTGGCAAAATTATTCAATTTCAGCTTTAATTCAATGACAACATTTCGGTTTTTGCAGCTCTTCCGTCCTGTGCTGGTGCTTTTCCATTTTGGGGCTGATGTAGGGAATTCCCAGGTTCATCCCGCGCAAGACAAAAAGCACCCCTATCAGGATGATCAGGTAGGGAAGCTTTTTCTGTATGCTTCGCCTGAAGGCCAGGCTGATCACATTTCCAACCATCGAAACCGACAACAGGGCAGGCATGGTACCCAGGCCGAAGAAAAGCATGTAAATGGCACCGTTCGACGGACTGGTTGACACCAGTGCGCCAGCGAGGGCAATATATACCAGCCCGCATGGAAGAAAACCGTTCAGCAACCCGATGATCCAAACTGAAAGGTAGGTGCGGAACCCGAAAAAGCGTCCGAAAAGTTTCCTGAATCCTGAGAGGAGGTTGTCGAGCGGGCCGGTTAACCGTGCCCCGTGAAAAAAGACCGGGAAGGCAACACCCAGGATCATGACCGTGCCAACCCCGATGGAGGTCCACTGCTGGAATCCCCAGATGTGGATTCCCAGTCCCATCAGCCCAAAAACGAGGCCGAGCGACATATAGGTCATCACACGGCCAAGGTTGTACAGCATGCTGCTGATGATCCGCGTGGTCCATGAACGCTCCTTCAGCGGCAGCGAAACCGCCACAGGACCGCACATTCCCATGCAATGGAAACTGCCGAGCAATCCGATAAGCAGTGGCTGCAGGAAATCCATTTCAGGGAATAAAAACATCTACCTCCCTGTAAAAGCCCCTGCCATCGGCTATCCAGTCAACCTTGGCTACATATCGTCCATGGGAAAGTTGCAAAATCGGTACCCGCTGGCATAGCGCGGTATCAGCCTTTACAGGCATCGCGACATCGAGGGTTTCATCCGACGGACGGTAAATATCAATGTTTCCCGAAAGGGTCTTTCCCCTGAAATCGGCGGGAAACCTGATGACCAGACCCGCCGAATCCAGCGTGACCCGCAGGGGTTCCGACAAAGCATTTGCATTCCGCATTTTAACAAGTTTCTCTTCATGGCGAAGTTCCTTGGGATAATAATCTTCTTCAACCATTGTCCACTTCTGGTGTACCGCATAATAGATAAACACAACGCATGCGGCGATGAACAGCACGATAAAAATAAAAATCCCGGTTCCCCAGTTCCACTTCATAATCAACGGTTAATTAAATGGTCCTACAAAGGTTGCCCGGGTCTGGTCAAGCTGTTTGCCTCCCGAAAACACACCAACCTCAATTTCTGTTTTTCCGTTTTTCACCCCCGCACGGTCCATCAGTACAAAAAAGACGACCTCTCCCAGCGACTGTTTCGCGATCACAGGGGTGTTCCCGATGATCTTCACCTCTCCCCTGCCCGACAGCAGCCTGATCTCAAGCGGCAGGTCGTGAGCGGTTTTATTAACCACCTTTACACTGTAAAGGTTGCTGATCATCCCGTTTTCCTGCTCCTGGAAAAGCATGCCAGGCGACCGGAGCACGGTTGCTTCGACCGGGTTCCTGGTAATCAGGAAGTAACTCAGGGCAGTTAGCAATACCGTCAGAACAACCGTATAGCCCGCCGACCTGATGGTGAAATGCCATGGTTTGCGCCCGGCAAGCATCTTTTCGGATGCGTAGCGGATCAGTCCGGGTTTAAACCCGACCTTGTTCATCATATCGTCGCAGGCATCGATACAGCATGCACAGTTGATGCATTCAAGCTGTGTACCGTTGCGGATGTCGATCCCGGTCGGGCACACCGCCACACACTGGTTGCAATCGATGCAGTCACCTTTTTTCGTATCAGCCCTGTTCTCGCTTTTCCGCAGGACCCCTCGTTCCTCACCCCTCAGGTAATCATATGAGATGACTACTGTTTCACGGTCGAGCAACACACCCTGCAACCTGCCGTAAGGACAGACGATGGTACAAACCTGTTCACGGAACCATGAAAAAATGAAATAAAAGATAAACGAAAAGATGGCCATCCCGGCCAGTCCGGCCACGTGGTCGGCAGGGTTTTCGCAAACCAGTTTGATCCAGGCATCTGAGCTGATGAGGTACATCAGGAAATAGTTACCGATGATGAAGGAAATCAGGTAAAAGATACCATGTTTCAAAACCCTTCGGAATATCTTATTCCTATTCCAGGGTACCGCATCCAGGACCTTCTGTTCGTGGGTGTCGCCGTCGATCCAGTATTCGATGCGGCGGAAAAGCACCTCCATGAAAATGGTCTGCGGGCAGGCCCATCCGCACCAGATACGGCCATAGGTCACCGTGAATAAAATGATGAAGACCATCAGGGAGATCATCCCGATGAAAAACAGGTTGAAATCCTGTGGCCAGAACTGAACGCCAAAGATGGCGAAAGTCCTGTGAAAAAAATCGAATAGCAGGAGCTGCTGCCCGTTCATTTTTATAAAAGGTGCAGTAAACAGGAATATCATCAGCAGGACGCCGACGATATTCCTGGCAAAGGTCAGTTTGCCTTTTGGTTTTTTCGCATAAACCCAAAGGCGCTTACCGCTTTCATCGATTGTATAAAGCCTGTCGCGAAAGCTGTCGGGGGAATCATTTTGTGTCTGCATTTTACTTGCAGGGCTCGCCCTGCGGTGCTTTGGGATTTGGAGGGTTCGTCCCCTTCAGGGTCATGACAAAACTGGCCACTTTCATTATCTGGTCATCCGTAAGCTGGGTTTTCCAGGAGATCATCCCCTTTTCAGGAACGCCGATGGTGATAACCTTCACCACGTCGGCATAACCGCAGCCGTGGATGGAAAAATTATCCGTGAGGTTCGGGCCTACGAGACCCTGGCCGCCTTCAAGATGGCAAACCTTGCATTGTTTCAGCCAGATATCTTTTCCTGCATCGAGGCTGACCTTGTCGGTCAGCGCCACCAGCGAAGCGGAAGCCACGGGGGCCGGCTGGCCGGGAGCCAGCGATCCGGCTGCCACCATCTCCTTTTTCCATTCTTCCTGCTGGTATGGAGCCACCCTGATGACATCAAACACGAAGATATAGATCACGGCATAAACGATCGTGATGATGAACAGCCAGACCCACCATTTAGGAAGGTTGTTATCCAGTTCCCTGATATTGTCATATTCATGACCCGACAACAGTTTTTCACCGGTCAGTTCATCCTTTTCAACGGTATTATGATTATTCATGTCCATAGAAAATGTTTTTAACTGTCTTGAATTTCGTCTGATTCCTTTGAAAAATCGTCCAGGGGCATGCGGCTGAAATCCTCAGCGTCCTTCTTTCGGATGGAGATCGCGTAAAGGACCAGGAGGGCAAAGAAAACAATGAAAATGATCATGGAGATCATGCCATAGCTTCCAAAGCCCCCGACCGATTTATATACATCATGCAGCATAACCGGGTTATTTACCTGAAATGGTTGCGGTAGGATTGCCGGCGGCGTGAACATCCTTGCCAAGCCTTTGCAGGTAAGCGATCATGGCGATGATCTCCTTGCCAGGCTCGACCTGGATGCCCTGGCTCTTCAGGTCATAGGCAATGCCGCGGGCCTGCTTCATCAGGTCATCATTGGCGATCTTGTCGTAGCCTTCGGGATAGGGTACACCGAACAACTGCATCACGCGGATTTTCTTTGCGGTGGTTGAGATATCCAGGTCATCGGAGATGAGCCACTTGTATACCGGCATGATCGACTGTTCATTCAGACGCTGCGGGTTGAGCATGTGGTTATAGTGCCAGGAGTTCGGTTTGTACTGGCGACCATTGACCACGCCTTCGCGTGAAAGATCAGGACCGTTGCGTTTTGATCCCCACTGGAAAGGATGGTCATAAATATATTCACCAGCCTTTGCATACTCGCCATAGCGTTCGGTTTCGGAACGGAACGGGCGCACCTGCTGGGAATGACATGTGTAGCAGCCTTCGCGGACATAGATGTCGCGTCCCTGCAATTCGAGCGGGGTATACGGTTTTACACTGGCAATGGTCGGGATATTTGTTTTTACAAGATAGAGGGGAACGATTTCGATGAGGCCCCCGATCAGGATGGCAATAAGCGCAAAGAGGATAAACTGAACCGGGCGACGCTCGAGCCAGCGGTGGATGCCTTCGCCCTGTTCGCGTGAAGCAGAACGTTTGACAAGGGCAGGTGCTGAAGCAGCCTCTTCCGGGACAAATGTTCCGGCCTTCACGGTCATAATCAGGTTATATACACCGAGCAGGATGCCAATGATGTATAAACCTCCGCCAAGGGCGCGGGTTGCATACATGGGTCTCAACTGGGTGACTGTTTCAAGGAAGTTCGGGTATTTCAGGAAACCGGCAGCGGTAAACTCTTTCCACATGGAGGCCTGGGTAATGGCTCCCCAGTATAAGGGAACTGCATAAAAGATAATGCCAAGCGTGGCAATCCAGAAATGCATGTTGGCAACTTTCTTTGAATAAAGCTGCGTCTGGAACATCTTCGGGAGCAGGTAATAGAGAACGGCGAATGTGAGAAAGCCGTTCCAACCGAGTGCGCCAATGTGGGCATGGCCCACCGTCCAGTCGGTAAAATGGGAGATGGCGTTCACGGTTTTGGTCGACATCATCGGACCTTCAAAAGTGGACATGCCATAAGCAGTTACCGCAACCACCATGAATTTCAAAACCGGGTCCTCGCGAACACGGTCCCAGGCTCCCCGGAGGGTAAGCAGGCCATTGACCATGCCACCCCATGAAGGAGCGATGAGCATGACGGAGAAGACAACGCCGAGCGACTGAGCCCAGTTGGGCAGCGCGCTATAAAGCAGGTGATGCGGGCCGGCCCAGATATACAGGAAGATAAGCGCCCAGAAATGAACGATGGACAACCTGTAGGAATAGATCGGGCGGTTGGCGGCTTTTGGCAGGAAGTAATACATCAGCCCGAGGAAAGGAGTGGTCAGGAAAAAAGCTACTGCATTGTGGCCATACCACCATTGCACCAGTGCATCCTGCACGCCGGCATAAACCGGGTAACTTTTAAAAAATGTGACCGGAATCTCGATGCTGTTGGTAACGTGCAGGATGGTGATGGTCACAAATGTGGCGATGTAAAACCAAATGGCAACATAGATATGTTGCGTGCGGCGTTTGATGATGGTACCAATCATGTTGGCGCCGAAAACCAGCCAGATGACGGCTACAAGGATGTCGATGGGCCATTCAAGTTCAGCATATTCCTTGCCGGTGGTGATGCCGAAGGCAAAGGTCAGCGCGGCGCAGACAATGATGAACTGCCATCCCCAGAAGTTTATCTTGCTCAGCAGGTCGCTGAACATCCTTGCTTTGCAGAGCCTCTGAAGAGAATAATAAATGCCGGTGAACATCCCGTTGCCGACGAATGCAAAGATGACCGCATTCGTGTGGATCGGGCGGATACGGCCAAACGTGGTATACGGGATACCAAACGAAAGGGCCGGCCAGATAAATTGTAATGCCAGTAACAATCCGACAACCATGCCGATAACGCCCCAGAAAAGGGTCGCATAGGCAAAGTTCCTTACAATTTTGTTGTCATAGTAAAAGGTCTGATTTTCCATATGTTATTGGTTTGGTGAGGGTTCTTCTACCGGCTTGGGGGGTGTGGAATCGGGCGCTTCTTCACGGGGCTTGTCATCATCAAAAAGGATCCTGACCGAGGCGCCATAAGGATCGTCGTACTGACCATTCCTGACCGACCAGAAAAAGGCAATCAGAAAGCCAGCGGCAAGGACTACACTAAAGGCAACGAGGACGAGGATTACGCTCATAATTTTCCACTACAGCGCAAAATAAAGATTAAAGTATCAAATTTCCAAAATACGAAGACTTAAATATGGCCAACAATACATATTTAGAACCGGTCTAATTCAACTATTTGGCAAGCAACTTGCGGAAACGGGCTGAAACAGATACAGATAACGTAACGAATGAAACGATTGATACGGAACTCAGGGGCATCAGGATGGCAGAAACGACAGGGGACAAATTGCCGGAAATGGCGAAACTGAGTCCGAAGACATTGTACAGGAAGGAGAGTCCCATGCTGACGAAAACGATGCGCATCCCCGTGCGGCTGAACGCCAGGAAGCGGGGCAACTGGCTGAACCGTCCCGATTCAAGGATGGCGTCGCAGGCTGGAGAAAAATGGTAGATGTCGTCGGCGATGGAGATCCCGCAGTCGCTCTCGCGAAGTGCACCGGCATCATTGAGACCGTCGCCGATCATCAGGACCTTTTTCCCGGAGGACTTCAGTTCCCGGATGTATTCCAGTTTTTCCCTGGGCGATTTGTTAAAGTTCATGTGATCCCGTGAAGGGAAGAACCCGAGCAGGTTGGGCATTTCAGCATCATTGTCCCCCGACAGCAGGTGCAGTTCATAATGCAGGGCCAGTTCAGAGAGCACCTCTTTCATCCCCTCCCTGTATTGGTTGCTGATGCTTACATAACCCGCCTGCCGGTTGTCGATGGAGACAAAAACCCTGCCGGCCGGCGGACTTGCTTGCCGGGTGCCGGTGACAAATTCCGCTGATCCGACACGGAGCATGTGGCCATCGACCAAACCTTCAACCCCCCGGGAGGTCAGTTCGCTGAACTTTTCGACCGGGAGCGGTTCGAAACCCTGCAGCTGCCTGTAAATCGCCACACTAGCCGGATGGGTGGAATGCCGCACCAGCGACGACAGTCTCGAAAGATCCTCGCGCGAGACCGGGAGCCCGGAAAAATCGGCTCCAAGGCCATCGTTCAGGGTGATGGTCCCTGTTTTATCAAAAACTATGGTATCGATCTTTGACAAACTTTCCACGACCCCAGTCCTCTTCAGATAAAAACTGTTCCTGCCGAAAATCCGGAGCGTGCCGCCAAGTGCGAAGGGATAGGTCATGGCCAGGGCGCAGGGGCAGGCGACGATGAGGATG
>CAIMWF010000043.1 GCA_903845055.1 uncultured Bacteroidales bacterium | reverse complement strand
AGTTGGGGATTTGGGGATATGAGGATGTTAAAATGAATGTAATGGAACATGCCATTTCCTTCAGTTGCCTATTTCCAATTGCCTATTTCCTAATTTTACCTTATGGACTCCATTAAATTTCAGAAAAAGAATATCAGTTACACCGACGAAGGTTCGGGTAAAACCATGGTACTGATCCATGGTTTTACGGAATCGCTGGGGATCTGGAAAAAATTTGCAACGCAACTTTCAAAAAAATACCGCGTCATCCGCATCGATCTGCCGGGTCACGGGAAAAGCGATACGATCGGCCCCGAGCACTCCATGGAGTTGATGGCGGATGTTGTCTTTGCAATCCTGAAAAAGCTGAAGGCGGGCAAATGCCTGATGACCGGCCATTCGATGGGAGGCTATGTAACCCTGGCCTTTGCCGGAAAGTATCCCGGCAGGCTCAACGGCATCTGTCTCTTCCATTCGCATTGTTTTGCCGACACGCAGGCTGAGCAGGAGAACCGCAGACGCACCATCGGCATTGTCGACCAGGATAAATTCAGCTATATGGCCCAGTTTATTCCCAGTCTTTTCCCGGTTGAGGTGCATAAGAAGCATTCCGCCGCCATTCAGCGGCTGATCAGGCAGGCGTCGAAGATGCCGAAGGAGGGCGTCATCGCCGCCCTGGAAGGGATGAGGAACAGGAAAGACCAGTCGGAAACGCTGAAGAAAGTACCCTTCCCGGTTTTGTTTATCCTGGGGTTAAAGGATACCCGTGTTCCCCAGTCCCGGATATGGGAGATGATCTCCCTGCCGCAGGTAAGTGAGATTCTCCTGCTGAAAAACACGGGGCACATGGGGTATATTGAGCAGCCCCGGATAACCTATGATGCACTGGCGGGGTTTGCCAGGAGAATATTCTGATGTCGGGGTGCCGGGGCAACTGTTTAAGGCAACAGGCAATAGGCAATAGGCATTAAGGTTGCCGGGAGGCTGGTGCCATTTTGCCATTTTGATATTTTACCATTTTACTATTTGTAAAAGTGCATCTCCTCGATGTATTTCCAGACCTTCTCCGGCAGGAAGTGACGCATGTTTTTATGCTCCCGGATTCCCTCCCTGATAAAGGAAGATGAAATGGTCATGAGCGGCGCACCGATGAATGAAACCGAAGGATGGTCGTCGAACCGGGTTGCCGGGGTGTCGGGCCGCGGGTAGATGTAAATGGAATACTGTCCGAGCAGTTCCTCATAATTCTTCCACCTGTGAAAACTTGCCAGGTTGTCGCTGCCGGCAATCAATACAAATTCTTTCCGGGGGTGTTTTTCCGAAAGATAGGTAAGCGTATCGATGGTATACGACGGCTGCGGCATTTTGAATTCGATGCCTGAAGCCCTGAACCTCGCATCATCCTCGATGGCCAGGTTGACCATGGTCAACCGGTGATGGTCGGGGAGCAGGGAGGATTTTTCCTTCAGCGGGTTATGCGGCGAAACGACAAACCACACCTCGTCAAGGTCGGTATACTCTGCCATGTACGAGGCGATGATCAGGTGCCCGGTATGGATGGGGTTAAAGGAGCCGAAGAGGAGACCTGTCTTGGAGGAGGGCATTGCAATTTACGATTTACGATTTACGATTTACGAATTGGGATTTTACCCCTGGATGAAGGAAGATACCATGGTCACGATCTCGACGCATTTGACGGCAAGGTCGTCGTTGATGATAACCTGGTCGAATTTCGGGGCGAAGTTAAGCTCGAAAGCCGCCTTACTGATCCTTTTCCGGAGATTTTCTTCCGATTCGGATCCGCGGTTCCTGAGGCGGTTTTCCAGCTCCGGTATGGAGGGGGGCTGGATAAAGATGGCAAGCCCGTCGGCGCCGAAGTACTTTTTCAGGTTCAGTCCGCCCACCACGTCGACATCGAAAATGGGGAACTTCCCGCCATTCCATATGCGGTCCATCTCCGATTTGAGCGTTCCGTAATAACTGCCCGGGTAAACCTCCTGCCACTCGACAAATTCATCCCGCGATATCCTGGCCTCGAATTCGGCCGCAGTGATAAAGTAGTAGTCCTTCCCGTTCGTTTCATTTTCCCTTTTGCCCCGGCTGCAGGCCGATACGGAGAATCCGAGTTCCGGCAAGGCACCCAGGAGATGCTTCACAAGGGTTGTCTTCCCTGCCCCCGACGGCGCCGAAACGATAATGGCTTTTCTTTTCATAATCCTCAAATCCTCAAATCCTCAAATCCTCAAATCTTCCAATCCTCAAATCCTCAAATCCTCAAATCTTCCAATTTTCACAATATGTTCCCAAGTTGTTCCTTGATCTTCTCCAACTCGTCCTTCATCTGCACCACGATTTTCTGGATATCGGCATCGCTTGCCTTGGAGCCGATGGTATTGATCTCGCGGCCCATCTCCTGGGTGACGAAACCAAGTTTTTTCCCCTGCGACCCTGCTTCATGCAGCGTCTCGAGAAAATACTGGCAGTGTTTCAGCAGCCTGACCTTTTCTTCGGTGATGTCGAGTTTTTCGAGATAATAGATCAACTCCTGCTCGAACCGGTTCTGGTCGGGGGCCGTGCCGTTAAAATCGCCTTTCAGGTTGGCAAAATCGCGGAGCAGCCGTTCGCGCAGTTCCCGGATGCGGTTTTTTTCATAAGGTTCGATGGAATCGAGCAGCATGAGGATGCTGTGTACGCGGCCGAGCATGTCCTCCTCAAGCACCTTCCCTTCGGCCTGGCGGAAACTGTCAACCTGCGAAACGGCGTCGATGATCGCGTCGGAAATGGGGCCCCAGTCCTGGTCCTGCATCTCGTCACGACTGGTCTGCATGACATCGGGCATCTTCATCACCAGTGATATGATATCGGAAGGGGGCTGTTCCTGGAGCAGGGCCGAAAGCGAATTCAGCTCCTCGTGGTATTTTTTTGCAAGTCCATGATTGATGGAGAAATTCAGCATCTCCCCGGTTACCTCGGTAGCAATGAAAAAATCAATCTTTCCCCGCTCCAGCTGCTGGTTCAGCAATGACCTGACTTCCGATTCCTTTTCCCTGAAATACCCCGGGATTTTCAGGTTCAGGTCGAGCAATTTGCTGTTCAGGGTCTTGATTTCGATGGTAAGCTTTCGTCCGGTAATCTCGACAACCGCCTTTCCGTAACCTGTCATGGATTTGATCATGGTTCCTTTTTAAAGCAAATTTAAACAAATTTGCCCAAATCTGCGTTTTCATTGCGGAGGGGTGCCCCTTTTTGGTAAATTTGACAGGGATAAAGCCGCTTCTTCCCCGGATTTGACATTACGTATAATATTGAAACCATTTTTTATGGAATTCCAGGTAATTGATGATGTGATGCAGTTGTACAACCTGATGTTGCACGACATCGCGCATGCGAATGAATATATCTTCCTGGAGACCTATAAATTCGCCAACGATGTGATGGGGGTGCGGTTCCGCGATGCGCTTACAAAAAAGGCGCGGGCGGGGGTGAAGATCAAGATACTCATCGATTCGTGGGGGAGGGGTCCGGTTTCGGAATCTTTTTTTACCGAGCTTATCGGGCTGGGGGGTGAGGTGAAATTTTTCGAGAAGATCAAGATAAATACCGACATCTTTACCCGGGGGCACCGGCGCGACCACCGGAAGATCCTCGTGATCGACAACCACATCAGCTATATCGGTTCGGCCAACATCACCGGCTACAACCTGAACTGGAGGGAGCTGTGCCTGCGGATGGAAGGCGACCTCGCGCGCTCCTTCAGGAAAGTTTTTCTCGAGAATTTTGACGCTTTCAACCAGTATTTTGTCATCAACAAGTCAACCTACACGCGCACCATCCGTTCGGAAGATTTCGAAATCATCCGCGATGTACCCTCCATCCAGTTCCAGCGGCTCAGGAAACGGTATACTCAGCTCATCAGGCAGGCCGCCCGTTCGGTGGTGATTGAAACCCCCTATTTCCTGCCGGGTTTCGTGCTTCGCAAAGCCATGATCGAGGCGAGCAAACGCGGCGTGAACATCAAGGTGATCATGCCGAAGCATTCGGATGTGGGGATGGTGGATATCCTCCGGAACAAATACCTCGGAATCCTGCACAATGCAGGGATCAACCTGATGTTTTACATGCCGCATAACCTGCATGCGAAACTGCTCATGATCGACGATGAGATTTTTTCCATCTCCAGTGCCAATTTTGATTTCCGCAGTTTCAGGTACCTTTACGAGATCGCGCTGATCGGGCAGGAACCATCGGTGGTGCAGCAACTCAATGAGCACATCGGTGAAACTCTTAGGAATTCACAGGAGCTCGATTACCTGGAATGGAAGCGGCGGCCGCTGATCCAGAAGATCTTTGAATGGATCCTGCTTCCGTTCCGTCACTTTTTTTGATCCTCCCTGCCCCCGGCTACTCTTTCTACACATTTTTCCCTGCCAAAATAAATTGCTGACAGGTTGATTACCTTTTCCTGTTTTTCCGATTAAGCAATAATAAAGGATAGCAATATTCCATATGATTAATTAATCTGGCATTAACCAGGCTGTGATTCTCAGTGTGAACTCTGTGTATCTCTGTGTAACAAATAATTACACGGAGTTCCACAGAGATTTGAAGAGAACCACAGAGATAAAAACCGAAATAATGGAACTCAATAAGATAACCGGGAAAATTATTGGTTGTGCGATCGAGGTACATAGACTTCTGGGTCCCGGGCTATTGGAATCAGCATATGAAGAGTGTCTGGCATACGAATTATCCAGTATCGGATTAAAAGCTGAACGGCAGAAACCCGTACCAGTGATTTATAAAGAAATTCATTTGGAATGTGGTTATAGGATAGATATCCTGGTGGAGGACCAGGTAATCATTGAATTAAAAACAGTTGAGAACTTTTGCCCTGTTCATGAAGCTCAAATATTAACCTATATGAAGTTTGCACAAAAACGGATCGGTCTATTGCTCAATTTTAATGTTACAGTACTTAAAGATGGCATAAGAAGATACATTCTATCATCCAATAAAAATAGATTTAACGCTGTTTGATAAGTAGTTATATCCTCATCATTCCATAATCTATCATAAAATGATGTGTATAAAGAGTAGCTGCCCCCGAGGGTGGTTCCGGAAGGCGGGCCGGAGGCGGATGAAAATCAGCTGCCGGGAATCAACACCGGTGCAAAAGCAAAAGACCCTACCGGGGATGATTCCGGCAGGGTCTTCCGGATTCCTGGTTTCGGACTATTTTCCTCCTTTTTTAAATCGCATGTACCAGGTCAGCTGATAATAATCAGGATCGTCCTGCTGCGCGATTTTCTCAGCCTCTGCTGTGGTTTTGGTATAGGGGATAAGCACATCTCCTCCCGGTTGCCAGTTGGCAGGTGTTAAAACATGCTGGTTGTCGGATGCCTGGAGCGCAACCAGGGTTCGTTCACTAATTTTTGCCTCATGTCAAGGAGTCAAATCAGAAAAAAAAGAGGCAGCCTGTTTGGACCGCCTCCTCTAGCCGAATTCGCTGAACCGGATTACGAAATTTTGATCTCTTTTTTAAGTTCAACCCGTTCATCCTGTTTCTTCGGAAGGGTGATTGTAAGGATCCCGGCTTCGTAGTCGGCCTTGATGGATTCAAGATCGATGGTTTTCGGCAGGGTGAAGGCCCTGCTGAAGGAGCCGTAATAAAATTCCTTGCGGGTGTAGTTTTTTCCCTCCTCGCGTTTCAGGTCCTCCAGTTCGGTTGATATACTCAGGATGTTGTTTTCAAGGTTGATCCTGAAATCATCCTTTTTCATCCCCGGTGCCGCGATATCAAGCGTGAAAGCTTCATTGCTTTCAATGATGTTGGCGGCGGGGTCGCTGAAGCGTTTTCCGAAAAAATCGCCGAGGTCGTTGTCAAAAAGATTGCTGACCATATCCGTTAGCGGATTCCTGTGTTGCCATTTGATGAGTGTCATGGTTTAATCTCCTATTTTTGATTTGTTAAACATTGGTTTGATGCCATCCCTGTTTCAATTTCTGTGCCAGCCGGAATACTGAAAAAAGACAAAGACAAAATGACACGTTAGGAAATTAATAATCTGTCATAATGACAAAAACGAAATAATGAAGCTCGGAGAATATATGGGACAATACGGTGATAATCAAATTAATGCCTGGATGGTCCGTTCGTGTACCAGGGTCGCAATTTCCTTGGCATCCAGATCCTGGAAAGTGGTGTAGGGGATGGGGTCCAGTACGATCAGCCTGATCCTGTCGTTTTTATGGATCAGCAGGCCTCCCTTTTTAATGGCCCGGTGTGTCTCCTTCAGGACGACCGGCAGGATGGGCGTCCTGGTTTTCAATGCAAGCCGGAATGCCCCTGTTTTGTAAGGCTGGAGTTTACCGTCGGGCGACCGGGTCCCTTCGGGAAACAGGATCATGGAGTTTCCCTCGCGGATGGAGTCAGCCGCAAGGTCCATCATCTGTAGTTTGCTTCTTCCGCGGCTTCTCTGAATGGGGATGTACCCGTTCAGCCACATGTTCCAGCCGATGAACGGTATGTTGAACAACTCCCGTTTGGCCACCCATTTGAAATGACGGTGAAGTTTGAACAACACCAGGATATCGGCGCCCGACTGGTGGTTGGACACCATGATGTAAACCTCTTTCTTATCGATTTTTTCGCGGCCTTCGACCTTCACTTTCCAGTATGGATTGATGCCCAGGATGATGTCGGACCAGCGGCAGGTAAACTGGTGCAGGATGAACCGGCGGCGGTCGAACAGAACGGTTGTAACCCACAGGAAAATTGAAACCGGGAAAAGAACAGCCGAAATGAAAAAAAGCGAGAACCAGAAATAACAGGATACCAGGACCTGGAGGAAAGGTGTGGAGGAGGAATCGTTATTTTGACCGGCTTTCATGGTTCTGTTCCAGTTTCTCTGCTTATTCTTCAGGTTCAATATCTTTTACTGACGAGTATTGTCTCCATTTTTCTATGACGGAGGCGAGGTCTTCGGGATATGCCGAATCGAAATGGATGAATTTCCGGGTCGCCGGATGGATGAACCCGAGCGATTTGGCATGCAACGCCTGCCTGGGCAACAACTTAAAGCAGTTTTGCACGAACTGTTTATATTTGGTAAAGGTTGTTCCTTTCAGGATTTCCGCCCCTCCGTAATTTTCGTCGTTGAACAGGGGGTGCCCGATATGCTTGAAATGAACGCGGATCTGGTGGGTGCGGCCTGTTTCAAGTTTGCACGATACCAGCGTCACGTAGCCGAAACGTTCCATAACCGTATAATGGGTCACGGCGTGCCGGCCCTTCTCAGGGTCGCCGGTAACGGCCTGGATCAGCCGGTTGCGGACATCCCTGCCAATGCTGGCATCGATGGTTCCGCTGTCGGCGACAAGGTTTCCCCACACCAGGGCGACATAACTGCGGTCGATGGTGTGTTCGAAAAACTGCCGGGCGATTTTGGTCTGCGCCAGTTCGTTTTTGGCGACCAGCAGGATGCCGCTGGTATCCTTGTCGATCCGGTGAACGAGATAGGGTTTGGCGTCGGGGTTGCCGGGGTTATTCTGCTGCAGGTGGTATAACAAAGCATTCTGGAGGGTCCCGGTGAAATTGCCATGACCGGGATGGACCACCATCCCGGCAGCCTTGTTGACGACGATGATGTCTTCATCTTCGTAAACGACTGAGATGGGAATGTCTTCAGGATATATTTCGGTATCGCGCGGCGGGTATGCCAGTACAATTGAAATGACATCCAGCGGCTTGACCTTGTAATTGGGCTTGATCACTTCACCATTCACCAGGATGTTCCCTGCATGGGCGGCATTCTGGATCCGGTTCCGCGAAGCATTCTCGATTTTTGCCAGGAGGTATTTGTCAATCCGCAGCTGGCTTTGTTTTTTATCGACAACGAACCTGAAGTGTTCGTACAATTCACCGGATTCCTCTGACAAATCGGGTTTTTCGGCAACAGCGTCGGGGGAACCGGTATGTGTGGCGTTGTTCATGAACCGGTGGAGATTGCCTTACCTGCTGATGATGAATTTGGCTGAACCGTAATGGCTGCCTGAAGAATCGCTTAGCCGGAGAAAATAGAGTCCATCCCGCAGGGATGAAACATCGAGGTCGCTGTTGACATGGCCTTTTAACACAACGTGACCCAGCAGGTCGGTTACGGTAACCATGCGGGAAACGGCACCCTCAGTGGTCGCGGTGCCGGGTGACAGCCGGAGGTGCAGGGTGTTGCCGCAGCATGGATTGGGATAGATGAATAACTTGCCGCTGGTGGGAACGACCTCACCAATCCCCAGGGGGATGGGTTTTCCGACCACCGGGCGGATCATCAGGGAGCCTGAATAATCAGAGTTGTACCAGCTTCCGCTTGTGTTGACGAAAATTTTATCCTGGCTGTTGTTGTACCTGTCGAACCCGATTGAAAGGTTGTCGGAGGTGGTTTGAATCCAGCCCACATAAAAGGTACCGGTGATGCTCAGCGGTGGATAGATGTGATAGGTGACGAATTTATTCAGGCTGTCGGCATAGGCGGGCATGACAAGGTCGGAATAAATCGTGTCGCCGGGTTTCCCGCCGTTATCGTTCCATACGCAGAGGAAAAACCATTGCTGGCTCGAATTACCGAGGGTCCGGTTAAAATACATCCGGATGGCGCGCAGGGTGTCGGGGGATTTGTTAAGCCTGAACTGGCAGGCAAGCTGCGAACCTGCGGGGTTGAGACCGTAACTTGCCTCCGGCGTGCCGTCATCATAGGCAAAGTAGTCGAAAAAGTTCTGGTACGACTCGATTGTATCGCCGAAAACGGATCCGGGAGTGACATCCCTGACCACATGCCTGACCAGGAAGGTGGCGCTGTCGGCGCTGCCGACAGGCAGGATGTAGGGAACAGCCGGGTGGGCGAATTTCTGCCAGGTTACGTAAGGGCTGGGCGGCGAGGTGTAGGGAAGAATGTTGTAATTGCCACCGCTGTACGTTTTGGAAAAACTGCCGCCTGGTTCGGTCAGGTAATAGTTGTAGGTTGAGAGGTGCGGAACGTTATCACGATTCGTTATCAGGATGTCCAGCGTGTCGCGGATTTCGTTGGTAGGGTCGTTGCAGTATTGCGGATAGGGCATCACCTGGTAGTTTTTGAGCATAGAGGGCGACCGGTAGATGAAACGCAGCTCGGGATGCAGGGTGTCGGACCAGCTCCGCCCGGCGTTCAGGTACACGTTGTCGAGATTCCACTGGTCGGTGTTGCTCTGCCAGCTTGGCTCGGCCGAACTAGCCAGGCTGACATAGTTGAAGAACTGGAAACGGAAATTCTTTTTAAAGAAGGCCGGATCCTTGACCGGGATCATCACCTGGAGGAAATAGCGGTTATGTTTCTGGTAAAAGGTGTCAAGGGTCATCCCGTTTGCGTACCAGATCCTTTTCCAGGTATCGGGGATCCTGATCGTATCGGTCGCGGTGATGCTGTCGTGCCCCGGGGTTTCAAGAAATTGCAGGACGAGCGTATCGTTCGCTTTTGGAGCCCTGAAGGCCCTCCCCTGGGGTTGGTAGTAAAAACTCAGGTATACTGAATCGGCTGGTTTAAGTGCCCTCGGGACGGGTTTAAATACCGAGTCAAGCCGGATATAACGCGATGTAAGGTGATCGGCGATGAAAGAGGCGGGCCCCGGAACGGCATTGGGATACATGGTTCCCGAATCATTGACGGCGTCGAGGGTCATGGCACCCCGGTTAACCGGAAATACCGGGTAATCATCATTCTCGAATGCAAAGTTGTCGATCCAGCGCAGTTTGGAGGGGAAGATCCCGATGGCCGAAAAATCGTCGTAAAAAGGGAGGGTCATGGGGATGGTGTCCAGTCCGGAGAAGGGTAAATCCCGCTGCCTCAGTCCGGCCGCCTTCGCCCTGACCACCGGGTTGGTATGCAACCCCGAAAGGATCTCCTGCGGGAACCCCGCAATACTGATAAAAATTGAGATGAATATGATTAATATTGAGCGCATTGCAAATTCAGTTTTTATGTTCATACACACGGCCCCCCGTAAGCTGTTTTCCCGGTCCATGTTATCCTCTTTTTTCGCCATTTCACCATTTTACCATTTCGCCATTTGTCACAGGCTATCGCCCTTCAGTGAATCCAGTTTCATTTCGGAGGACTTGGCCCCCATACCTACCGTGAGTGAAATTACCGAGCCCTTGTTGAGCATGGTGCCCGCACTGATCATTTTTCCTTCAAAAAGCTGGTTGTGAACCGCATCTTCGTCGAACGACCTGATATAGATTAGTTTGCCGAGCTTCAGCCCCGCCGATTCGAGCATGGTCTGCGCCTGTCGCAGGGTCAGGTCGCGCAGGTCGGGCATGGTGGTTTTTTCAGGCACCACCGATGTGATGGTCATATAAATCATCCTGTTCTTTTTGACTTTGGCACCGGGAAATGGATCCTGCGTGAGGACGGAGCCCCTCGGCTTGTCGGCATCAAACAGGGAATCAATGACCGAAAACTGGTAATTCTTATAATCTGGGTTGCCGGCCAGCGCCTTGTAATCGAGGCCCCTGAAATCGGGGACAATGATGTAATCGTTGTGTTTTGTATACCAGGCAAGCGATTGCATGGTGAGCCATACCAATACGAGGGTAACCCCAAGGGAGATGAGGAGGTGTTTGAGAAATATTTTTGAAAAAAGGAACCGTAAAAAATTCATCAAACGATTTATCTGAATAACCTGAAAACGTATATTTTATTGTGTTTTCTAAAGAATTGACAAACTTACGGAAAAAATAAATTTTGCACAACAAGGAAGGAAAATGTACTAATTTTGTTCCTAAATCAGGTTGTATATGATCAACGTAGCCATCGTTGCGGGAGGAGATTCCGGCGAGTACGGGATTTCACTGAATAGCGGGAAACAGGTGCTGTTGCACATGGATCGTGAAAAATTCCGGCCGTTTCTCATCATCATCAGGGGAAAAAACTGGAGTTGCACCATCCAAAGGAAGAAGATTCAGATTGATAAAAATGATTTCAGCCTGACGATCGGGTCCAAAAAAACAAGGTTTGATGTCGTTTTCAATGCGATCCACGGCACACCGGGCGAAAACGGGAAACTGCAGGGATATTTTGATATGCTCGGGATTCCTTATACCTCCTCCAATCTCACCACCTCCGCCCTGACCTTCAACAAAAGCTTCTGCAAGGATGTGGTGGCCGCGTATGGCATCAGCACAGCGAAGTCGGTGCACGTGTTTAAGAACGGTTCGGATCCCTCTGAATCGATTTTAAGGGCGCTTACACTCCCTGTTTTTGTGAAGCCGAACAATGGCGGGTCAAGTGTGGGGATGTCGAAGGTAAACGAAGAAAAAGAGCTGGGGCCTGCCCTTGTCAAGGCTTTTAACGAGGATCCGGAAGTCATCGTGGAGGAGTTCATCCGGGGCAGGGAACTTACCTGCGGGGTGCTTCGCACAGGCGGCAAGGTCGTTTCGATGCCGGTGACGGAGATCATCTCAAAAAAGGAATATTTTGATTTCGAGGCAAAATACAAGACAGGGCTTGCCGACGAAGTGGTCCCGGCCCATATTACCGATTCCGAATCGTTGCAATGCCGTGAAATTTCAACCCTGCTGTATGAAAAGCTAAATTGCAAAGGGGTTGTGCGGTTTGATTACATATTCACCGGCAAGGTCTTCTTTTTTCTAGAGGTAAACACAGTACCGGGCATGAGTAAAGCCAGCATCGTTCCACGGATGACCCTCGCCCACGGATGGACCTTCAAAGAACTCATCACAAGGCTGATTGCAGAAACCCTTCAGGAAAAGTTAAAAACTTGATCGATATCATACAAAAGGCAATAGGCAATAGGCAGTAGGCAATATCATGTTTCCTTCCCTTCGCGGTAACTTTATCACCTATTCACCCCGTTCCCTGTCACCTTGTCACCCTTTTCACCCTGTCACCCTTTTCACCCTGTCACCCTTTTCACCCTGTCACCTTTTAAACCTTTTCACCCTGTCACCTTTTAAACCTTTTCACCCTGTCACCTTTTAAACCTTTTCACCCTGTCACCTTTTAAACCTTTTCACCCT
>CAIMWF010000042.1 GCA_903845055.1 uncultured Bacteroidales bacterium | reverse complement strand
GTAAAGGACAAAACCTGGTACCACACGAAATTCGTGCCCCGGATCAGCCCGCTTACACTGTTTGCACTGCTGTTCACCATCCTGGTGATGTTCTCGCTCAAGGGCGAATACATCGTGAAGATTCCTTTCGATGTGATCCGCATCGCCATCCCGCTCTGCATCTACTTCCTGGTCATGTTCATGCTCTCTTTCCATATGAGCAGGAAGTCGGGGGCAACCTACGAACAGTCGGCCACATTGTCCTTCACCGCCGCAAGCAACAACTTCGAACTTGCCATCGCCGTAGCCATTGCGGTATTCGGAATCAATTCGGGGGAGGCCTTCACCGCCGTGATCGGCCCGCTCGTTGAGGTGCCTGTAATGATCGCACTCGTCAACCTGGCACTATGGTTTAAAAAACGGTGGACCTTCGCGCCCCGGTAGACTTTCTCAGGGGGCTCCGTGTCGCCTCTGATTCTTTGTGTTAAAAAAAATCTAACACAGAGTACGCGGAGAAAAAGCAGAGGACACGGAATTTATTAAATCTTCTTAATCCGGGTTCTGGAGATCCAGTGTATCGGGAGGGATCGAATCCCGTTGTTTCAGCATCAGCCGGGCCGGACCTTTCAGTTCGACATCAGGCACCAGTTGCCCGGCTTCCAGGGGGGTGATCCATCCCTTGTTCACCATTTTTTCGGAAACCAGCCTGAAAAAGCCAGCATTTGATTCACGGAGATGACCGTCGGGATTGAAAGAATATTTGAACCACCTGGGGCGGGGGATAACCGAAGCCATGAAGATCGCTTCGGCCAGCGTAAGCCGGGAGGCATCCTTGCCGAAGTAAAACCGCGCTCCTTCGTTGGCGCCATAAACAAGCGGCCCCCATTCGATGAGATTGAGATAAACTTCATACATCCTCTCCTTGGTGCTGAGCCCCTGGTTTTCAATGAGCCAGACGATGAGCGCCTCCTCAAGTTTGCGGCCAACGGTCTTGTTTCGGCTCAGGAATACGTTTTTGACCAGCTGCATGCTGATGGTGCTGCCCCCCCGGGCAAACCGGTGCTCCCTGATGTTTGTGGCAATCGATTCCCTGAAGGCATCGGGCAGGAAGCCACGGTGCTGGTAAAAACTGCCGTCTTCGGAGGTGAGCACGGCGTACTGCAGGTATGGCGAGATATGGTCGAGCGTGCGGAAATTGGGATTGCCCGGTCCGACCATGAAGGTACGCACTACCCTATCGTTGTCGTATGCTGTGTAGGAAAAGGTGTCGTTGATCTTCGTCAGATTGGCGTTGCCATAGGATAAAACGGCGAACTGGTGCCGGTCGAGAGAGGTTTCGAAACGCAGCGAATCCGGGGCGGTGAGATCGACGAAGAAATCCAGGTACCACGAAAGGTTTCCCTTTACGCGGATGCCGTCGAGGTTGATAAACAATCCCTTCGGAAAGGAGGAGAACAGGTCCTGCGCCGGGAACTGCGGCTTGCTGATCTTCAGGGTGACCTGCTTTCGCGGGAGCAGGCGCACCTTCATGTAGGGATGAAAATCAATCCTGTTGAAGTTCACCCGGGTGGTACTGTCGAGTTCCGCATAGTCCTTCCCGATGTTCAGCTGGTAGCTGATGGCTGCCTTGTCAAAACCAATCTCACCGGCAGCAATTTTCCGGTGGTCGATTCTTAACCCGCTCACCCGGACAAACCCGCTCAACTGCGACAACTCCTCCCCAACCCTGCGGCCGGCGATGCTGAAGGCAAGGGTGTCAAATCCCACCAGGGCGTTCCACCGGTAACGGAGATAAGGGATGACCAGTTTTGCCGTACCGGCCGGGTAGAGACGGAATTCAGCCAGGCGGTTGCCATTGTCTATTTTCCCGGCCATCACCCATTTCGCCTGTGCGGAATCCTCCGTAATTTCTGCCACCGACCTGAAATAGTGATCCAAAAGGGCAAACCGGTCAAGATGAAAAACAACCTTGTGCTCCCCGGCAATCCCGGTCAGGCTGAAATTCCGGATTTCGAGTGAAAGAGGTATCTTGTCGAAAACGAACCGCATAAATCGATCGGCAGCCTCTGCATAATTGACCGGGAGGAGGTCTGAACCGGCCGGTTTTTTACCGCCATGCAGCAGGAAACCGAAATTGCTGAGGCTATCGTGGCTTTCGGGGAAAAAGCCGGTATTGATCAACTGCATGTGATGCAGGGCAATCCGCCCGGCCAGCAACTTCAGGATGGAGAAGGTGGCATAGGCCGAATCAACCTTCAGGAGCGTGTCTCCATGTTCAGGCTTCAAGGTGATACCGGTAACGAGGATCGAGGCCAGCCCCTTCACCTTCACCCCGGCAACGGTAAGGCAGGCCTGGTTCTCCCTGTTGAACCTGTCGATTCGCCGGTGGAGGTACCAGGAGGTCACCGGGGTCCTGAAGAGAAACACCAGGAAAACAGCACCTGCGATAACCATCAGCAGATACCTGAGGATCAGCCGCAGCCGGGTGGTGTTACCCCATTTTATCAAGAGAAAGGTTCGCAAAATGTTTTTGGTAAAATTACAAAGAATTTCCGGCGCTAAAAGATATTGCCGATCCCCAGGTACAGTCCGTTGGTGCCGTCCTGTTTGTCGAGGGCAAACCCGTAGTCGGCCGAGATGATGAAGTTGTCGTTGATGGCAATGCGCAGCCCGAGCCCGGCCGACAGGTGAAGCCTGTCTGATGACTGGTTGAAGTAAAAAGCCTTCATATCTTCCGGGACGGTGTTGGGCGTTATTTTGTGATCCTGTACCACCATCCCGCCATCCATAAAGGCGGTCAGACCCAGGTAAAGGTTTTGTTTCATCACCACCGACTTGAAGAACTTCCACCTGAGTTCGGCATTGCCGAATGCAACACCGTCGCCGGTAATGCGGTCGCGGAGCACCCCCCTGATGGTCCTCGCCCCACCCAGCCCGTCGGGCTTTGTGCTCAGGCTGAAGGAGCTGTACATGTATGACATGATGTACCATGGGGTTGTCCCGCCGATGGTACCCTGGTAACCCACCTGGTAAGCGGCCACCAGTTTCTTCTTCACCAGCGGGAGATACTGGCGGTGTGTAACAGCAAGTTTCACAAAGGCATAGGGAGCGTTGCCAAGGAATGTCGGGGCGCTCAGCAGCATGATCTCCGACCAGATGCCCCTGTTGGGTGCGCCTTCATTGTCGCGGGTATCGTAAATCAGGCCGGTTTTAAGGTAGATGGTTGTCCCCCCGCTTTTCTCATCCGGGCGGATCAGTCCGTACTTTACATACTGGTCATAGAGCAGGGAGGTGTCGGGAAGCTTGTCGCCGGCCTTTTTACCCTTGTTGATGCGGCTGATGTCCACCGTACCCGTTTGAATGCCCAGGATGTTGATGCCGGCCAGCCAGCGCAGCTTCTGCCCGAGGATGGGTCCCTGGAAATCGGCCATAACCCTGTATAACCTGCGGTCAATTTTGTAAAAGACCCGCGACATGTAGTCGGCAGAATTCTGGTTGGTGAGGCTGGCCTGGTAATTGCTTTCGTACCCGTTGAACCCGTAAAAATCGAGGGCCCTTTCGGGGAGGTAGTCGAGGTCGGCGGTTATGCGTATACCACCGGGGATCAGGTATTTGGAATCATAGAAAAGCTGGTATACAGCGCTTCCCTTTGTAAACCAGGAACATTCGGCATAAATGGTATGTTTGTACTCGGGATAGGTGGTACCGTCGCCATAATAAAATACCTGTCCCAGGGCCCCGAGCTGCAACCCCATGTCGGCATCGTATGCCACCACGGGAAGGGCAGCCCAGGTCCAGCCCTTTTTCACCTTCTCCTTCACGCGCATCCCTGTCGAATCGGACTGCGCCATAACTTTCGCATGCAAAATGAGGACCAGGATGAATAAAAAGAGAATGGGTTTCCGCATGGTTAAACTTAACACCTTTTGACAAGGTTTCACAAAAATTTGTAAATGTATCGGCTCCGGCTACTTTTACCCGGCATCCCGTTTCGCTGGCTGCATCCTGTAAACGAGCCACAGGCATCCCGCCGTGAGCAGGATACTTGCCGTAATCAGGAGGAAACTGTCGGAGGAACCGAAATTTTCGTAATTGCCGCTGAGTACGCCGCGCTGGGTGAGGTAAGCCAAGATGACCACAGCGCCGTTGTTGATGAAATGACCCCACACAGGCACCCAGAGTGACCCGCTCCAGTAAAAAAGGTACCCGAACAAAACGCCCAGCATCATCCGTGGCAGGAAACCGTAAAATTGCATGTGCATCGCCGAGAACAAGAAGGCTGAGATGAAAATTGCCAGGTGAATGTTTTTCAGCCATTCCTTCAGCAACCGCTGCAGCAGCCCGCGGAAAAGAAATTCCTCCCCGATGGCCGGCAGCAGCGCGATCATCACCAGGTTGAACAGGAACCCGCCAAAGGTGGGCATCTTCATAAAGGCATCTGTGAGTTTCGCCGCCTCATTTTCAGCCGATTTCATCCAATGTTCCATCCCGCTGAGGAACGGCGGCATCTTCATCATCTCATTCACCGTCACCATCCAGTTGACGAAGGGCAGCGCCAGGAACATCAGCAGGAGGGTGACCAAAAAAACCTGCCAGCGGAAATAACGGTCCAGTTGCAGGTACCTGGTACTGCTTCGTTCAAAGAAATAACCTGCCAGCATGGGAGGAATGATGAAGAGCCCGAACGACTGCAACACCTGCAGGTATTGCAGCAGTCGCAGCGTTTTCGGATCGCTGTAGTCGCCAAGGGCCGTCATGATGTCGGCCACCTTGACCCCAAACAGCGGGCCGGCCAGGAGCAGCCCGGCAAAAAACAGGATGCCGAAACACGAAAGGATCAGCAGGACCGAGAAGAGGATCCGGGTGAAGGGGGTAAGGTTGTCGAGGATGGGAGGCTGACGGAGGGACACCTATTTTGGCTATTTTTGCCGCTAAATTAGTATAATTTGCCAAAGATCGGAAATATTGAACTCGGGAGTTTCCCGCTTTTCCTGGCCCCCATGGAAGATGTAACCGATTCGCCCTACCGGCAGATCTGCAAGGACTACGGCGCGGACGTGCTGGTGACCGAATTCATTGCGGCTGAGGGATTGATCCGCGATGCCGTAAAGAGCAGCAACAAGATGCGTTTCGAACCCGGCGAACGGCCCCTCGGCATCCAGATCTTCGGCGACAATGTCGACTCGATGATGAAGGCCGCCGCGGTGGCTGAAGCAGCTTGTCCCGATTTCATCGATATCAACTTCGGCTGCCCCGTGCGCAAGATCGTGATGAAGGGCGGCGGCGCGGCGCTGCTGCGCGACGTCCCGAAAATGATACGCATGACCGAAGCAGTCGTGAAATCAACCCGGCTGCCGGTCACGGTGAAAACCCGACTGGGATGGGACGACGCGCACCGCGACATTGTTGACATCGCCGAACGGCTGCAGGATGCCGGCATCAGCGGCATCGCCATCCATGGCCGGACCCGTGCCCAACTTTACGGCGGCGAAGCCGACTGGACGCTCATCGGGGAGGTGAAAAACAATCCCTTTATGAAGATCCCTGTTTTTGGCAACGGCGACATCGATTCGGGTCCGAAGGCCGAGGAGATGAAAAACAGGTATGGGATCGACGGCATCCTCATCGGCCGCGCCGCCACGGGAAATCCATGGATATTCAGGGAGATAAAGTCATGGCTGGCCGGTCACACCCTACCCCCGCCACCATCGGTCGCCGAACGGGTCGGGGTGGTACGCCGTCACCTGCTTACCTCCATTCCCTACAAGGGCGAACGTGCAACACTTTATGAGATCAGGAAACTCTACAGCGGCTATTTCAGGGGAATTCCCAATTTCAGGACCTGGCGAACCAGGATCGTCACCGCGGCTTCCACGGAGGAAGTTTTTCGGATCCTGGAAAACATTGAACAAAGTCACAATGCAGGCAATGAAGATAATGCAGGGAATGCAGGGAATGAGAACACTACAATAAATCCCGGTGAAATCTAGCTATGCACTAACTATTGCCTGTTGCCTAATGCCTGATGCCTACTTTTCCGGCGTTTCATCCGGCTCTTCCTTCACGCTTTTGATGCGGTCGAGCATCTCTTTCGGCAGTTCATCGGAATAATCGGATTCTTTGAGTTCATCCGAATCTTTGCCTTTACCATACTTGATCTTGATGTTCTCGGAGGTCCCGGTAACCTTCATCGGGATCCCGATGATGCCGAGGGGGCCCATGCCAAGCCTGATTTTCAGGTCCAGTTTGCTGTCTAAGGTGGTTGATCCGGATATCCTCACGCGGATTCCCTTTACCTTGAACTTGAACTGTTCCATGGTGATGGTGTTGTTTTTGATGGTGGACTTTACCTCCACCTTCGACAGGTCGGGATTTTTCAGTCCCTCCTTCTGCGTTCCCTTGCTGATGTCGTTGAACAACTTCAGGCCATAAAATTTTATTTTTTTGACTGATACCGTGCCTCCGCCCTCCAGGGATGGCAGGACCGGGAACATGGTCGCATCGAGGCGCCCTTTGAGGGCGTAATCCATGGAGACCAAACCCTCGGCCTTGCCGGCCGATGTGGCAAGTTCCCTGATCATTGCTATTTCGTTGTATCCCCGCTTAATGTCGAAATCCTCTGCCTTAACATGAAAATCAAAAAATGCCTTTTGCGGGGTAATGCTCCCGTAGGTCGCATCCATTTTAACCTTGCAGCCGATCAGGCTGAAATCCGATTCCTTCAGCACCAGGATTCCCTTGTTGAGCTCCATTTTTCCATGAAGATCCTGAATCTTCAATCCTTTGAACTCCGTGTTTTTTATGTCGGCACTGAACCCGATGTCAAGATCGGCAGGGATAATGACCACACCCGCCGCAGCGGTCGACACGGTGGTGGTGTCGGGGGCATAGGCCATGAATTCATCCACGCTGAGCAGGTCGGAGTTGAGTTCAAAGTCTCCCTTCAGGGTTCCTCCCTTCGCAAGGGTGTAATTCAGGATGTTGCTCAGCGATCCCTTCAGTTTGAAATCGGACCGGCCATAGCCAGCCATGAACCGGTCGAACCAAATCTTGTCCTGGTCGAATCTGAAATTCCCCGAACGGATGATGAAAGGTTTCGGGAAGAGATCCGACGCAAACGAGATGTTGCGCAAAGACAGGCTTCCCGAATTCTTCAGTCGCTCATACCTTCCCGCGGTCGCATCGCTTTGGCGGCCCTTCAGGGCCAGTCCGGCTTCTACAAAACCATCGAGGGCCATTCCTTTCCTTGAAAACACCTTGTATATCCTGCCCAGGTCGATCACCCCATTTGCCTGGATATCATAATCAAGGTCGTCGAGGTTTTTGCAGTTCGCATTCAGGGTGAAGGTCTTTCCCTCGAAACCAAAAGTCAGTGGCTTTAGCAGGATGTTCACATCCTTCATGGTTCCGGTCTGGTTGGTAATGACAGCATGAACGCCGATCTTTTCGATGGGATGGGGGTAATATTTTGTCTGTACCTGGCCATTCTCCAGGTTGAGGGTGGCGGTGGTCAGCGGGAACATCCTTTTCCGCGGCGCATAATTCCCTTTCACCTTTACGTCGAAGTCAAGCATCCCCGAGAGGCTGAGGCTGTCGAGCGGAACGACCTGTTTCAGCTCAGCCAGGTTGAAGCTGCCCCGGAGGTCGGCGTCCACCGGCATATCGCGCAGGTTGCTGATATCGAGGGATCCGCTGATCCTGTTCTTCAGGAAGGCAAACTGCAGATCCTTCATGTGCAGGTTGATGTTCCTGTAGTCGTTGTCGGGACAGGCCACATTCAATACCATGTTCATGTTGGTGATGGCCTGCGGCAGGGCATGATATTTAAGATACCCTCCCGTGAGCTTTGTCATCAGGCTGAATTTCGGGATGCACAGGATGACGGTATCTTTCCGCATGCGGCTCGTATCAGGGCCGGTGAAGTAACTTCCCTCGGCGGTAAGGTTGAGCTCATAAAAGCCCTTGATGTCGATTGTTTTGACATCCAGCGCTTTTGCCCATTTTCCGAGATCGACACTGGCATTGACCTTCGCGGAGATCCAGGGCACTTTGGTCTGCCTGACCTGGAATCTTGCACTGAGGAATTCCTTTTCAAGCACCGACAGGAAATTGAGGTTCACCTGGTAGCCATCTTTTTCAAAAAAGAATTTCCCGGTAAACTGGAGCGGGATATCTTTGATTTTGAGGTCGTTTTTTTCAAAATTGACCGAAAGGTCGCGGTTGTTGACCTTTGTCGCAAGCCTGGCAGTGACAGGTTTCCCGTCGAGGTATTTTACATGGTTGTACTCCACGTCGAGGGCATCGATGCTGACACGGGAAACCAGGTCGAAGAAATCGCTGGTGATTTTGCTTGTCCCGGAATAGTTGAGGCCGTGCGCAACCACCCTGACCGGCATGGAGGCATCGGCATAGATGACCTGGCAGTCGCTGAAAACAATATGCTCGATGTTCAGTTCCGCCCCGCCGGAGCGGGCAGTGTCCTTTTTTACGGCAGCTGCGGCTGTATCCGATGATTTATAGACATCGAAATTGGCGGCCCCGCGTTCGTTGTAAAGGATGTTGACCCTGGCCTTGCTGAAATAGATCCTGGTGATCCGGATGGTCTTCCCGAACAGGCTGTTCACATCGACACCGAAGGCGATCTCCCTGGCACTGACCAGGGTGTCACTGTTGAAGGGGGCGGACGATTTCAGGGAAAAACCGGTGAGGGTGAGGGTGAGGTTCGGGAAATGGCTGAAAAACGAGACATTCATGTCGGTAAAATTCACCTCGCTTTTCAGCTTGCTGTTTGCAAGATTTTTCACCTCCTGCTTGATTCTGTCCCGGAAAAGAAGAGGGGCCAGTAATAGCATCATGAAAAGGGCCAGAACGATGCCCCCGGAAATTATCAGGAATTTTTTCATTGCAGAATGTTATTTTTCCCACGACGTACCCTCCGCACTGCAGCGGGAGTTACCCCCTTCCCTTGTGGGAAAAGGAAAGGGGGATTGCAAACTACCGGTTATTCCTTTTCAAATCCGAATTTCCAGACAACAGCTGCGAGCAGGGCGCCAACGATGGGGGCCACGATGAAGAGCCAGAGCTGTGCGAGTGCCTTTCCGCCGGCGAAAATGGCCGGACCAATGCTCCGTGCCGGGTTGACCGATGTTCCCGTGACGGGGATGGTCACCAGGTGGATCAGCATGAGGGTTACACCGATGGCAAGACCTGCCATGGCGCTATTGCCGAATTTGGAGGTGGTTGCGAGGATGACGAACAGGAAGAGGAAGGTCATGACCATTTCGATGACAAAAGCGCTCAGGGTGTTGTACCCTCCGAGGTATCCTTCGCCCCAGCCGTTTGAGCCAAGTGCCCATTCACCCATGGTAAAGCCGGACTGACCGGAACGGATGAGATAAAGTACCGCTGCCCCGAGAATCGCTCCGAGAATCTGTGCCGCAATATATCCAAGGGCGTCCTTCACCTCCATTTTACCGGCAGCAAGCACGCCAATGGTGACGGCAGGATTGATATGGCAGCCCGAAATGCCGCCTATGGCGTAGGCCATGGCAACCACGGCAAAGCCGAAAGCGATTGAAATGCCGAGCAGGCCGATGCCGCTGGGACCGGTGCCGGATACCCCCGCAATGACTGCGGCGCCGCAACCGAAAAGCACGAGACTGAACGTGCCGATGCATTCTGCGATGTATTTTTTCATGGTTTTTGGTTTAATTTTTAGAAATAATCCGATCCTGGTTTGAATTGAACGGCAGGAAGATGAATCACCTTGATCTGCTGCAACAAATATAATAATTGTGGTGATTACAGCAAATGTTACGTTTTTTTTCGCAAAACAACCAGGCAGGGAGCATTCATCCTGCCGGAGGGTTAAAGGCTTTTCATCACTGCATGCCGGGTCACCGGGGAGGTCAGAACCGTCTTTCCACCAGCTCCTTTAACTTTTTAAAGGGAACGGATCCCGTATTCCAGAAGTTTTTCTTCCGCAGGAGATCAAGATAATCTGCCGCCTGTTCAAAGGTTGAAAAACCGTTCAGTGCATCGATGGTCTCGTTGTATTCACGAAGGTTTCCCTCGAAAAGCTCGTTGATGAACATGAACTTGTCGTTGATGCTGATGGCGGTCTTCAGGTTGTCGATCCTGACGGAGGGAATCCTCGGGCTGAAGGTTCGTTCGCGGGCCTCCTTCAGGCGGGTGTTCAGGGCGGGCTCCTCGCTTCCGAAAAGGGTGATCTCATCGGCAGCTGCCGGTTTCCTCGCATATCCTGCCGGTTCGGGCTTGTTTGCCGGAACGGCCGGGGGCCTTGACGGTGCGGCCGGCGGAGATGGACGCGGTGCGGTTTCGGCAGGCTTATGTAACTTCACATCGGGGGGAGGTGATTTCACCGTCGAGGAGGGTTCCCTCGCGGGGGTCTTTTTTTCATACGAAAAATGCGGATCATCAAGCCGCTTGAGCATGTGCAGGTTTTCATACATTTTCCGCAGGTTATCCATCAGGATGTCAAATTCAATCTGCGGAATCCTGTCCCCGTGAAGGCTGATGGTCCCGTATTGTTCATTGATGGCGTCGAGGAGCCATTTTATCTCGTCTTTGATGATCTCTCTATTCATCCGGACAATTTTTTCTATAAACAGGTCACCAGCAATGCCCTGCAATCCCCTGCATTTTGCCGGCGCGGATCATGGGGCATTTCATGGCATATTCTTTTCCCGGTCAACGGAAATTCCTATTTTTGTAAACCGGGAAGGCAGACAAGGAAGTCAGCAGGATCACTTATCCTGGTATAAAAATACAACAATATTAACCTCATCAAATGCAGATCGAAAAAAATAATCCGGTAAACCGCCTGGGGTGGATAGAGGTGATCTGCGGTTCCATGTTTTCGGGGAAGACCGAAGAGCTGATCAGGAGGTTAAAGCGGGCCAGGATCGCCCGGCAGAAGGTCGAGATCTTCAAGCCGGCGATCGACAAGCGCTATGATGATGTTAACGTGGTATCGCACGATGAGCATGCCATCCAGTCGACCCCCGTGCAGTCGGCATCGGAGATCCTCCTCCTTACCAATGATGTGAACGTTGTGGGCATCGACGAAGCTCAGTTTTTCGATGACGAACTGCCGGCTGTCTGCAACCAGCTTGCTAGCAGCGGCATCCGGGTCATCGTGGCCGGCCTCGACATGGACTACCTCGGCAAACCCTTCGGCCCCATGCCCGCCCTGATCGCCATCGCCGAGGATGTCACCAAGGTGCATGCCGTGTGCATGAACTGTGGCGACCTCGCCCAGTTTACCTACCGCAAAGTGAACGACAACCACCTGGTGATGCTGGGAGAAATGGACTCCTACGAACCCCTCTGCCGGCGTTGCTACCTGGAAAAAACAAAATTAATTTGAGGATGTGAAGATTTGAGGATGTGAAGATTTGAGGATGTGAAGATTTGAGGATGTGAAGATTTGAGGATGTGAAGATTCCCACATTCTTAAATTCCCAAATCTTCACATTTCCAAATTCCCAAATCTTCACATCCTCAAATTCCCAAATCTTCACATTTCCAAATTCCCAAATCTTCACATCCTCAAATTCCCAAATCTCCACATTCCCAAATTTTCAAATCTTTTTTTGTACTTTTGCCCCACTAAAATCAAAAAACCATGAAAAAAATCGCTTTGGCCATCCTGGCAACTGTTTTCCTGTTCAATCTTTCAGTAATGTCTCAAACCAAAACCCAACAAAAAGTGGTAAAATTCGTAATCCATACCGACTATGGCGATATGAAGGGGATCCTCTACAATGAAACCCCGCAGCATCGCGACAATTTCGTAAAATTATCAAAATCAGGTTTCTATGATGGAACACTGTTTCACCGTGTGATTCTCGGGTTCATGATCCAGGGCGGCGACCCCATGTCGAAGACCGCAAAGCCCGGCCAGCAGCTCGGCATGGGCGATCCCGGTTATACCATCCCCGCCGAATTCAACAAGGCTTTTACGCACAAAAGAGGCGCCCTTGCCGCTGCCCGTACCGAGAACCCCGCAAAGGCCTCTTCCGGATCGCAGTTTTACATCGTGGAACCTGAAAAAGGCGCCCATTTTCTCGATAACAACTATACCGTTTTCGGCGAGATCACCGAAGGATTTGATGTGATCACCAAGATCGCCTCCGTTCAGAAAGACCCCTCCGACCGCCCTGTGAAGGATGTGAAGATGACCGTTAAGATTGTTGAATAGTTTTAAATGACCAATAACAAATGACAAGTGACGAGTGACGAATGACGAATGAATGAAACCCGTCATTCATCACCTGTCACTCGTCATTTTTATGAAATTCTGACACCCCGGGACCATGAAAGACCGTATCGACCAGCTTTTCGCCGAGATAAACACCATCAGGGCGGCCAGCCTTGAAGAGGTGGAGCAACTGCGCCTGAAGTACCTCAGCAAAAAGGGGTTGGTTTCGGCTTTGTTCGACGATTTCAAGGGTGTCCCCGCAGAGAAGAAAAGGGAGGTCGGCCAGCTCCTGAACGAACTGAAAAACAAAACCCAGCAGGCCATTGATGACCTGAAATCACAATTCGACCTGCATGCTGATGCGGCTGTGGTGATGCAGGACCTCACCAGGCCTGCCGATCACATGGAACCCGGAACCCGCCACCCGCTTTCGATCGTTCGGAACCGCATCATCGAAATTTTCGGCCGCATCGGCTATACGGTTGCCGATGGTCCGGAAATTGAAGATGACTGGCACAATTTTTCAGCCCTGAACTTCACCCCCGATCACCCGGCACGGGATATGCAGGATACCTTTTTCATCGCACAGGATCCCGACATCCTCCTACGGACCCATACTTCGTCGGTGCAGATCCGCAAGATGGAAACGACACAACCCCCGATCAGGATGATCTTCCCCGGCCGGGTGTTCCGCAACGAAGCCATCTCGGCGCGGGCGCATTGCATTTTTCACCAGGTGGAAGGTCTGTATATCGACGAAAACGTTTCTTTCGCCGACCTGAAACAGACACTGATGTATTTTGCCAAGGAGATGTTCGGCGAAAAGACACAAATCAGGCTTCGCCCCTCCTATTTCCCCTTCACCGAACCCTCGGGCGAGATGGATGTAAGTTGCCTGATCTGCGGCGGGTCGGGTTGCAATATCTGCAAATATACCGGTTGGGTCGAGATCCTCGGCTGCGGCATGGTTGACCCGAACGTGCTGGATAATTGCGGGATAGACAGTAATAAATATACGGGATTCGCCTTCGGGATGGGCATCGAACGCATCACGATGCTGAAATACCAGATCAAAGACCTTCGCCTTTTCTTTGAGAATGACACCCGGTTCCTGAAACAGTTTACGGGGTCCTTTTAAAATTTGTTGCGGCGGAACAGTTTCACCAATAACCAGAACCCGAAAAGGCCCGCAAGGCAGAAAACGATCTCCCCGATCCACCGGGTCTGTTCCCATTGTGAAATGATGGAGGCACCCACGATCAGCGCGGCAAGAACGATGGCAATCGATACCCGCGAACTGGCCGAGTCAATATGTTCGACCAACGGCTCAAGACCCTTTACCTCGATCTGCGTCCTGAACTTTCCATCCTTGATCTTGTACAGTATGTCGTTCAGGTCGCCGGGAAGCTCCCTCACCAGTTTGTAATACTCCCTGATGGCCTCGAAAACCTCGAAGGCGATCTGTTTGGGGCTGAACTGCCTTGCGATGAGTTGCGTGGCATAGGGCTGCATCTCCCTGGCGAAATCGATCTCCGGATCAAGCTCCACGGCAACGCGCTCAATGGCCATCAGGGCCTTGACCAGGAGGTAGATGCTCGGGGGGATGCGAAGCCCGAACCTTACGAGGATGTCCACCGATTCATTCATTACCTTGCCAAAATCCATCTCATCGATGGTAAGATATTTATTATGGGCCAGCATCTCTCCCACCTGGAATTCAAGGTCCTTGTACCGTGCGATGTTCCTCTTTCCCGAAACCTGCAGCAGCGCCTCGGTCATGGCGTGAGCATCACGCGCGAGGTATCCGAGCACATATTTTCCGAGGAACTGGAGGTGTTCGGTCTGCAGCGAGCCCATCATGCCGAAATCGATGAAGGAGATCACGTTGTTCTCAAGCACGAACAGGTTCCCGGGATGCGGATCGGCGTGAAAATAACCATGGGTGAATATCTGGTCGAAAACTAGCCGCAGGGCATGCCTGGCGATGACCTTCGGATCGTTGCCCGTCTGCATAAGCAGTTCCATGTCGCTCACCTTGGTACCCCTGATGAACTCTTCGATGAGAATCCTCCGCGTGGTATACTGCCTGTAAACCTTCGGCACCCTGATATCGGGATCGCCGGCAAAACAATGGCCGAACCTGACAATACTGGCAGCTTCGTGGTGGAAATCGAGCTCCCGTTTGATCGTTTTCCCGAATTCCCGCACCACCCCGGTCAGGTTGATCGCCTCCATGTCGGGGTTGTTCCGCTGGATCCGGGCGGCATAAAAGTTCATCAGGTGCAGGTCAAGCTCGATCTTTTTTTCGATCTCCGGCCGCTGGATTTTCACGCACACCTCTTCGCCGTTAAGCAAAACGGCCCGGTAAGTCTGCGCCATGGAGGCGGAGCCCAGCCTGCCGGCATCGAATTCCCTGAACATTTCCCCTACCGGTCTGCCCAGCTCCTTTTCTATTTCCTGCCGTGCCATCTCGTCAGGCATGGGCTGCGCCTCATCCTGCAATTTCTTCAGCTCTGCGCGGAGCCCTTCGGGGACGATGTCGGGACGGTCGGCCAGGATCTGGCCGAACTTGATGAAGGTGGGTCCCAACTCTTCGACCGCCATGCGGATCCGCTCCCACTGGTTGAACCGTTCAATGCGGGCAAGCCGCTTCTTCGAAACAAACAGCTTCCCCAGTCCCGAAGTCGTCACCCACTCGCTCAGGCCATATTTGACGATAATGCCAATGATTTCGCGGGCGCGGCCGATTTCATGAACCGCCAGTCCGATCTTTGAAATTTTCACGTCGCTGAAGTATTTTCCGGGCTGTCCCGGCAAAAAAGGTGTTTAACCGGAGCCCCGGCCGGGTTATTTTTTTGCCTTGACCTTCGGACCTTTTGCCGCAACCGGCGCAGTTTTGGCCTTTGCAGGAGCCTTTTTCCCGGCTTCCAGATTTTTAATCCGGTCTTCCAGTTTTTTAATATCCTCCTGCGATGGGATGTTCATCTTTTTCATCGTAGCCTTAACCAGTACCTGGAGTTCGGCTTCCACTGACTTCCGGGCTTCATCCGACTTTGCCACGAGGTGATCATACAGTTTTTTGGCCTCCTCCTTGGTCAGCTTATTTTCCTTGGCCATGTCTTTGGCTGCCTGGGCGAGTTTTTCTGCATTCATGAATGCATAATCGAGACCCTTGTCGATTGATTTCTTCAGATCTTCAAACATAGCGAACCCTCCTAATGTTTAGTTGGTGAATATTTGGTTTTCAATTCCTTATGAATGTTCAGGAAATGCATTTCCAGGTCATTCAGCAGGGTATCAATGTTTTTTAAGATTTCAGGATTGATGTCGTAGGCCATCAGCACCTTGCTGATCTGCCTTATTTTTTTCAGCAGTTTCTCTTCGCGGACTTTGGTAAAAGGGCCCTCAACGAGCAGCAGGTAATCGGTCTGCTTCATTTCGGGGATTAGCAGCGAGTTCTCACCCCGGTTCCCCAGCAGGTAGTAGGTATTGAAGCAATTTTCGTCGCGGCAGAAATAGAGGGGGTACCCCTGGAGGTCCTCCTCCTTGGTAAAATCCAGTTCAAGTTTCTCATTAAGCAGGAAGGTGAGGTGGTAATCCCTGAGATGACATGAAATACCGGCCAGGGTAAACCTGACGGGTTCTGACCTTGTTTCGATCTGGAATTTCCTTGCCATGCCGGGCGCTTTGTACTTTTAAACAAAGTTAACCAATCTCGGGCTTCAGGTCAATGGTTTCTCCATTTATTTTTTGCCACGATTTCTCAGCGGCATTTTGTTCGGCGCCTTTGATCGAGTAATCCTGGCCGCGGGCGATCGCGCTGCCATCGAGGGAAAGTTCAACGATGTACTGCTTTTTATACCCGGAACCAACTTCGTCGCACACGCTGAACTGAACCTGTTTCCGTTCGCGCTGGGCCCATTCGATGATCTTGCTTTTAAAATTTACCTCCTGGGTTACCAGTTCATCCATGTTGAAATAGACCTTGATGATCCTTTCCACGATGATCTTCCTCGTGAATTTGTAACCCTTGTCAAGGTACATCGCGCCGATGAGCGCCTCGAACGCATCGCCCTTGAATGAACGGAAGGCCCCGGAGGATGCGCCGTCAAGCTGGATGAGCTGGTCGATGCCCATTTTCTGCGAAAGTTTGTTCAGGGTGACCCGGCTGACGATTTTCGACCGCATTTCGGTGAGGAATCCTTCATCTTTCGTCGGGAATGTTTTGAACAGGTAATCGGCCGTGATGGCGTCAAGGATGGCATCACCCAGGAACTCCAGCCGTTCGTTGTTGACCTTGATGCCGTTGTGGGTGAACTGGGCAACCGACCTGTGCAGGAAAGCAAGGTGGTATAAAAAAATATTCCCGGGGGTGTACCCAAGAATACTTTTTATGGCTTGTTTCAGGTGCTTGTCAGAAGAAAACTCAGCTCGGGCCGTTTTAAAGAAACTGAACCTCAAGGTGCTTTATGCCTTATATTTCGTGAAGATAACGGTGGCATTGTGACCGCCAAAACCAAAGGTGTTGCTCAGGGCATAATTCACTACCCTGTGCTGCGCCTTCCCGAAGGTAAAGTTCAGGGGAGCGATTTCAGGATCGTCGGTAAAATGATTGATGGTCGGCGGGATGAGGTCGTTCATTACGGCAAGGAGCGTTGCGATCGATTCAACGGCCCCGGCGGCACCCAGGAGGTGACCGGTCATCGACTTGGTTGAATTGATATTCACCTTATAGGCATGTTCGCCGAACAGGCTGACAATGGCCTTGGGTTCGGCAATATCGCCGGCAGGAGTAGAGGTTCCGTGGGTATTGATGTGATCGATGTCGGTAATCCCGATCCCGGCATCGGCCAGGGCGGTACGCATGGCAAGGATGGCTCCAAGCCCCTCGGGATGGGGAGCGGTCATGTGATAGGCATCCGCGGATAATCCCCCGCCGACGATTTCACCGTAAATCTTTGCTCCACGGGCAAGGGCATGGCCAAGTTCTTCGAAAATGAGCGCGCCTGCCCCTTCCCCCATGACGAAACCGTCGCGGTCCTTGTCAAACGGACGGGAAGCGGTAGCGGGATCCTCGTTGCGGGTCGACAGGGCATGAAGGCCATTGAACCCTCCGACACCAACGGTGGTAATGGCTGCTTCGGATCCGCCGGCGACGAAAACGTCGGCTTTACCGAGACGGATATAATTGAAGGCGTCCACCAGCGCGTTGGCCGAGGAGGCACAGGCTGAAACCGTGGCAAAATTGGGTCCGTGGAAGCCGTATTTCATCGAAATATGACCCGCCGTGATGTCGGAGATCATCTTGGGGATGAAAAAGGGGTTGAAACGCGGGGTCCCGTCGCCCAGTGCAAAAGCCGTAACTTCAGCAGCAAAGGTCTCCAGTCCGCCAATGCCCGAAGCCCAGATGACCCCAACCCGGTCAAGGTCGAGCACAGCCATGTCGAACCCGGCATCGAGAACAGCCTGGTCGGCACATACAACCCCGAACTGGGAACAACGGTCAAATTTCCTGGCCTCCTTGCGATCGAAGTAATCTTCAGGATTGAAGTTCTTCAGTTCACAGGCAAACTGGGTTTTGAACTTGGAAGCATCGAAGCGGGTGATTGGTCCTGCGCCACTTACGCCGTCAACCAGATTATTCCAATACTCTGATACGGAATTTCCAATTGGTGTAAGTGCGCCAAGACCAGTTACTACAACTCGTCTTAATTCCACTTTTTACAATTTTAGGTTCATTCGTTAATGGATAACCCCGCTGAGTGCGGGGTTAAATTTTATCAAGATCAATCAGGGAAAAACACCCAAAACAGGCTTCGCCATTGGAAAAGCGAAACTATTTGGTGTTATTCTCAATGTAAGCTATGGCTTCACCTACGGTGCTGATTTTTTCGGCCTGATCATCGGGAATCGCGATATCGAATTCCTTTTCGAATTCCATGATCAATTCTACCGTGTCAAGAGAGTCAGCACCAAGATCATTGGTAAAGCTAGCTTCAATGGTAACTTCACTTTCATCAACACCAAGCTTATCAACGATGATAGCTTTTACTTTTGTTGCAATGTCAGACATGTTAATTTCTTTTTTGGTTAAACGACTGCAAAGAAAAGAATATTCTTTCTACCCTCCAATATATTTTATGATTTTTTAACAGTTTAAAAAAATATGATTCTGATATTGTGATACATATAAAATCTGTTATGGCGGAAGTTTAACATAATACTGGAAAGATTTCTTTTCAACCAGCAAATCAGTGCTTTTCCCGGTTAGGTTGAATCCATTTCCGGCCGGTTTTGTACCTTTGTCTCCCACCAGCCATAAATTCATGCCCCGACTTGCCATTTTTGCCTCCGGGAACGGCTCCAACGCGCAACGCATTGCCGAGTATTTCGAAGGTCATCCTTCCGTTTCAATCCGGCTGATCCTCAGCAACAACCCCGCCGCCTTCGTTTTGAAACGGGCCGCCGCCCTCGGCATCCCATCGGAGGTTTTCAGCAGGAACACCTTTTATGATACCGGTCGCATACCCGCCCTGCTCAGGGAAAACGGGATCGATTTCATCATCCTGGCAGGATTTCTATGGCTCATCCCGCCCGGTATCCTCGCGGCCTTCCCCGGCAGGATCATCAACATCCACCCCGCCCTGCTGCCCAAATACGGGGGTAAGGGGATGTACGGCATGCGGGTCCACGAAGCGGTGATCGCAGCAGGCGAGCCTGAATCGGGGATCACCATCCATCATGTCGATGAATGCTACGATGAAGGGAAGATCATTTTCCAGGCCCGGTGCCCGGTTTCGCCGGCCGACACCCCCGAAACACTGGCGGAAAAGATACACCAGCTGGAGTACAGGTATTTTGCGGAGGTGGTGGAGAAAATAGTGACGAGTGACGAATGACGAGTGACGGGTTTTGATTACGCCAGCCTTTTACGGAGTTCGGCGGTTTCTTTTTCAAACCCGGGCTTTCCGAGCAGTGCGAACATGTTTTTCTTGTAAGCCTCCACGCCGGGCTGGTCGAAGGGGTTCACCCCCAGGGTATAGCCGCTCAGGGCACAGGCAAATTCAAAGAAATAGAGCAGCTGCCCGGCATAGTATTCGCTGAGTGCGGGCAGAACGATCCTGATGTTCGGAACATCCCCGTCGATATGGGCAAGCATGGTTCCCAGCTCGGCCTGCCTGTTGATCTCCGTCAGCCGTTTACCGGCCACGAAATTCAGCCCGTCAAGATTGTGAGAGTCGGCCGGTACCTCCAGCTCCTGCGAAGGTTTTTCAATGGAAATGACCGTTTCAAACAGGTTCCGCCGTCCCTCCTGGATGTATTGTCCCATCGAATGGAGGTCGCTCGTGAAGGTCACCCCGGCCGGGAAGATGCCCTTGTGTTCCTTACCCTCGCTCTCGCCGTAAAGCTGTTTCCACCATTCGATGGTATAGAGCAGCACCGGCTCAAACGCGACCAGAATTTCCGTTGACCGGCCCTGCCGGTAAAGGATGTTGCGCACCGCTGCATACATTGCACAGGGGTTTTGAGCGAGCATGGACGAACGGAGCGCCGTTTCGCGCATCTGCGCCGCACCGGTCATCAGCGCCCGGATGTCAAAACCAGCCACCGCAATGGGAAGCAGGGCAACAGGTGTCAGAACGGAGAACCGCCCGCCGACATCATCGGGAATGACATAGGTGGAATAACCTTCGGCATCGGCGAGTGTCTTGAGGGCCCCGCGGGAGGCATCGGTGATGGCGATGATGCGCCTGCGTGCCTCTTCCTTCCCGTATTTATTCTCGATATGCTGCCGTATGAGTCTGAAAGCGACAGCCGGCTCAGTGGTGGTGCCCGATTTTGAGATGACGGCCACGGCATACTCTCTTTTACCAAGCATTTCCAGCAACCGTGCATGATAATCCTCGCTCAGATTTTCACCGGCAAATACAACCTGCGGGTTGCCCGGTTCCGGCAACAGCGACTGGAACGGGTTGGTCAGTGCCTCGATAACGGCCCTGGAGCCCAGGTAGGATCCCCCGATGCCGATCACCACGAAAACCTCCGCCATCTCCCTGATGCGGGCGGCATCGGCAATGATGCGGGTGAGGATTGCTTCGTCTGTCGTGACGGGAAGGTCCATCCAGCCCAGGAAATCATTGCCGCGGCCCGTGCGGCCGGTCAGCATCCGGTGGCTGTTCGTAAGTTCTTCCTGTATGTCGGTCATGGCTGCAGCATCGGTAAAGGGCGCCAGTTTGCTGATGTCGATCGTAAGTTGCTTCATGCGTAAGTCGGTAAGATGATAATAACGGTTTTCCAAAAGAACGGAATAGCTAAAAAAAAAGTGTGCTCACTTGCCGGGAACACACTTTAAAATCAATAAACAATGTCAGACCTTGAAAGATGGCGATGGTTGTCTTCTGAAAACAAAAGCCATCAAATGTTTTTACGATAAACTTGCATTGCAAATGTACGGCAATCCTTGCGCGCTAACTGTTAAGGAATATTAATATACGTTAAAAATTGTTAAAACAATCCGTCTCAATTTAAATACCTTTGCAATTATGAACCGGCGCATCATCATATTAACGATCATTGCCATGACCATCGCGCTCATCGGGCTGCTGGGCATCCAGATTTATTGGATCCAGAGCGCATCGGCCATAAAGGAGGCCAATTTCAGGCGAAGTGTCAACGAATCGATGGTGAAGGTGATCCAGAAGGTCGAACGGCTGGAAAAAAACAGGGCCATGGTTTCGAACCAATACGAAAGCATGCTGAACTTCAACCGCCACCTTCCTTACGAAAGTTTTATCACCAAGGAGGAGATGGATTCGCTGATCGCCCTCCAGCTGAACATGCGCGGCGTGGACACCCGTTTTGAATTCTGCATCTACAAGCCCGAACGGCAGGAGTTCCTGATGGAACGGTCGTCAAACTACCGCAAGGAGCTGATCGAAAAGGGAACCGCCTTCATCCTGTTCCAGGCTGATATCTACACAAGCCCCGAATACCTGCTCATCTACTTCCCGCATGAGAAACAGTTCCTGCTCACCGAACTGTGGGGCATGCTGCTCATCTCGATCATCCTGATCATCGTCATCGTCTATTCATTTACTTACACCATCACCACGATCTTCCGGCAGAAGCGCCTTTCGGAGATGAAGAACGACTTTATCAACAACATGACCCACGAGTTTAAAACCCCGATATCCACCATCTCGCTGGCCTGCGAGGCGCTGAGCGACCATGACCTGCGGGCGTCGGGCGACATCCTCGACAGCTACCTTTCGATGATCCAGGAGGAGAACAAGCGGCTGGCGGGAATGGCCGAAAAAATCCTGCAAACCGCGGTGATCGACAAGGGACAGCTAAAAATGAACAAGGAAAAGATCGACCTGCACGAGATCATCACCGATGTGATCAAGAACCTCCGGATACAGGTGGAAATCAAGGACGGGGAGATCATCCGGAAGTTCCGTGCCACGCGGTCGCAGATCGAAGGTGACAAAGTGCATGTGACCAATCTCGTATACAACCTGCTCGACAATGCCAACAAGTATTCGCCGCGCAAGCCGCAGATCAGGATCAGCACCGAGAACGCCGGCACCGGGATCGTGATGATCATTGAAGATCGCGGCATCGGCATCGGGAAGAACGAACAGAAGAAGATCTTCGACAAATTATACCGCGTGCCTACCGGGAATATTCATGAAGTGCGGGGTTTCGGCCTGGGACTGAGTTATGTAAAGGCCATCGTGGAGGAACATCACGGCAGGATCAGCCTTGAAAGCGAAGTGAACCGCGGAACGAAATTCAGGGTGTTTTTGCCTTTTGTGATCAAAGAATAAATCACTACCTTTCCCGTTATTTAAAGAAAAACAGATGGACAAACAACCAACCCGTTTGCTCCTGGCAGAAGATGACCGCAACCTGGGAAGCATCCTGAAGAACTACCTGGAAGCCAAAGGATATGCCACAACGCTGTGTGTCAATGGACAGGAGGCGACAGACACTTTTGCACGGAAGGAATTTGATTTCTGTATCCTTGATATCATGATGCCCGTGAAGGACGGGTTTGCCGTAGCCACCGAGATCAGGGCCGTCAACAAAAAGATACCCATCCTCTTCCTCACGGCAAAAACACTGCAGGATGACAAGCTCCGGGGGTTCGAGATCGGTGCCGACGATTACATCACCAAGCCCTTCAGCATGGAAGAGCTCCTGCTGAGGATGCATGCCATCCTTCGCCGCACCGACGAAAACACCAAAGCGCCCGGCACCGAAAACATATACACCATCGGTAGCTACACCTTCGATTACCACCGCCAGACCCTGATCAGCAAAAGCAAGGAACAGAAACTGACCTCCAAGGAGGCGGGGCTCCTGCGGCTTTTATGCACCCACGCCAACGAGGTGCTCGACCGCCCCACGGCGCTCAACGAGATCTGGAACGACGACAGTTACTTCAACGCCCGCAGCATGGATGTGTACATTGTGAAGCTGCGCAAATACCTGAAGGATGATCCGCGCGTGGAGTTGCTCAACGTGCACGGCGTGGGTTTCAAGCTTGTGATGAACTTATAAAAAGGTATTCCGGTATGAGGCCTCCAACACAGTTGTATGTCGTTCCAACCCCGATCGGGAATCTCGAGGACATCACCCTCCGTGCCCTGCGGGTGCTGAAGGAGGTCGACTTCATCCTTGCCGAGGACACCCGCACCTCGGGGAACCTGCTCAAGCATTACGGCATTGAAAATAAACTGGTTCCGCACCACCTCTTCAACGAACACAAAACCATCGAAGGCATTGTCGACCGGCTGAAAGAGGGCGCCGTTTGCGCGCTGGTGAGCGATGCCGGTACTCCCGCCATCTCCGACCCGGGGTACCTGCTGGTGCGGGCCTGCATCCAGGCCGGCATCACAGTGGAGTGCCTTCCGGGTCCGACCGCCTTTGTTCCCGCCCTCGTTAATTCGGGAATCGCCTCCGACCATTTTATCTTCGAAGGATTCCTGCCCCATAAAAAAGGGAGGCATACCCGTCTTACACTCCTTTCGACCGAAGAAAAAACCATGGTTTTTTATGAATCCCCGCACCGGCTGGTCAAAACACTGTCACAGTTTGCAGAGTATTTCGGAGAGGAACGGTACGCGAGCGTTTCACGGGAACTCAGCAAGTTGTTCGAGGAAAATGCCAGGGGTTCCTTAAAGGAGCTTGCCGCCCATTTCGGTGCCAAAACGGTGAAGGGGGAGATCGTGATCGTGGTGGCGGGAGCCATGGGGAAATGACGAGGGACGAATGAAAAATGACGAATGACGAATTATGTGCGGAAGGTATTCTTTTGTGGTTGAAGATGCGCTGATCCTCGAACGGTTCGGGCTGCGGGTGCACACCGCCATTTACAAGGCGCGCTATAACTGCGCCCCTGCGCAGGACCTCGCGGTGATTTCATGCGAAACGCCCGGCGAATTCCGGTTAATGCGTTGGGGACTCATTCCATCCTGGGCAAAAGATCCGGCCATCGGGAGCAAACTCATCAATGCCCGGGCTGAAACCATCGCGGAGAAACCCTCCTTTAAAAATGCATTCCGTTCGCGCCGTTGCCTGGTGCCTGCCACCGGTTTTTTCGAATGGAAGCGGAACGCGCACAAAACCCCATACAACATCAGGTTAAAAAGCGGTGATCCTTTTTGTTTCGCAGGTTTGTGGGATCAGTGGACCAGCGGCGACGGGGAGATCATCCGTACCTTTACCATCATCACCACCTCGCCGAATGAACTGATGGCAGAAATCCACGACCGCATGCCGGTAATCCTCCGCAGGGAGGAGGAACAACGCTGGATCGCACGGGGACCCGGCCCTTCTCTTTCAGCCCTGCTGCAGCCCTACCCTGCCTCGGAAATGGAGGCATACCCGGTATCATCACGGGTCAATTCACCAAAGAATGACGGGCCGGAAATCCTCGAACCCGCCGTTGACCAGTTACCATTACTATAGAGAAAGGATTGCAGGAAATCCCGGCGGGTGTCAGACGACCTGTGCGAAGGCTGCAAGGTACTTGCCGATGTAACCCTGCTTTGAACGGGCCTTGTACTGCATGATGAAACGGGGATGTTCCAGTGCCGTTATTTTACCGAAGAAACCATGTTCTGCGTTCAGCCGGTTCAGGAATTTTTCGTTTTTCCCGGTACCAAAGCAGAAGCAGGTATCCGTTTCCACCCCCAGGGTGATCTGCTTTTGGATATTTTCCACGATATAGGGTGTGACCATTTGCGCGAGCGCATGGCTGTCGTAATAGTTATAGTTGACCTCCCTCCCGGTTTTCCCCACGGCTGTAAACCCCAGCGGGCAGACCGAATTGATGTAAAACCTGTTGTAAAACGCCACCGCGCCTCCGAAAGCATCGATCATTTCATAAACGAATACCGAAGAGGGTTCATGTTTCATGTCGCCGAGGAAAGGCAAACCGCACTTTTCGGTCAGTCGCTTGGGATCGGTGAAGGGTATTCCTGTAAGCCCAGCGCCGAAGCGGCCCGGGTTGATCCCAAGGATCAGGTGGCGCGCGTTGTTATCGCTGTAATACTTCCTGTAAAAAGCTGATGAAATGGGGAGGATGTCGGGATTTTCCCTGAAAGGGTTCATGATGCTGATGCCATCGGGCAGGGCACCGTGGAATTCAAGGTTTTCGTTGAACCTGATGATCTTTTCTGCGAATGTTTCCAATGAAGACGGGAATCTGTGGTTGGTTGCAGGGCTCAGGCGCTGCACAAAACCCTGCGTTTAACGACAAGGTCGGAGAGTTCAATGACCATGTTCCGGTCAACCTCCATGGCCATGGGGAGCAGGTATTTTTCCGTCTGGTCGAGGTATTCTGAGATCTTGCCGCTGGTATGCGTATCAAGATGAAGATCGGTGAGGTTGCTGATCCGGTCGGCACATTTGAGTATCTTGGCACTGACCGACCCTGTTTCAAGGACGCGTTTCAGGTAATCGGGCTTGGATTCGCCGCTGCGCTGGGTCACTTCCAGAACAAGGTCCACTACTTTTTGCCCGTCGTGGTCGATGCAGCGGATCTCTTCGACCTGGGCCGCCGGCATGTCTTCCAGGAAGTCATGCATCAGCGAGGCCTTCAGCAGGACCGCATCATAAAAGTATTTGTAGTCGAGCAGGATCCCAAGGGTGGCAAAAACATGCCTGAACTGATTGCCGCCGACTTTCCGCTTTACGCCGATCAGGGCGGTTGCCTTTAAAATATAAGGTGCAAGCACCAGATTGCGCAAGGTGTCGAGATCGTCCATCCAGAAGCGGGTTGATGAATTACAAAGTTACACTTTTTTCAATCCTGTCGCTGCTGGACCCCCTATTTCCCAACATTTTCAACGGCTTTTTTGAGTTCTTCCGAGAGTTTTTCAGGATGATCCGTGGCATATTTAAAGGCTTTTTTTGTGAGGTCGGCCCGGTTTTCCCTGAAGATCACCACCAACTTCTGCCCGCTGATATGGTATTTGGCGGCAATGGCGGCACCCTCTTTTTCATTGAGGTCGAGGCACTGGAAAAAGATCTCCCCCCGCTTGACATTCAAAGGGTAAAGGGTCAACATGGCATTCCGGGTGACCTTTTCCACATCGGCCCCCGTCTTGGAGAGGGGTCCCCTGTGGAAGAAATAGATCGCGACTTTCGGCACCGGGATGGCCCGGGCAGCCGACAGCACCATAAACATGGCCACTAAAACAACCAGACTCTTTTTTATCATATACCAATCGAAATTTACCAGGACATTCACAGCGAAAACTTGATACTCCCGGGTGTGACAACTTGCAAAATTACCGCTTCCAACGCATTTTTTTTCCCGGGCTTAAAATTTAGAAATGATCTAAATATCCTATCAGAAACCCTGACCGACAGGCTTTTCCGGAAGTCTATGAGTCGTATTTTATTGATTGTTAACCAAATAACATCCGCCGGAGGCAACGTTTCCATTACTTTTGCAATCTGACATAACAGTACTTTAATTGTTTAATTATTCATCTAACCCTCATCAAACCATGAAGAGAAACTTTTTTCGCCTTATTTCAATGATGGTCGTGTCATTTTTCCTGGCATTTGTTTTTTCCATGCATGTTTCAGCGCATTCCAACGGGGCCCCGGCAGGGTATACCGGGTCACCGGGCGACGGGCACAACTGCACCAGTTGCCACGGGGGTACCGCTGTACCCGTTACCGGGTGGATCACCACCAATATACCTGCACAGGGTTACACGGCTGGTAACTCCTACACGATCACCGTAACTGTAACCGGTACCGGGAATAAAGGGTTTGAAGTATCACCACAGAATGCAACCGGCACCCAGTTGGGCGTTTTAGCTGCCGGAACTGGCAGCAAACTGGTCGGCGGAACAAAATACGTTACGCATACCTCACCGGGAAGTTATTCAGGGACTGCCATCTGGAATTTCACCTGGACCGCCCCGGCCGCAGGTACCGGTTCTGTCACTCTTTATGGCGCGATGGTGGTTGGACAGCCCAATGTCAAAATAACCACAACAACCGTCGGCGAATATGTACTGGTGCCACTGGCCGTGGTGGCCACGGCAACTCCCCCGACCATCATCCAGGGCTGTTCATCGCAGCTGAATGCAGCAGCCTCCGGGGGATCGGGCACCTACACCTATGCATGGACCTCGGTACCGGCAGGGTTTACCTCCGCTTCACAAAGCCCGGTGGTTCAGCCCAACGTCACCACCAAATACCTGGTGAATGTCAACGACGGTTCCCAGACCAAAAAAGATTCAGTTACCGTAACCGTTACCGCGGTTCCGCTTACCGCAACGGCCTCGGCCAATCCCTCGTTGATATGCCTGGGCCAGACCTCCCAGCTGAATGTCATACCAGTTGGAGGAAGCGGCACCTATACCTATTCGTGGACCTCTTTGCCGGCCGGGTTTACCTCGACCCAGCAAAACCCGGTAGTTTCGCCGACGGTTGCCACCCAGTACATCGCCCATGTCTCCGATGGTTCAGGTTCCTTTGATGCATCCACCAATGTGACTGTCAACCAGCCCGCCACATCGGCCGCCGGGAACGACACCACCTGTCCCTATGCAACCACCCAGGTTCCGTTACACGGCTCGGCCACCAATTACGCCTCGGTGCTGTGGACAACTTCCGGCACGGGAACCTTCAGCGCTGCAACCTCACTGGCAGGACTCTACTACCCGAGCACGGCTGATAAAACCAGCGGCAACATCACACTCACCCTGACGGTTACTCCGCAGTCTCCCTGCGCCACCGCCGCCATCAGCGTTCGCCATGTCCATTTTGATGGTCCCTCGGGGATCGAAGCAATCCGGCCCCTTGATATATCCATTTCGCCGAATCCCTCCACAGGGCTTTTTGCAATCGGCGTGAACTCCTCCATAACCGGGGATGCCACGATAACCGTTAGCGACATGCAGGGCAAAAATGTGATTCAGCACAGCTGGACTCCCCTGTCTGCACAGACCGAAAAGCTTGACCTGTCAGGCTATCCCAAAGGCATGTATATCCTCCACATCCTTACCGGGAATGTATCAGCCACCCGGAAACTGGTGATCGAATAGTCACCTGGAAGGACCTGTGAAAAAGGTTGTCTCAAAAAATGAGACAACCTTTTTTTTGAACAATCGAACATTCGATCAACGAAATGTGAAGGTTGAAGGTTTGCCTAAGGCAATGAAAGAGAGGCAAGAGGCATTAGGCAGCAGGCAATAGCGTGTTAGCAGGCCGGCTCACAATCAAAAAGTAATTTTTAGTTTATAATTTTTAATTGATAAGGGAACCTGTTTCAACTTTCACAATAGGCTTCCGCACTCCCTCATATGGCAGCAACACCTTTTATAACAGGCGCTGTAGCTGTCCTGCCCCATAAAACACCACCTCATGCAGACCCGCCTTTGCCACGAAATTACCGTTGCTAAAATTTAGAAATAATCTACGAAACATCGCCATTCGCAGTACAGATATGTAACCTGCAGCATATTTCATGTGTATTTTGCTGATTGTTAATTTAATAACATAACATATGTCCTAAATTCACATATTTTTGCGATTCCCAAACCGGCACGTCAAATAAAAGTCAAACTTAACCTTGATCCCATGAAAAAAGCATTTTTCCCATTTTTTGCCCTTTTTGCACTGGCATTGCTGATTTCCGTTTCCTTTTCATCGCATGTATATGCCCACTCGAGCGGGGCACCCGCAGGCTATACCGGCTCCCCCGGCGACGGCCACAATTGCACGAGTTGCCATGGAGGTTCCGCCGTCACGGTGAGTGGCTGGGTAATAACCAACATCCCGCCCACAGGCTATGTCGGCGGTAATTCCTATACCATCACGGTTACCGCCACCGGCACCGGTAAAAAGGGGTTTGAAGTCTCCCCCCAGAGCGTAACCGGGACTCAACTGGGCGTTTTAGCTGCCGGTTCAGGCAGTAAATTAGTAGGAGGCACGAAATACGTGACCCACAGTTCCGCCGTTGCCTCAGGAAGCACGGGGACATGGGTAATCACATGGACGGCGCCAGTGGCCGGCACCGGACCTGTCAACCTCTATTCGGCGATCGTGGTTGGCGAACCCAACACCAAGCTGGAGGTTGATGTGATCAATGAAAACCTGGTGCTGCCCCTGGCAGTGGTGGCCACCGCCACACCCCCGACCATCTTGCTTGGAGCCTCATCCCAGCTGAATGCATCACCGACCGGCGGGTCGGGCACTTACACCTATTCCTGGACCTCCATCCCGGCAGGTTTCACCTCAACCCAGAAAAGCCCGGTGGTTTCACCTACGGTCACCACGCAATACTTTGTCACGGTCAGTGACGGAGGAGGAACCGCGCAGGCCAACGTGACCGTTACCGTCAACATCCCGGCCCCCCTGGCCGTGGTTGCCACCGCAACCCCATCTGCAATCAACAGCGGCCAGTCGTCGCAGCTCAATGCAATCGCTACGGGTGGCTCCGGATCATACACCTACAACTGGACCTCCCAGCCCGCAGGTTTTACATCGACCTCGCAAAACCCGACCGTTCAACCCACGGTCACCACCAAGTACCTGGTGAATGTCAACGACGGGTCGCAAACCAAGAAAGATTCGGTCACGGTAACGGTAACGATGCTGCCGCTTTCAGTTACAGCCTCGGCCATCCCATCGGTGATCTGTGCAGGCCAGACCTCACAGCTCAACGCCTTCCCGGCCGGAGGAACAGGCAGCTACACCTATTCATGGACCTCGGTTCCTGCCGGTTTCACATCCACGCAGCAGAATCCGGTTGTTTCACCTGTGGTGGCAACCCAATACAATGTGCATGTTACCGACGGCACCCTTACCGCCGATGCCAGCACCAATGTCGCGGTCAACGAGCCGGCCACCGCCGCTGCCGGCAATGACACCACCTGCGCGTTCGTCACCACCCAGGTCCCCCTGAACGGTTCCGCTTCACACTATACTGCGGTAACCTGGACCACTTCGGGTACCGGGACCTTCAGCGCCGCCGGATCGCTTACAGGATTCTACTACCCCAGCATCGCCGACAAAACAGGGGGTAACGTCACCCTCACGCTCACCGCCACGCCGCAATCGCCCTGCGCATCCCCGGCAACCAGTCTCCGTCATATCCATTTTGACGGCCCCACCGGCATTGCGGATCAGCAAAACGGACCAAACGTGATGATTTCACCAAATCCTTCCAAGGGCATCTTCTCGCTCCGGATCAACGGAGCCGGGAGCAAAGAGGTTCACCTGGTCATCAGTGACCTGCAGGGAAGGATGGTGTTCAGACAAAATTATTTCCCATCCCTCCTGCAACCTGAAAAAATTGACCTGTCGGCATTCCCGAAAGGACTTTACCTCCTGAATGCCACAACAGATGCGGGATCATGCGTACATAAACTGGTGATCGAATAACCCCTTCTCAACTCCCTTTCCAAGGCTGTTGCCCCGATGGGGCGACAGCCTTTTTTTTGCCCCAACCGAAGCTGATTTTCCTGTTCAATTTATAACAGGTCAACTTTCCATTGGTCAATTTTAGCGGGGCCAAACCGGGGAATCCTGCCGCAGCCAATATTTAGATACATTCCAGGCAACATCGGGGAAGGCATATGAAATATGACATGTACAACATATGTATTATATATTTGCATGATTGATACCCGGGTAGGTGTTGTTTATTAAAAACATTCTGATAATTTTGTGATTAAATTCACAATCAAATCAACCAAAAGATTAACCAACCCCGGATTTTTATGAAGAAAGAATTTTTACAACTTATCACCTTCGTGATCGTGACCTTTTTCCTGTCCGTCACAACAGGATCCCCCCTTTATGCGCATTCGAGCGGGGCACCCTCAGGTTATACCGGATCACCCGGCGACGGCCATAACTGCACGAGCTGCCACGGCGGTTCCGCCGTCACGGTCAGCGGCTGGATCACATCCAACATCCCGCCCTCGGGCTATATTGGTGGAAATTCATACACCATCACGGTGACCGCCACGGGCACCGGCAAAAAGGGGTTTGAACTGTCGCCGCAAAACGCCTCGGGCACCCAGCTGGGCGTTCTGGCCGCAGGATCGGGCAGCAAGCTCGTCGGCGGGACAAAATATGTGACCCACAGCTCGGCGGTTGCCTCGGGCAGCACCGGAACATGGTCTTTCACCTGGACGGCCCCCGCTGCCGGCACGGGTAATGTAACCCTCTATGCCGCCATCACCGTAGGCGAACCCAACACCAAACTTGAAAACATTGTCATCGCCGAAAATGCACTGGTTCCGCTGGCGGTGGTTACCTCGGCCAACCCCTCCACCATTATACTGGGCGGATCGTCGCAACTGAGCGCCACCCCTTCGGGCGGATCGGGCACCTACACCTATTCGTGGACCTCGGTACCTGCCGGTTTCACCTCAACCCAGCAGAACCCGATGGTGACGCCTTCGGTTACCACGCAATACAATGTTACAGTAAACGACGGCGGCGGAACAGCCCAGGGCAATGTGACCGTTACCGTCAACATCCCGGCCCCGCTGGCCGTGGTTGCAACCGCAACCCCATCTGCAATCAACAGCGGCCAGTCGTCACAACTCAATGCCATTGCCACGGGCGGTACAGGATCCTACACCTACAACTGGACCTCCCAGCCCGCAGGTTTTACATCGACCTCGCAAAACCCGACCGTTCAACCTACGGTCACCACCAAGTACCTTGTGAATGTCAACGACGGATCGCAAACCAAGAAAGATTCAGTCACGGTCACGGTAACGATGCTGCCGTTATCCGTTACGGCCTCGGCCATCCCCTCGGTGATCTGCGCAGGCCAGACCTCACAGCTCAATGCTTTCCCGGCAGGAGGAACAGGGAGCTACACCTATTCGTGGACCTCGGTACCGGCGGGCTTTACTTCGGCCCAGCAAAACCCGGTCGTTTCACCTGTGGTGGCAACCCAATACATTGTTCATGTCATCGACGGGACCCTTACCGCTGATGCCAGCACCAATGTTGCGGTCAACGAACCAGCCACCGCCGCTGCCGGCAATGACACCACCTGCGCGTTCGTCACCACCCAGGTACCCCTCAACGGCAGTGCGGCACATTACACGACCGTCCTCTGGACCACCTCCGGTACGGGGACCTTCAGCGCCGCTGCTTCTCTCACGGGATTCTATTACCCCAGCACTGCCGACAAAACAGGTGGTAACGTCACCCTCACCCTCACCGCCTCGCCCGAGTCGCCCTGCGCGACCCCGGCAGTCAGCGCCCGTCACATCCATTTCGACGGTCCATCGGGTATTGCAAACCTGCAAAACGAAAATTGCCTGGTGGTTTCACCGAATCCCTCCACCGGGATTTTTACCGTCACCCTGGGTAAAGTCATTGCCGGAGAGGCCTCGATGGTGATCACCAGCATGGCGGGCAGGATCGTCCTCCGCCATTCGTGGACCGTCATCCCGGGTACCCCCGAAATGATCGGCATGACCGGTTCCCCGAAAGGGCTTTACCTTATCTGTATCGTGACCGCAGGGGAAACGGTATCAGGGAAACTGGTAATTGAATAATTACATGGATCTGTCGCCGGCGACGGTTTAACAAACAAAACGTTACCGGGGGTGCGATCACGGACCTGAAAAGAGGCTGTGCCAATGCGGTACAGCCTTTTTCTTTTAGAAGGTAAACAATCGCCCGGTTTTTTTCCGTTCTTTTGCAAATAAAGAATGTTTATGAACGATTTCGATCAGAAGGCCGGGCAGTGGGACAAGAACCCGTCGAACCTCGACCGTACTGCCGCTGTGGCCGGTGAAATGGTGCAACGGCTCCGGTTTACCCCGGGAATGCGTGCCCTGGAATTCGGTGCCGGTACGGGGCTGCTGAGTTTCATCCTCAAAGACCGGTTTGACCGGATCACGTTGATGGACACTTCTGCCGGCATGCTCGGAATAGCCCGGGAAAAGCTTGCAAGCGACGACCAGGGGAAGATCAATACCCTGCTATTCGACCTCGAGAAGGAGGACTATGCCGGCGATCCTTTCGACATCATTTTCACCCAGATGGTAATGCACCACATGAAAGATGTACCGGCCATCGTGGGAAAATTCTATGAGATGACCGCCCCGGGCGGGGTGATCGCCATAGCCGACCTCCATGCCGAAGACGGTTCTTTTCATGATGGCAGCACCGATGTACACCATGGTTTCGACCCTGCCGCCCTGTCGTCACTGCTTGAAGAAACCGGGTTTACGGGCATACAGTGTTCAACCTGTTTCGTGATCCGTAAAGAGGCTGCGGCCGGCACCCGGGAATACCCGGTTTTTCTACTGACGGCTGTAAAAGAATAACACCACGCATCCTTCCGGCACTTATATTTCACCGCCACGCTTGGTGTTTCTCCCCGGAATATCGTATTTTTGTCATATGACTAAACCAACCTGATCATGCAACATACTGTAGAGACTTCCTGGAAAGGAAATATGATGTTCGACGCGAATGTAAGCGGCCATCATGTCATCATGGATGCACACCCGGCAGTTGGAGGAGAAGACAAGGGATCGCGCCCGAAGGAGCTGATGCTGGCTTCTTTGGCGGGCTGTTCGGGGATGGACGTAGTTTCCATCCTGAAGAAGATGCAGGTGCCCTTTACCGGGCTCAACATCCGCGTGTCGGCGAATGTGACGGAAGAGCACCCGAAACATTATGACAAAATGCATGTGGTCTATGAATTCACGGGTGAAAACCCCGATATGGCCAAACTGGAAAAAGCGGTGCAGCTTTCACAGGAACGATACTGTGGCGTATCTTACGTATACCAGAAAGCCATGGAGGTGACCTGGGAAATCGTGGTGCTCCCAATGGCCCAATAACCTGCTTTTCAAACCATCCTGCGTGATTTTTATCCCGTGCCCCCCGATATGTCGTACCTTTGCAATAAATTACAAGGTACAACATGAACTCCCCGATATCACACAATACGCCCCCTGACACCTCCTGGGTGAAGATCGTCAGGCAATACAACCACCCCGACCTGTTAAAAAGCTGGGGACAGTTATCCCTGAACCTCCTTTTTTACATCACCTCCTGGATCCTGATGATCGTAAGCCTGAAATATTCTTACTGGATCACCCTCGGATTATCGATCCCCTCGGCCGGGATGCTGGTGCGGCTGTTCATCATCTACCACGACTGCAGCCACGGCTCCTATTTCAGGTCGGAAAAGGTGAGCAACATCGTCGGTCTTTTCATTGGCATCCTGACCTTTACCCCCTATTTTCACTGGTCGAAAAACCATGAAATCCACCACGACACCGCCGGGAACCTTGATAAACGAGGCATCGGCGACGTATGGACGATGACGGTTGCCGAATACCAGGCAAGCACGCGCTGGCAGAAGATCGTCTACCGTTTTTACCGTAACCCCGTCACCATGTTCTGCGTGGGGGCGCCTTTCGTTTTTATCATCGGGAACCGGTTCACCAAAAAGGGGATGGGTGTGAAGAGCCGGCTGAGCGTCTATCTGACCAACGCAGGCCTGCTGGTCGTCTTCGGACTGTTAAGCCTCGTGATCGGGGTAAAGGCCGTCGTCATGATCCAGCTTCCGGTCATCTCCTTCGCCGGGATCTTCGGTTTCTGGCTGTTCTACGTGCAGCACCAGTTCAACCCGACCTACTGGGCGCGGAGCGAAAACTGGGAATACCGAAAGGTTGCGCTGGAGGGAAGCTCCTATTACAAACTCCCGCGGATTCTTCAATATTTCTCAGGGAACATCGGGTTCCACCACATCCATCACCTCAGCCCGATGATCCCCAATTACAACCTGGCACGGTGCCACCGCGAGAACGACCTGTTCCGCAACATACGGCCCCTCACCGTCAGGCAGAGTTTCAGAACCCTGGCCCTGCGTTTGTTTGACGAAAAAACAGCCGAACTGGTCAGCATCCGCTCCATGCGCCGACGCCAGATCGGCAACTGGTAGCAGGTGGCTATTGCCTATTGCCTGTTGCCTAAGTTAAAAGATTGCCAATCGCCTTCAGCAGCGTTTCATGCGTGAAGGGTTTGCTCACGTATTCATCCATGCCGGCGCCCAGGTACTGCTCCCGGTCACCCTTCATGGCATTGGCAGTGAGCGCGATGATGGGAATATGCCCCCCAGCGGCCGATTCGGTTTCCCTGATCTGTTTTGCAACCTGGTACCCGTCGAGGATCGGCATCTGGATATCAAGAATGACCAGGTCGAATTTCCCCCCGAGGTATTTATCCAGTGCCTCCTGCCCGTTCACAACGGGAACGACTTCGAACCCCATTTTTCGCAGCTGGAAATCGACGATGCGCAGGTTAATGGGGTTGTCTTCGGCTACCAGCACACGCAACCCGGCGTAGGGCTGCGACCGGGCGGCTGCGAGGTTGCCGGCTTTCTTTGATGCAGTGGTCGAAAGGGTGAACGGAAGCGTGAACCAGAACCGCGAACCCTCGCCTGGGGCGCTTTCAACCCCGATCTCCCCATCCATCATTTCGGTCAGCTTGCGGCAGATGGAAAGTCCAAGCCCGGTGCCCGCGATGAGTTTCGATTTATCCTGTTTCAGTCTGGAGAACACCTTGAACAGCGATTCCATCGCCTCCGCGGGGATGCCGATGCCCGTGTCGGCCACCTCGAATTTTAAAACGGCTTTACGGTCTGTTTTTTCGACCAGGCCTACCTCAATGTCCACACTTCCCATCTCGGTAAATTTCACGGCATTATTTGCGAGGTTCAGCAGGATTTGCCGTACCCGCTGGGCATCACCGATGACAGCATTGGGAACCTCCTTTTTGACGGTGATGGTGAAGCCAAGCAGCTTTTCCTTTGCCTTCATGGCCATCACCAGGGAGATATCCTCGAGCACGCGGTCGAGCATGAAGGGCTGGAAGTCGAGTTTCATCTTCCCGGCCTCCATGGCCGATAAATCAAGCACATCGTTGAGCAGCACCAGCAGATTTTCGGCCGATGAAACGATTCCTTTCAGCAGGTCGAGCTGTTCGTTGCTGAGACTGGTATTTTTAAGGATCTCCGACAGCCCCAGGATGCCGTTCATGGGGGTTCGGAATTCGTGCGAAACACTGGCGATGAATTCATTCTTGGCCATGGTGCCCGCTTCGGCCAGTTCCTTGGCCATGCGGAGCTCCTCTTCATGCTGCTTCCGTTCGGTGATGTCCCATGAAATGCCGATCAACCCTACGATCTCGTTTTCGGCATTCCTGATCGGCGCGATGTTCGTGTTGACCCAGAACTCCCGGTCGCGGCCGGTAACATGCTCTTCGATATCGTAAAATGCGATCCCGTAACGGATCACCTGGTTTTCCTTTTCAACGTAATCGCTATGGTGCTGGATGCCGAAAAACGCAGAGGAATTTTTCCCAGTGACCTCCCGCGCCGAAGCCCCTACCAGGTCGGCAAAGGCCTGGTTGACGAGCAGGTAGTTGAGATGAATGTCCTTGAAAAAAACGAAGGCCGGGATGGTGGTGAGCAGGGTCGACAACTCCTCCGCCCTAACGCTCAGGCTGTTCGATATCTGTTTAAGGTCGAAAGTGGTACGGGTCAGCAGCGAGGAGAGGATGTTTTTTTCCTTGGTGGAGCGCTGGACCTTGAAATTGAGCTTTGCAATTTCACCGTTTACTTTTTCCAGTTCATCCAAAATCATTTCACGGTCGCGCGCCAGGTCAGCATCCGTTTTTAAATTCCGGATCAGTTCAGACAGGAATTCAATTTTCTGGATCATGCTATTTTTCCTTTAGCGCAACAAGGGTGAAGGTCTGGTTATAAAAGTCGCACGCAGACGAGTAATTGTTCCCGATCTCCCCGTATGTGAAGAAACCGATGAGCGGCACTTTCCATTTGGCCCATGCATCGTCGATCTCCTCCGAAATGGCCGGGCCAAGCGCACTGTGGCGGGCCATGCAGGAGAATAGGATCAGTACATCCGCGGCGGGGTTTCTCCGGTAGAATTCATCCACCTTCTGCCGGGTAAACTCGATGACCTCGAACCCGGGGGAACTGGAAAAGGAGACCACGGAACCGTTGGGGACCGACCCCGCGAAGATCAGGGAGCGGGTTTCGCGGTCGACGTTGAGCACGGCCCGCAAAACATCCTGTTTCCCCGCCTTTTTGATCATCAAAGGGTATTCGATCCCGATTTCAGGCAGATCCTCGTCGCGCACATTCAGGTAATCCTTGTAGACGTCGAGGGCGGGCATCCCGTCGATGGTATAAACCACGTTTCCCTCCGAACGGGTAACGATCTTGTCGGCGCCTATCCCGACCCAGCCGCTCGATGCGATGCCATCCATCCGGTAACGGCCGAGGTCCAGCACCATGACGACAGCCCCGTTGTTATCGAGTTTGTTGTTCGAAAAGACAAATGTTTCGGTGAACCGGGCGTCGTCGCCCGCCAGCCCGCCGAACATGGAGACCTGCTCGCCTGCAGCATGCTGGATGCCGCGCACCATCTGCTCGCCGTCGGTGTCGAGACCACTTGCAAGGACAAAGAGCCCGGGGGAGTCAACGGCGGAAGCCGACCACTTCCCGATGGCCGAACCAAGCTCGAAAGAATTGTATGCCTCCCTGTTGAACAGCCTGGTACCGAATGTACCCGGGGCAAGATCCATCAGCAGGCACACCAGGGCACCTTCGGAGATAACCTGGTTTTTGGCGTCATACACGAATTCGCCGCACGAACTGCACCCGAAAACCTCAACCCCGTTTTCAGCGAGCGGTGAAATGATCTCCTGCAGGGCAAGATCGACCGATGCGAAAATCATGGCGACATTGGGGCGGAAACCATCCCCGGTGGCGACGGCATATTTCTGGTGAAATCCTTTGATCGTATCGGCATGTATGGTTTTGAAATTCATTTTCCAGGATTTAAAAGTTTCATTTCCATTCAAAGATACAATTTTCCATATATTTTCAGGAATGCAAAAGAAATTTCAGGCGGGGCCCGGTAAAACCGCTTAATTTTATGGCTGAGATTCCATTTCTGAAGCAACGTTACCTCCGGCTGCTCCTTTTTGGTTCGCTGACCGCCAACCTGCCCGGGTAACGGCTGAACAGCCGGGAGAAGACAGCGCAAACGTTCCATGGATATACAACCCGGAGCGCGGCACAATGGACCAATAAGCGCTATAATTAAACAGTTTTGCAGAATAAATCACCTGACATGAGAAAAGGCTTTCTTGCGGTATTTTTGCTCCTTATAATCCTGACGTCATCATGTAAAAGGAACAAATTGTGTACAATGGAATATCGCATGGTATATGTTACAGTTTCCGACAGTGCTGGGAAAGCAGTAGTACTTGATTCGAATTATACAGAGATTGTCAATTCAAAGAAAAAAATAATTGAACCGGCAGACAGCCTGGAGAAAACAAAGGGGATATACCTGTTGATCACCGATTCTCAGAAAGACATAATTGCCGAAAACGTAGAAACTGATGTAAATTTTATCGGGAAAAAAGGTTCTGCAGTCGTTGTGGTAGAGCATTACGTAATCACACAGGATGGTTGTCACATCCGGCTGGTGAGTGGAAACACAAACATTGTTATCCATCATTCGCAATGATGGATGAACAATTGCCAGATAAATTCATCGTTTATAGAAACCTCCAAACCTTAATGATATGAATCCAAAAGTTGACCTGTTTATAAGCAAAGCCAAAAAGTGGCACGAAGAATTTGAGAAACTGAGAATGATCCTCCTCGACTGCCATCTGACCGAGGAGTTGAAGTGGGGCGTTCCCTGTTATACGTTTGAGAAAAGCAATATTGCTTTAATCCACGGGTTCAAGGAATACTGCGCGATCCTTTTTATCAAGGGGGCCCTGCTGAAGGATGACTACGGCATTCTTGTGCAGCAAACGGAGAATGTACAGGCGGGGCGCCAGGTGCGGTTCACAAATGCCAGGGAAATCGTTGAACTGGAGCCCGTTCTGAAAGACTATATCCGGGAAGCCATTGATGTGGAAAAAGCAGGGCTGAAGGTGGATTTTAAAAAGAATACGGAACTCATCTTCCCTCAGGAATTTCAAAAAATACTGGATGAAAACCCTGCCCTGAAAACCGCTTTCGAAGCCCTGACGCCGGGCCGGCAACGTGCCTACAACCTCTATTTTTCCGAACCCAAAACACCTGAAACCCGGGTGTCGAGGGTTGAGAAATGCATGCAGCAGATCCTCGGCGGGAAGGGGTTGAACGACCGGTAAACGGACCCTCCTGCGTGGTTTATCATTAATCTGACCTCAAATACATTTATGATCGTCTTATGCTCCCCGGATATTTCATAATCATCGGAACGCTGGCAGGCGCTGCGGGTTCTGCCGCCTACCTTGTTGAAACCGTCAGGGGAAGGGTCAAGCCCAACCGGGTTACCTTTTTATTGTGGTCCATCATCCCGCTGATCGCATTTTTTGCGCAAATCAACCAGGGGGTGGGACTTGAAGCTTTAATGACCTTCAGCACCGGTTTCCTGCCCTTGACGGTATTCATTGCATCCTTTGCAAACAGGCGATCGGTATGGAAAGTTACCCGGTTTGACCTGGTATGCGGCGTGCTTTCCCTGGCGGGACTGCTTTTATGGATGGTCACAAAAGTGGGGAATGTGGCGATCTTTTTCAACATCGTTGCCGATGGTCTTGCTGCTGTTCCAACCATCGTGAAAGCCTATAGATTCCCGGATACTGAAATTTCCTGGCCGTGGCTCGCAACCATTTTCGGGATCATTTTAACGCTGCTTGCCATACCGGCCTTTACCTTTGCCAACTGCGGGTTTATTGTCTATATCATGGTAATGAATTCCATTATTTTTTCACTGGTGCAATTCCGGCTGGGAGAAAAACTTCAACCCAGGATAAACCGCTAGCGGCAAACTTACGAAGGGCACAAACTACGAATAATACGGACTCATGAATACAGTCCCAATTATAAGAAAAGGAAGCATAAAGGACTACTGCTCAAACGGATTTGGTGGTGGTATGGTTATCGGGATCATGGTTTTTCTTGCCGCTTTGATTAACAACAGTATCATTACCTCGTTGTTACACGGATTGTTCGCCTGGATTGCAATTTTTATCCTGTTTATTGGTATCGGGTTTACAAGCGAGGAATACTATAAGAGAAAGAAAAGAATCCGGGAATTAAACTCAGTGAAATATTCATTCCTGGATGACCATCATTTCATCCTTCACCAGGATTTATTCTTTGAAGGAGTGTACAAAGGATTCTGGTTCCGGGTAATCCCAATGACTAAGTGGCAAAAAAAGGGGAAAGAATTAAAATATGATGTGATTGAATCGTTTTACAATTTTGAACCAGGTCAGCACGATGATGAAAAAGAGATAAAAATGAGCGGAGACTATGCCGTGGGAAAACTCTGTTTTTCGAACCATTGTGCTGGCTTCATTCCAAAGGACTGGGAAGATCCTGATTTTAAGGAAAACTTTGACGGCCTGATCAGTGTTTTCGGGAGGGAAAATTTAAAACCCATGTCCAAAAAAGAATGGGAAGAAAGTTATGGAAAACAACTGGAAACAGGCAGGATCAATGAAGAAAAGTCAAGGACCAAACAAATACTAAAGATTGGGAAACTGGATATTAAATACATTAAACAGGACAAACGAGCCGGCCGTTAATGATCCATCTGCTGACAATGCTGGCGGTGCTAGCAGGCTGGCCTTTATCCAGTAAGATCATTGCTAAGGATCATAAGCTTTCATATCCACCTAAAAAGTGGATGTAACTCCGGATGTAATAAAAATAAAACAGGCCGCAAACAAAATGTTTGCGGCCTGTTTTGGAAGTTGGAAGCGGAGAGACTGGGATTCGAACCCAGGGTACACTTTTGGCGTACACACACTTTCCAGGCGTGCTCCTTCGACCACTCGGACACCTCTCCCTTTTAAAAAGCGAAATAGCGAGGTAGCGAGGTAGCGAAATAAAAAAATTCTTGTTTCGGGACGCTAACCGGAATTTCGGGTTGCAAAGGTAGTAAGATTATTGAGATTTCAAACAGTCATTTCGCCACGAAGCGAGGTTTGCAGCAGTTGTTTTACACTTTCGGCCGAATAACCACAGCCCAGCAGGTACATCAGCTTGGTCACAGCCGATTCGGTGGTGATGTCGTAGCCGCCCACCACGCCGATCTTGCTTAACCCTGCGCTGGTTTCGTATTTTCCCATGTCGACCGCCCCGCCCTTGCACTGCGTGACGTTGAAAACCACGATCCCGCGCGCCACGGCACCCTGCAGCTCGTCGAGGAACCAGGGGATGGTGGGGGCGTTGCCGGCACCGAAGGTTTCGAGGATCACCGCCTTCAGCCCGCGGGTGTTGAGGATCGCCTCCACCGCGTTCGGCGAGATCCCCGGGAAAAGCTTCAGGATGGCAATGTTTTCGTCCAGGTCCTTCAGCACCCGCAGCTTTTTGAAGTTGGGCTTCATGATCATGTTGTGATAATACCTGATGTGAACCCCCACCTCGCCGAGCAGCGGGTAATTGCCCGAAACAAAGGCCTTGAAATTCTCGGCGTTTAGCTTGCTGGTGCGGTTTCCGCGGTACAGCTTGTTTTCAAAACAGATGGCCACTTCGGGCACAACCGGGGTATCCACATCCTTTGCCGCAGCGATCTCGATGGAGTTGATGAAATTTTCACGTCCGTCGGTGCGGACCATCCCGATGGGAAGCTGCGAACCGGTGAAGATGACCGGCTTGTTCAGGTTTTCGAGCATGAAACTCAGGGCCGAGGCAGTGTAGGCCATGGTATCGGAGCCGTGGAGCACCACGAACCCGTCGTAATCCTCGTATTTCTCCTCGATCACCGTGGCCAGGTGGATCCAGAAGGAGGGATTCATGTTGGAGGAGTCGAGCAACGGCTCGAAGGTGTAAAAGTCGATCCTGCAGTTGAAATTTTCAAGTACCGGGAGGTATTTGTACAGGATGTCGAAGGTAAGCGGGCTCAGGGTCATGGTCTTCGGGTCCTGGACCATGCCGATGGTACCACCGGTATAAATGACAAGGATGCTGGTCTGGTTGATCATAATGCAAAGTTCAAAGTTCAAAACTCAAAAGTACGATTAAAAAGCGTCAGGGTCAAATTACCGGCATGGTTTAAGCAGGGCCGAACAGCCGGGCGGCATTGGCGGTAGTCGTTTCGGCCACCTCCGCAAGAGTGATCCCCTTGATATCGGCAATCTTTTGGGCGATGAGCGGGATGTAGGAGGGCTCGTTTCTTTTTCCGCGGTGGGGAACCGGGGTAAGCCAGGGAGCGTCGGT
>CAIMWF010000041.1 GCA_903845055.1 uncultured Bacteroidales bacterium | reverse complement strand
TCGAAGATAACGATCGCCGCGGATGCCGAAACATTCATCGAGTCAATCTTTCCCATCATCGGGATTTTGATCAGGTCGTCGGCCCCGCGGAGCCAGGTACTGCTCAGTCCGTTAGCTTCCGATCCCATGATGATGGCAGCCGGCTGTCGAAAATCGGCCTGGTGGTAAAAATTTGTTGCAGTCAGCGCTGTACCGAACATTTTAATTCCCAATGCGCGCATCCGGGAGATGGCATCTTCGGAGGTGGTCGTCACCACTTGCATGGAAAAAATACAGCCGACGCTTGAACGGATGGCATTTGGATTATAAATGTCGGTTTGCGGGTCGCAGATGATCACGGCATCCAGGCCGGCCGCATCCGCAGTGCGGAGCAGGGCACCCAGGTTTCCTGGTTTTTCAACCGTTTCAAGCACCAGGATCAGGGGATTTTTACCGAGTTCCAGGTCACTGAACGCAAGCCTTTTCGGCTCCGCCAGGGCGATGAGTCCATCGCGGTCGTTGCGGTATGCCATGCGGTTGAAAACCGGGGTGGTCACCTCGGTCATTTCAACGCGGCTCCCTTTGGGAAATAACGCGTCGATGGAAGCCAGCGTAACAAATTCAGGGGCGTAGAACAGGTCGGTGACCACAAAACCGCCAGCAACGGCAAGGCTGACCTCGCGGTATCCTTCGATTACGATGCGGTTTTGCTCAGTCCTGGCGCGCGGTTTTTCTCCGAGCAAAAGTACATTCTTGATCAGCGGGTTTTGCAGGCTTGAAATGAGTCCGGACATAGATTATGTTGCTGATCAGTTTTTTACAAGTTTTATAACGCGGATTTCCCTTTGCCCTGCGACGCGATCAAACAGGAGAACAAACCACTGCCCGACATATCGGATATTTCGGCAAAGATAGGCTCTTTCCCCGTGCATACCCCTGAGAGACAGACTAAATCGGCAGATGGATTCGGGCATACCCGAATGCCAGGCGTTCCTTCAGCCGGGAAAACACCGGCTGCCGTCGGGGTGCTTTCCCCCGGTGTTGTTGCGGGATAATATAATTCGGTCGGGACCGGGCGGTTGTTCCTGGAGACATCATAAAATGTCATGGAGCGGTGCCCTGCAGGATAGTTTTGTGCCATTACCGGCATCCCGGAAACGGCAACCAGTGTTATAAAATAAACAAGACGTATGAAAAACACCCGATTTTTAACTTTAAAAGGAGGAAGAAAAGTTTTTATTTTGATTGATTTACAACGTTTTTCATGAAAAATACTTTTTTTTTCATTTCTTTGCATCTGATTTCAAAAATATTCTTACATTTGCGTATGCAATTACCCGAATAATTTATGTCAAAAATTTTCGCCCTGTCAGAAGCCTCCTCGATCGCCATCCACAGCATGGTGCTTATCGCCCGTTCGGGGAACGGCATCAATGCAGTAAAAATAGCGGAAATTACAGGATTTTCAAAAAATCATATTGCAAAAGTTCTGCAGCGCCTGGTCAAGAACGACATGCTGAAGTCGGTTCGCGGCCCCTCAGGCGGATTTTCCATGAAAATGGATCCCCAGAGCATCAGCCTGCTTGATATTTACCAGTCCATCGAAGGCCAGCTCGACGTTGGCGAATGCCCCCTTTCGTATGAACTCTGCGGGTTCGACCGCTGCCTGATGGGAACCGTCGTCAATAAACTGACCACGGAATTTAAAAAATTCCTGATGGAACAGACCCTCCAATCCTATTTGTAAATTTTTTTAACCCGAATGAGGCAATTAGATACCTAAATACACCTATATAATATGAAACGAAAGATCATCCGGATTGATGAAAAAAAGTGCAATGGTTGCGGACAGTGCATTCCCAACTGCCACGAAGGGGCCATGCAGCTCATTGACGGAAAGGCACGCCTGGTCAGCGATTTGTTCTGCGACGGGTTGGGCGCCTGTATCGGGCATTGCCCCGAGGGGGCGATTGAAATCATTGAACGTGAGGCGGAACCTTACGACGAACGCCGTGTGATGGAGGTCCTTGTTCCAAAAGGAAGGAATACCATCCTGGCGCATCTTGAACATCTGCGCGACCACAACGAGCAGGTTTTTTTACAACAGGCAATCGATTATTTAAAAGAAAATAACATCATGATGAACCCGGAAAAAACAGAACATCAATCCCATGGCGGTGGTTGCCCCGGTTCAATGGCCCGGGATTTCCGGGCACCCGAAACGCCCGACGTCCCGACCGGCGAAAGGGCCGCATCGGAATTGCGCCAGTGGCCGGTACAATTGCACCTCCTGAACCCGCAGGCATCCTATTTTAAAAATGCCGATGTGGTGCTGGCTGCCGATTGTGCAGCCTTTGCCATGGGCGATTTCCATGCGCGGTTCATGAAGGGAAAATCAATCGCCATCGCCTGTCCGAAACTAGACACCAACAAGGAGTCCTACGTCCAGAAACTGACCTCCATGATTGCCGATACCAAAATCAATTCGATGACGGTGGTGATGATGGAGGTGCCGTGTTGCGGCGGGTTGCTTCAAATGGCACAGCTTGCCAGGAGCAATGCCGGGAGGAACATTCCCGTAAAAAAGGTGATCGTAAGCCTCCAGGGAGAGGTGACCGAAGAGGACTGGACATGAAAAACCCAAACATCAAAATGCAAAGCTCAAAACCCCGGGCAATTACACGCGGCCTTCCGGATTTGAATTTTGAGTTTCAGTTTTGAATTTTGAGTTTTGATCTTTGAATTAAACGGATAACCCCTTAAATCATACAATATGCAAACAAGAAAACTATGGATCGGCTTTATTGCCGTGATGACGATTTCCTTTTCCGTCCTGCTCTATTTCGGACGGGAGATTTACAAACAGGCACCGCCGATCCCGTCGGAGGTTGTCACAACCGATGGTATGGTCTTGTTTACGGGACAGGACATCAAGGACGGCCAGAATGTTTGGCAGTCCATTGGCGGACAGGAGGTCGGGACGGTATGGGGACACGGTTCCTATGTGGCGCCCGACTGGTCGGCCGACTGGCTGCACCGCGAATCGGAATTTATCCTGAACTATATGGCCGATACCTCATTTCATAAGAGCTATGCCGATGCAACGGCCGAACAGAAGGCCATGCTGAAAATCAGGCTGCAGCAGGAGATGCGCCTTAACACCTATGACGTTGCCTCCGGCAAACTTATGGTCTCCCCGCTCAGGGCGAGGGCTATCAGGGCGGTGGGAGAACATTATACAAGCCTCTTCATGTCTGACCCGAAACTGGAGCAACTGCGAGGCTTTTACGCCATCCCGCCGAACACCGTCAAGGATATTGACCGCATGAACAAAATGAACGAATTTTTCTTCTGGACCTCCTGGGCATGTGTTACCAACCGGCCGGGAAGCATGATTTCCTATTCCAACAACTGGCCATCGGAAGAACTGGTCGACAACAAGCCCACCAGTTCGCTGATCCTCTGGACGGGCTTCAGCGTGATCATGCTGATCGCAGGGATCGGGCTCATGGGCTGGTACTATGCCACACGCAAGGATGACGCTCTTCCGGAGAACGAAATTCCCGGGAGGGATCCGATGCTGGGTGGAATTTTCACCCCATCGATGAAGGCAACACTGAAATATTTCTGGGTGGTTACCGCGCTGATCCTGGTACAGATCCTCATGGGAGTGATCACGGCCCACTACGGGGTGGAGGGCCAGGCCTTTTACGGCTTGCCGCTTTCGGGCATCCTGCCCTATTCCATCTCCCGTACCTGGCACATCCAGCTGGCGATCTTCTGGATCGCAACCTCGTGGCTGGCCACCGGTCTTTACCTTGTCCCGGCAGTCTCAGGGAAGGAGCCGAAGTTCCAGGCGCTCGGGGTCAATTTTCTCTTTGCCGCCCTGCTGGTCATCGTGGTCGGATCGCTCATCGGCCAGTGGTTCGGCGTAATGCAGCGACTGGGGTATGTAACCAATTTCTGGTTCGGTCACCAGGGATATGAATATGTCGACCTGGGCCGTTTCTGGCAGCTTTTCCTCTTCGTGGGCCTGGTGATCTGGCTTGTGCTGATGGCCCGCGGACTGATGCCGGCGCTGAAGGCGAAATCGGAAAACAAGTCCCTCCTTACCATGTTCCTGATCTCCACCATCGCGATCGCCGCGTTTTACGGTGCCGGGCTGATGTGGGGCCGCCAGACCAACCTGGCCGTCGCCGAATACTGGCGCTGGTGGGTGGTACATCTCTGGGTGGAAGGGTTCTTCGAAGTGTTTGCCACCGTTGCCATCGCCTTCCTTTTTGTAAGGATGGGACTGGTGCGTATCGCAACCGCCACCTCAGGGGTGCTCTTTTCAACCATCGTCTTTTTATCGGGAGGAATCCTGGGAACCTTTCATCACCTCTATTTCACTGGTACGCCAACGGCGGTGCTGGCGCTGGGGGCTACCTTCAGCGCATTGGAAGTGGTGCCGCTCGTGCTGATGGGATTTGAAGGATACGGGAACTATAAGATCTCGAAAAACAACAACTGGATCGCGGGCTACCGATGGCCGATCTACTTCTTCCTCTCGGTTGCCTTCTGGAACCTGGTGGGAGCGGGCATCTTCGGTTTCCTGATCAACCCGCCCATCGCCCTCTATTACATGCAGGGTCTCAACACGACCCCGGTACACGGCCACACGGCATTGTTCGGTGTTTACGGGATGCTCGGCATCGGGCTCATGCTTTTTGTTTTGAAAAGCATGGAGCCTGAAAAGGTCTGGAACGAAAAATGGATAAAATTCGCCTTCTGGTGCATCAACATTGGCTTGGCACTGATGGTGATGATCAGTGTGCTACCCGTCGGCCTTGCCCAGACATGGGTGAGTGTGCGTACCGGTATGTGGTATGCCCGATCGGCCGATTTCCTGCAGGATCCGACCATTACCTTCTTCCGCTGGCTCAGGGTGATCGGCGATACTGTTTTCGCTGCCGGTTCACTTGCGCTCGCGTGGTTCGTATTCGGGCTGAAGGGCGGATGGTCGGTCGTTAAAAAATAACTTAAAACTGAAAATTCAAAACTCAAAACCGGGTATTCAATTTCTTTTTGCCGGTTTTAAATTTTGAGTTTTGATCTTTGAACTAAAATTAAACCCAATGGAAAATAATATTTTCGAACACTCCAACGTGTTCAGGTTCCCCGAAATGGCGGATTACTCCTCCGGGGGGATCATCAGCAAAAGAGTCATTGACCGCCCTGCCGGAACGATAACCCTCTTCTCCTTTGACAGGGAACAGCGCCTGAGTACCCATTCGGCGCCCTACGACGCCCTGTTGCAGGTGATAGAAGGACGGGCGGAGATCGTCATCAACGAGGTGACGTTTATCCTGAACAGCGGCGAAACCATCATCCTGCCGGCCGGGATCCCGCATGCCGTGCGGGCCCTTGAAAAGTTCAAGATGGTACTGACCATGATTAAAGG
>CAIMWF010000040.1 GCA_903845055.1 uncultured Bacteroidales bacterium | reverse complement strand
TTTGCCGTCACGGACATCGGTAAGGAGTCCGCCGCAGCTGAAACTGCTGTTTACAATGCTGATGGCAACCGGCCCGGCGCTGTTGACGCATCCGTAATTGTTGGTGAAGGTGTAGGTGATCGGGTAACTGCCGATCCCGGCCCCGTAAGGATCAAATTCATAGTTCCCGGTGAGGGCGTTAAAACTCACCCTGCCACCCGAGAATACGCCCTGGCCGGCAAGAATGGGGGAAGCGCCGCGCAGGATGAACTTTTTCGCACCCGAAGTCGTAATCTGGTCGAAACAGGGCGTGAAGGTTGGCAGTGGTTTCGGGTGGATCGTCAGCAGGTGGGTCGAAGATGCAACGCAGGTCGTTGAATTGTTGGTCCCCGTGACCGCGATGGTTGCCGCGCCGGCGGTCTGCCAGTCGACATTGATGCTGTTCGTTCCCTGTCCCAGGGAGATGAATCCCCGTCCTGCCGGTACGATCGACCAGGCATAGGAGCACAGGGGGTCGGGAGGAACATCGTACGAGTGGGTGGCGCTTTCGCAGTTCGGCCCGGTGCCTTCGGTGATGGTCACCGTCGGCAGCACATTGACCAGGACCGGGATCTGTTTGGCCGGGTAACCGGGGCATCCGAGGCTGTTGACATAGTTGACCTGGATCCACTGGGTGCCCGGGGTGTTCCATGTGACGGTGGCCGTCGGGCTTCCGTTTCCGCCGCCCGTCATGATGCTGCCGCCGTTGATGGACCAGGTGTAGGTTGACATGCCCGCTTCGGTCTGGTATACATTGCCCGAGGACTGGTCGCAAACCGTCTGCGGACCCGTCAGGGAGGGGATGGGCCTTTGCTGTAGGGTCACCGAATAGGTTGAGGTGGTTTGCAGGCACCCGGTTGCATCGATCGTCTCGGTCACCGACAGGGTGCCAGGCGAAGCGGTGTAGGGTCCCCACGTCACCGTCACGGTGTTGGTGGTGGCATTGGTCACGCTGGATGCTCCTGTTACGTTCCAGAGATAGGAATGACCGGGAACGGATGGGGTGGTATAGGTGACATTCGGCTGCAATTCACAAACAAGGGTATTCCCGCTGATGACCGGGGTCGGCAATGGGTTGACGTTGATCTTGTAGTCGGCGGAGGTCCCGGGGCAGGTCGGTCCGCTGGTGAATATCGGGGTGATATGGTAGTTCACAAACCCGGTGTTGCCGGGAGGGATGAAGAGGTTCTGGATGGGGATGTGGTCACTCCCGGTCGTTGTAAAGCCTGTAATGGGCGAGATAGTCGAAGCGGTCCATGCATAGGTTGCCCCGGTTACATTCGAGGTAAGATTAACCTGGATGCTTGAGCCGCCGGAACAAATGGTCTGGTCGAGCGGCCAGTTGGTCACCGTCGCGTTTGGATTGACCGTCACCACGTGGGTGGTGGTCGTGCCGGGACATCCGTTATAAGCGGAGGTGATGGTATAGGTCACCGTTTGCTGGACGTTGGTCACATTCGTGAAACTGGTGGCCGGGATCGGGTTTGCGATGCCGGGAATTACCGGGCAGGGATTCACGCTGCCGACCGGGCAGGCTGCCGACCAGGAATAGACCGTGCCGGTAACCGTTGAATTCAGGGTAACCGGGGCTGTTGCAGTGGCTGAACATATGGACTGTCCCGCCAGGCAGGAGATGTTGGGCACCGGGTAAACGATGACCGCATAGTTTGTCACGGCCCCGAGACACCCGTTTGCGGCGGGTGTTATTGCGTAAGTGACGGTTGCCGGTATGTTGACGGAGTTTGTAAGCACATCGTTGATGGTGGTGGTGCCGGTAAGCTGGGGTGTGGTAAAGCCGGTGACTGAACCAGCGGGGGAACAGGAGGCGGTCCAGGTAAAGTTGCCGCCGGTCACATCGGGTAGCAGCGTTGCATTGAAGGTGGCTGCCGAACAGATGGGCAACGGCGCCGTGTTCATCAGGTGCGGTGTGGGGTTGACCGTAACAGCGACATTTTTCACTGTGCCGGTGCAGCCGTTCACCGTGGGGGTGATCACATAGGTCACCGTCACCGGGCCGGTGGTCGTGTTCACAAGGGTTTCGATGATGGAATTACCTGCACCTGCGCCTGCTGCATTCGAAATGCCGGCCACCACGGCCCTGGTCCAGTTGTATCCCGGGGGCGGAGCCGTGCTGCTGCTGGTGATGTTGTAGGTGTTCATGACATTGTTGCACCATGCCACGGTGGCGGGGCTGGTGATCACGGCCGTCGGGTTGACCGTTACGGATATGTTCTTCGGTGTTCCGGCGCAGCCGTTCACGGTAGGGGTGACCACGTAGCTGATCACGAGCGGGTCGGTGGTGGCATTTGTAAGTGTTTCGGTGATGGCGTTGCCCGAGCCCGCGCCTGTAGCCGGTGTGATCCCTGCCACGGCAGCCCGGGTCCAGGTAAAGACTGGCGGCGGGGTGGTGCTGCTGCTCGTAATGTTATAGGTGGTGGAGGTGTTGTTGCACCAGTTTGCAATCGCCGGGCTGGTAACCACCGCAGTCGGGTTTACCGTAACGTTGATCGTCTTTGGAGTCCCGGTACAGCCATTCACCGAGGGGGTGATGACATAACTCACCACGATCGGGTCGGTGGTTGAATTGATGAGCGTTTCGCTGATCGCAGCGCCGGCCCCTGCGCCGGTCGCCGGGGTAATCCCTGCAACGGCTGCCCTGGTCCATGAATATGCCGGGGGCGGGTTGGCGCTGCTGCTGGTCACATTATAGGTATTCACGACGCTGTTACACCAGTTGGCGGTGGGGACGCTGGTGATCACGGCCGTCGGGTTGACCGTAACCGCTACATCATAAACGGTCCCGGTGCAGCTGTTCACCGTCGGGGTCACCAGGTAATGAACCACGATGGGGTCGGTGGTTGCATTGGTAAGGGTCTCCTGGATGGTGGCGGAGGCGCCTGCCCCGGTCGCCGGCGTGATCCCCGGCATGGCAGCCCTTGTCCATGAGTAGGAGGGTGTGGGGGCGTTGCTGCTGCTGGTGATGTTGTAGGTTCCCTGGATGCCGTTGCACCAGTTGGCGGTGGGCGGACTGGTGATGACGGCCGTCGGATTCACGGTGACGGAGATGGTTTTCGGGGTCCCGTCGCAGCCGTTCACCGAAGGAGTGATGAGGTAGGAAACCACGACCGGGTTGACCGTCCCGTTCACCAGGGTCTCGGTGAGGGGCGTCCCGGTCCCTGAGCCTGTTGCCGGGGTGATCCCGGCTACGGCGGTCCTGGTCCAGGTATAGGCCGGCGGCGGGAGGGTGCTGCTGCTCGTGATACTATAAGAGTTCAGTATGCTGTTGCACCAGTTGGCGGTTGCCGGGCTGGTGATCACCGCGGTGGGATTTACGGTTACGGCCACGAATGCCGGAGTTCCCGGGAATCCGTTAATGGAGGGTGTGATCACGTAGGTCGCTACCACGGGATCGGGTGTGGTGTTTACCAGGGTTTCGGTGATGGTGGCGCCGATGCCGGCTCCCGGCGGATTCGAGATCCCCGGTACGGCCGCCCGGGTCCACGAATAGTCGGGGGTGGGTACGGTGCTGCTGGTGATGTTGTAGGTGTTCGTCGTATTGTTGCACCAGTTGGCGGTCGGGGGGCTGGTGATCGCCGAAGTGGGATTCACGGTTACAGCCAGGTCGAAGGTGGTTCCCGGGCATCCGTTGACCGTGAACGTGATGATATAATGAACGACGATGGGGTTGGTGGTCGAATTGTCCAGCGTTTCGGTGATTGCCGGTCCCACCCCTGCACCGGTGGCCGGGGTGATCCCCGCAACCGCCGCCCGGGTCCAGGAATAGACGGGAACGGGTGTGGTTGTGCTGCTGGTGATATTATAGGTGTTCGATACATTGTTGGCCCAGTTTGCAGTCGCCGGGCTGGTGATGATGGCCGACGGGTTCACCGTTACTGCAACGTTCTGGGACGTTCCTGCACAGCCATTCACCGTGGGGGTCACCACATAGGTCACCACGATTGCATTGGTGGTTGCATTGAGCAGGGTTTCGGTGATGGTTATACCGGTACCGGCACCGGTTGCGGGGGTGATTCCCGGCATCGCGGCCCTGGTCCAGGTAAATACCGGGGGAGGCGTGGAACTGCTGCTGGTAATGTTATAGGAATTGGAGACGTTGTTGCACCAGTTTGCTGTGACAGGGCTGGTGATCACCGCCGTCGGGTTTACGGTAACGACGACATTCTGGATGGTGCCGATGCAGCCATTGACACTGGGCGTGATGACATAGGTAACCGCCACCGGATCGGTGGTGGTGTTGACCAGGGCCTCGGTAATGGAGGATCCTGCTCCGGCACCCGCGGCATTGGAAATACCGGTCACTGCAGCGCGCGTCCAGGTGTAGGTGGGGGGCGGCGTGGTACTGCTGCTGAGGATGTTGTAGGTGGTCATCACGTTGTTGCACCAGTTGGCGGTTGCCGCGCTGGTGATCAGGGCGGTGGGGTTGACGGTCACCACCACGTTTTTGGTTGTCCCGGCGCAGCTGTTAACCGTGGGTGTGATCACATAGGTCACTGCGACCGGGTTAGGCGTCGTATTGTTGAGGGTTTCGGTTATGAAGTTGCCGGCGCCCGCATTCGCCCCGTTGCTGATCCCCGCCACGACGGCTCTTGACCATGCATAGGTTGGCGGAGGGGTCGTGCTGCTGCTGAGGATGTTGTAGGTATTTGAGGTATTGTTGCACCAGCTGGCGGTCGCCGGGCTGGTGATTACCGCCGTGGGGTTGACTGTCACGGCGACGGTTTGCTGGGTTCCGGGGCATCCGTTGACGGAAAGGTTGATCACGTAGTTCACCACGATCGGGTCGGTGGTCGAATTGACCAGCGTCTCGGTGATGGCGGCACTTGAACCGGAGGCTGTTGCGGGGGTGATCCCCGGTATTGCCGCCCTTGACCAGGCGTAAACCGGTGTTGTGGAGGTGGTGCTGCTGGTAATGTTGTAGGTGTTGCTGAGATTGTTGCACCAGTTGGCAGTGGCGGTACTGGTGACCACCGCTGTGGGATTGACGGTAACCGACACATTATACACCGTGCCGGCGCAGCCGTTTACCGTTGGGGTAATCGCGTAATTGACAACGATTGGGTTGGGCGTGCCGTTCGTAAGCGTTTCATTGATGGAGTTGCCCGTCCCCGAGCCAATGGCCGGGGTGATCCCTGCCACGGCTCCCCGCGTCCAGGTAAAAACCGGTGGCGGCGTGGTGCTGGAACTGGTGATGTTGTATGTGGAGGGGGTATTGTTGCACCAGTTGGCCAAGGCCGGGCTGGTGACGACGGCGGTCGGGTTCACGGTGACCGTCACCGTTTTCGTGGTGCCCGGGCAGCCGTTCACAGCCGGGATGACCTGGTAGGTCACGGCGATGGGGTCGGTGGTTGCATTCACCAGGGTTTCCGAAATGGAATTTCCCGAACCGGCGCCGGTGGCAGGCGTGATGCCGGGAACCGCAGCCCGCGTCCAGGTATATCCCGGTGGAGGGGTTGTGCTGTTGCTGGTGATATTATAGGTGTTTACAACGTTGCTGCACCAGTTGGCGGTTGCCGCGCTGGTGATCACGACCGTGGGATTGACGGTGACTGCGATCGTTTTCACGGTACCGTCGCAACCATTGACGGTGGGTGTGATCACGTAACTGACCGTGATCGGGTCGGGGGTTGCGTTGGTCAGGGTTTCAGAGATCGAATTCCCCGTGCCTGCCCCCGTGGCAGGGGTGATGCCGGCAACCGCCGCGCGGGTCCAGGCATAGGTGGGGGGAGGGGTGGTGCTGGCGGAGGTGATGCTGTAGGTTCCCAAAGCGCCGTTGCACCAGTTGGCAGTCGCCGCGCTGGTGATCACGGCCGTCGGGTTAACGGTAACCAGGAGGTTGAAGGGGGTTCCGTTGCACCCGTTCACGTTCGGCGTGATGAGGTAGGTGACGATCACCGGGTTGGGCGTTGTGTTGTTGAGGGATTCGGAAATGGAGTTCCCGGAGCCTGAGCCGGCAACGTTGGAAATCCCGGCAACCACGGCCCGGCTCCAAGCGAAGGTTGGCAACGGGGCGGAGCTGCTGCTCAGGATATTGTATGTCGTCATGGTGTTGTTGCACCAGTTGGCCGTGGCGGGGCTGGTAACCACCGAAGTGGGGTTGACCGTGACAGAAATGGTCGAAGGGGTCCCCGCGCAGCCGTTTACCGTCGGGGTGATCACATAGGAGACAACCACCGGGTCGGGGGTTGTATTGACCAATGTTTCGGTGATGGCGTTGCCTGTTCCGGAATTTGCCAGGTTCGAAATGCCGGTAACAGCCGCCCTGCTCCATGTAAAGACTGGCGGTGGGGCAATGCTGCTGCTGGTGATGTTATAGGTGTTCGGGGTGTTGTTGCACCAGTTGGCCGAGGGGGCGCTGGTGATCACGGCCGTCGGGTTCACCGTTACCAGTACGTTTTTCACCGTTCCGTCGCAGTTGTTGACCGTGGGGGTGATCAGGTAGGTGACGACGATGGGGTCGGTCGTTGTGTTGACCAGGGTTTCGGTGATGGCGGAGCCAACCCCGGAACCTGCCGGGTTGAGGATGCCCGCTACGGCGGCCCTGCTCCATGCATAGTTAGGTGCAGGCGTGGTGCTGTTGCTGGTAATGTTGTAGGTCATCGTCACGCCGTTGCAGTAGTTTGCCGTTGCCGGGCTGGTGATGACGGCCGTGGGGTTCACGGTAACATTCACCGCCAGCGGGATACCGGTGCAGTTGTCGACCGTTGGTGTGATCATGTAAGTAACCACCACCGGATCGGTTGTGGTGTTCACCAGGGTTTCGGTAATCGTGGCCCCTGTGCCCGCGTTGGATGGATTGGAAATCCCGGCCACAGCGGCCCTGGTCCAGGCAAGGGTCAGCGAAGCGGAGACTGTGCTGCTGGTGATGTTGTAAGTATTCGCCACATTGTTGCACCAGTTGGCGGTAACCGGGCTTGTAACAACCGATGTCGGATCGACGGTAACCGAAAGGTCGAAAGGAATCCCGGTGCAGCCGTTTACCGACGGGGTGATCAGGTAGTGCACCACGACCGGCTCGGTGGTTGAATTCACGAGCGTTTCGGTAATGAAATCGGTGGTCCCCGCAGCAGTTGCAGGCGAAATCCCGGCCACGGCGGCCCTTGACCATGCATAGGCAGGGGGGGGCGATGTGCTGGTGCTGGTGATGTTGTAGGTGTTAGGCATCCCGTTGCACCATTTAACTGAAGCCTGGCTGCTGACAATTGCAAGAGGGTCAACGGTCACAGCTACATTTTTCGGGGTTCCTGTGCAGCCGCCCACAGTCGGGGTGATTATGTAAGTGACAATAAGCGGATCTGGGGTAGAATTTGTCAGCATTTCAGTGATGGCGGCGCCACTACCGGCACCGGTGGCCGGGGTGATCCCTGGTACCGAAGCCCTGGTCCACGTATAGGTCGGGACAGGCGTGGTGGTACTGCAGGTTGAGGTGTAGGTATTGGAAACACCGCTGCACCAATTGGCGGTTGCCGCACTGGTAACCACTACACTGGGGTAAACCGTCACTGTGTAATCAGAGGGAATTCCAGTACAACCATTGGCAAATGGAGTGATATGGTAGGTGACGGTAGCAGGATCTGTTGTTACATTCGTAAGTATATCGTTGATTACAGTAACCTTTACAACTTGTGTCCCTGTAAAACCGGTCACGGCACCAACAGGAGTACAGAAAGCTGTCCAGGTAAAATTAGCTCCCGCAGTGCCTGACGTAAGGGTGACATTGAAAGGTGCTCCCGAGCAGACAGGTGCGTGCGGGCCGTTTGTCAATACCGGAAACGGATTAACTGTAATTGTAAAATTATAGGGAGGCCCGATACAGCCATTTTGATTCGGAATCACGGATATGGTGGCGACAACGGGAGCAGTTGTGGTGTTGAGAGCGGTAAAACCAGGCAGGTCTCCAATGCCGCTTGCGGCCAGCCCGATCGTTGTATTGCTGTTTGTCCAGGTGTAGGTAGTGCCCGGAAGAGAACTTGAAAAAGTTATTGGATTTGTATTATCCTGGTTGCATACGTTCTGGTTTGGCACTGTATTTACTGTAGGAAACGGGTTCACCAGGACCGGAATCATAACCGAATTTGTACATCCTTCCGTTGAATGTACTGTTAACGTTACATTATAGGTGTTGCCGGTTGCGAATACATGCGTCGGATTTTTGTTGTGATCAATCGGAGATGCATCCCCAAAGTCCCAGTCCCAACCTACAATCTGGTTCTGGTTAATGGTACTTTGATCAAAGAAGGAGGTGGACATTCCGGCACAGGCGCTTCCATGTGTAAAAGCAGCGATTGGTGTTGTGAAATGAAGTACGTTGGTGATGTGAGCGGTACATCCGTTGTTAGACGTGACATCGACCCAAAATTGGTCGCCATCCAGCGGATTCAAAATAGTTATGGAGGGAGTCGTTTCCCCGGTACTCCATAAATATGTGGCAAAACCCGGCGGGGCTGTAAGGATTGCCTGTGTTGCACCGATACAGAGAGAAGTTTGTACGATGAGTGAACTGCAATAGGTTGAAATATAGGCATATCCCCTGTGGGCTGATTGGGAACATCCCCGGGTAGTGAAAACAATTTGCACGGTCCCAAGGGATTGAAATGGAGTAAGGTCAAGTGCTACAGTCGTCCAATCATGCCAATAAAGCTTAACACTTGAACTGTATTGATGGTATTGCCAATCAATGGGTACAATACAACCCGGGCCGGGAGGAGCACAGGTCGGAGCTGTATATTCATAATAGCCGCAGGAATCACCCAGGGGGTTCCCGGCTAGATCCTGAACCTGCAGGGTAAACCTGGGCATCATGGGTGGTGTATGCCCGTATGACTCAAGGACCGCTGCCCACCTGTAAACGAAAAGATAGTTACTTGAGTTCACCGTAACATTGTATTTTAATTGTTCCGCATGCCCGCCACCAGTAACATCACCAAGTCGGGCAGAATGAGTTTCCCCTGGAAATACCGTGGATAATGAGGTCCCACCGATATACGGATCATACGTCCAGCCGCTGATAGGCATGATGACATGACGGGTAGAACTGAATCCTGGAGTGGTGCATGGTGCAAATACAATGGGTTGACCGGGGGGATTTCCTGAAAATGTTCCATAACATCCGATCCAGTTGGTCCAGTTTCCTAAGGAAAAATCCGAGTTATTGCAGGCAGTAACCAGGTTCAGGGGGGTCGTGTAGTGAAAGAAATTGGTAGTATCCATAACCGGCGCCAACTGCTTTCCAAGATAATAATTGCTCGTTGCCGGCCTGGGCCGGACGGTCTCCACATAGGGCTGGATATTTACCGACGGATCGGGTTCTACCCGGACCCCGTCAACAAAGGGAACAGTGTCCCCTCGTGTTTCGGTTTCAGCAGGTGTAAGCGTTTCAACAGGTTTCAAACCTTTGGCTGATAATGTTGTATCGTTCGCCTGCCCCTTTGCGACGGTTGAAACCAATAAAACATTCAGGAAAACCAGGAAAATAAGACAGGGAAAAATGAATGGGTAAAGGTGTTTTTTCATAGAAAAAAGGTCAAAAGGAACGAATGATTTTCGCGATAACCGGCTAAGGTAAAATATCCCATTGTAAAAGTACAATTTTTTTCATACCCTAACAAAGGAAGCAGTAATTTTCAATGAACACCCTGTTCAGGCAACAGGCAATAAAAAGCAGGCAGCATCCGTCTATCTTCAAAATTTCGCTACCTCGCTACCTCGCTACCTCGCTACCTCTAATCCTTCACGCACCTCACCGAAAACGCATTCCCCCTGCTTCCCTGGTATTTCGAAATGCTGGGGTTGATGAGGTTGACACCCCTTGCCACGCCCCGGGTGGGGGTTGCGGTGGTTGAGCTCCAGTACTGGGTTCCCGTCAGTGTCCCGGAGGTAAAGGCCCAGGTGTTGTTCAGGTAGTAGATGCCGCTGGTGAGGGCACGGAAACCAGGATTCAGGAAGTTATCCTTGAGGAAACTGCCGCCGAAACCATCAACGGGCGGGATGACCCCGGCAACGATCGCATCGATCATCGCCTGCCATTCGGCCTCGGTGGGGATGTGCCATTCGGGAGGGCACAAGCCCTGCCCGGCCGAAGTGGAGGCGTAGGCAAGCAGTTCATCCCACTGGTAAAGCCCGCCGTAGGTGGTGCAGGTGGGGTCGGTGGTGAGGCAGTATTTTTCGCTGATGCAGTTGTCGGTTTGTGGGATGGCCGGGTCGAGCACCGTGCCGTAGGCGAGATTCTCGCGCATCCAGCATTTCCCGCCGATCAGCGAGGTCTTGTATTTTTTGCCGTCCCTGACATCGGTCAGATCGCCGTTGCAGGCAAAGGCATTGCTGAATACGGTGATGGTCACGGCGGGGGTGGAGGCTGCGCAGCCAAAGGTGTTGGTATAGGTGTAGGTAATGTTGTAATTCCCGGTGCTTGCGCCGAAGGGATCAAACTCATACATCCCGCTACCAGCGTTGTAGCTGACCCGGTTGCCGGAATACACCCCCTGCCCGTTGAGGTATGGCGTTCCGCCCTTCAGGGTGAATTTTTTGGCGCTGAGGGTGGTCTTGACGTCGAAACATGCCGAAAAAGCCGGCGCCGGGGTGGGATGGACCAGTACCGCGTAGGTTGAACTGGTGGAGCATCCGCTGGAGGTTTTGGTGACGGTGAGCGCCAGGGTGGCATTCCCGCTTGCAAGCCATCCCACGGTGATGGCGTTGGTACCCTGGCCGGTGGTCACCGCCCCGCTGGCGGATGGAATGACCGACCATGTAAAGGTGGAAGCCGCATCGGCTGCGGTGTTGTAATTATGGGCCTGCTGGTCGCAAACCGCTCCGGGTCCCTCCGAAATGGCGGAGACCGGCAACGGGTTCACCGTAACGGTGATCTGTTTGGCCGGGAAACCGGGGCATCCGAGCCCGTTGACATAATTCACCTGGATCCACTGGGCTCCGGGCGTATTCCAGGTAACAACAGCTGTATTGCTCGCATTTCCGCCGCCTGCGGTGATCGATCCGCCGGCGATCGACCAGGTGTAGTTCGACATGAGCGGTTCGGTCTGGTAAAGCACGCCGGAGGTTCCGTCGCACACGGTCTGGGTGCCGGTCAGGGTGGGCACGGGCCGCTGCTGGAGGGTCACCGGGAAGGCGGGGGTGGTGACCTGGCAGCCGGTGGCGGTGATCGTTTCGGTAACGGTTACGGTGCCGGGCGACGCGGTATAGGGCCCCCAGTTCACTGTAACGGCATGGGTATTTGCGTTGGTCACGGATGCCGAGCCGGTCACGGTCCAGGAATAGGAGTTGCCCGCGATGGCCGGGGTTGAATAGAGGACGTTGGTCTGCAGTTCGCAAACCGTTTGCGGCGAGGTGCTGGTGATCAGCGGCGACGGGAGCGGGTTCACAAAAATGGTGGAGTAGGAATCGGCCCCCAGGCAGGAGTTGCTGCCACTGCCGAGGAAGGTCGGGGTGACCTTGTACTTGACATGTCCCTGCACCGCGCCGGTCACGGTGAGTACCTGTGCCGGGATGGAGGAGGAGACCCCGTTCATGACGGGGGGATTGATCCCCACCACTTCGACCGCCTGCCACACATAGGATACCGGGGTGACATTGGGAGAAAAGGTGATGGCGGTGCTGCTGGTACCTGAACATATGGTTTGGCCGACCGGGTTGACCGGCGTGAGCGACACGATGGGGGCAGGGTTCACCACGACCTGGTATTCGGAGGGATCACCGGGGCAGGTTGCCCCGCCACTGGTAAAGGTTGCCGTTACCTCGTATTTGACCACGCCCGGCCCGAGGAGGGTGCTGGTGATGGTCTCACCCGGGATGGTGTTGCCGCTGTTCGAAGCGGTAAAACCGTTGATGCTGCCGGTCGGGTTGACCGGGTCGAAACCTGCTGCCGTCCATGCATAGGTGATGACAGGCAAACTGACGGTCGACTGGAGGTTGACCGCTGCCGAAGCCGTTCCCGAACAGATGGTTTGCGGGTTGGCCGGGACGGGCGGGAATACCACCCCCGGTTTCGGGTTGACGGTAAGCAGGTAGGGAACCGTGGCATTGTTGCTGCAGCCATTGGCGGAAGGCACGATGGCGAAGCTGACCGTTGCGGGCGTATTCCCGGAATTCTGGAAGGTTTCAGCGATATTTCCGACACCGTTCACCGTAGCCGGCGTGATGCCGGTACCGCCGGTAGCAGTCCATGAATAGGTCGTGTTCTGGACAACTGAACTCAGGGAAATACTGGCCTGGGCATTGGAACATACGGTAAGGGTGGCGGGGGTTACGATAAGATCGGGAACCGGGTAGATCGGGACAGGGTTGGACAAGAACGGTGATCCCGGCGAGCAGCCAACGGCAGACGGAACGACCGAAAATACCACGTTTTCGATGGCGGTTCCCGAATTGATGAAGGGGATGGTGATGTCGCCGGTGCCCGCGGTAAATTGCGGGGAGACATTTCCCGAGCTGCCCGTGGCGGTCCAGCTGAAGCTGGCGCCGGCAACATTCGACGAAAGCTGGATGTTCAGGGGCACGCCGGAGCAACTGCCCGGGGTATTGTAGGTAAAGGTCACGTTGGGAAGCTGGTTTACCGTAACAGTCGTCTGGGAGGGAACAAGGGCGGTACAGCCGAAACCGTCGGTGTAATTGACGTACAGCGTGTGGATCCCGGCAGTGGTCCAGGTGAGCGTGATGAAGTCGAAGCCTGTGCCGCCGGCGGTGGTGGTAGCACCCGAAGAGACGGTCCAGACGTATCCCGACATTCCCGTTTCGGTGGTATAGGTGATGGATGAAGCTCCTTCACAGACACTCGGCAGCCCTGTGATGGTAGGGGTTGGGAGCGCATGAACCGTTACCGGGAAGGAGGTCGGGGAGGCCGCAGCACAACCGTTGCTGTTGGTGTAGGATACCGAAATGGTATTTGCCCCTTGTGTGTTCCAGGTCACGTGGGCATCGCTGGTTCCCTGGCCGTTGTTGATCGTACCCCCCGGAGAAATGGTCCAGAAGTATCCTGTCATCCCGGTCTGGGTCGCATATGAATTCCCGGTGGATCCGACGCACACCGATCCCGGGCCTATGATGACCGGCAGGGGTGCAGCACTGATGGTAATGGCAAGCGTTGAGGTTGGGCCCTGTGTGGCGCAGTTGGTATTGGTACCGTAAACGCTGAGGGTCCCCGAGGTGGCACCCGGCCCGAAACTTACGGTAACGCTGTTGCCGCTGGGCACGAGGGTCACACCTGTTGAAGGGGTATAACTCCAGTGGTAGACATCGGTATTGGGGTCAAGTGCCACTGAAAACACGTGGCCTGAAGTGTTTTCGCAGTAATTTTGGGGTGGTGTCTGCTGGAAGGTCAGGGTGCCGGGATTCCGGAACTCGAAAATCGGGGGTTGCGTGATGGAGGAGGATACGTTGTACCACCAAGTGTTGACCGTGTTCAGGTTACCCCAGTTGTTCCCCCATGAATGGCAGGGTGGGGTTGCGCACCCGGTAACGGAGTTGTTTATGCCGCCCGGGATGTTCGTGTCGTCCCAGTAGGAGGTCACCTGCGCCCCGGTCGGACTTTCGAGGCTGATGGTAAACCCGTTTGAGTTTGTCTCCACATCGTAAAGCGGCAGGTTGGTAAGGCCGTTTATATAACTCACGGTGAAGGTGATGGAGGTGTTGTTGGGAACGGCAAGCCCGGCCCCGTCGAGGCCGTTCCAGTCGAAAATGTTCTCCCCGACCACCGCGTTGGTGATGGTGAGGGTGATGGGGGTATAGCCCCCCCCGAAGGTAAGGAGGATCGTTACCTTGCCGGGTTTGTTCACATTGACATGAAAAAGGACATGCCCCGTAAGGCAGTTTCGGTCGCCCCAGGGCAGGGGGGCGACCACAGCGCCCAGCACCGTGGCAGGCGGAAAGAGGGTGACATCGGGAAAATTTAAAAATACCCTGAATTCAGGAAGCAATGCCTGGAGGTTATAAAGGGATTTCCGGTCAACCGGGAAATTGCCGGTATTTGCACACCCGGTCTGGTTGCAGTATTGCACCCACACCCCGCCGCCCAGGTTGTTGAAGGTGCAGGAGGTGATGATGCTGTCGTTGGAATAAACATAGGTCTTTGCCGAACATCCCGACTGTTCCTGGAACTGCCACGATTTTGAATAGAGCCTGCCGGGGTATACTTGGTGGCTGACGGTATCATACAGGGTAACATCGAAGAAGTCAATATTGAAATTCCCGGTGACAACGGTGTTGGAGGTGTTTTTCTTGGTGAATTCGATGTAATACATCCCGGTGTCGGCAGGGTGGAAGTCGATGGCGGTGTATCCCCCCGTGGTGTATATCTGGTTCGGCCCGACCCTGGCCTGGCCGATGTTGGCGATAAAACCGGTTCCGGAAGCAGGCAGCGTGGTTTCGGGATAGACGACCGTACCGGCGAGGTTCTTGATTTCGAAAACGATGTGGTTGTTGTTGCCGGCGTTGCTGCCGTTAAAACCCAGGTAGATCACCTCCGACAGGTGTAATTTTACAAAGTACATCCGGTCCACTTCCGCGCAGCCGTATATGGCAAACTGCGTGCGGTTTCCGTTGAAGGGAGGCGTGGTGTTGCATTTGCCGGCGAAGTCGTTGCACAGGTATAGGCTCGTGTTGTGGGTGGTGATGTAGATCTCTTTGGAGCCCTCTGCCAGGACATGGATAGCCGGCAGAACGAAACAGACGAGGAAAAATATAATCCGGGCGCGATATTTTCTGCTCATGGGTGCAAATCAAAATTTATTATCGTTGATCGAAACATGCACTGCAAAAGGTATTCAGGGCATCTGCTTTTATACGTTGAAAACCACCATAAAGTTACTGTTGCATAAGACACTGTCATATAATGAATAGTTGCCTGATTTTTCTTTTTTTCAGGATCATTTCCCGCAGGTCCTGAGTCGGTTGTCCACTGACGCGGGATTTGTCTTTAAAATATCAGTATTTCCCGGTTTGATAAAAAAAAATCCGCAGGCGTGTCCTTCCTGCCAGCGCAAGGAAAAACAGGTATTATTTTCTTAGTGTCCTTCGTGTAATTTCTTTGGGTCCTTCGTGGTTAAAGTATTCAGCCTTCCTGGCAATTCCAAAAATATGCAAAACCCCGGCAACCGATAATTATTTATTATTCGGGGATACCGGTATTTATTCTTTTTTTGGTATCATTGTGATTCATCACGATGATAAATAATTTTTCCCCAAGTTTCCTTATCATTCGGTATTATTGCGTAAAATTACATAAAATCCGTTGAAGTCCAACCTAACAAGCTGGGGTAACGTAAAATTTAAAATAATGCAGGTCATGCGTAAAGAGATTGATTTTATTGGTGAAATGGAATTGCCCGAAGATGCACTGTATGGGATTCATGCTGCCAGGGCACGGAAAAATTTTCCCGACACGACCCCCTTCCACCCGGAATGGTACCGGGCCATCGGACTGGTGAAAAAAGCCTGCTACCTGACAGCGGATGCATATGCGAAAGCGATGGAAGAAAAGTATGGTCACGGGCATGGGCCGGATGTTGCAAAAGGTGAGCATCACGCCGGTCATCCCGACCGGCTGACCCATCTCATCCATGCAGCCGCGGAGGTTGCCGAAGGGGACCATTTCGACCACTTCATCGTTCCCGCCGTTTCGGGAGGTGCGGGTACCAGCATCAACATGAATGTCAACGAGATCATTACCAATGTCGCCCTGCTGAAACTGGGCGCCCTCCCCGGCAGTTACCATCTCATCGACCCGATCGAGGATGCAAACATCTACCAGTCGACCAACGATGTCATCCCCACCTCCCTCAGGGTGGCCGTGATGTTCCTGCTCCAGGGTCTTGAAAAAACGATCAACCGCCTGAGGTTTGCCATGGAACAGCTCGAGGTGACCCACCAGAACGATCTCAGGCCCGGGTACACGCAAATGCAGGAGGCAGTGCCGACCTCCTTCGGGAACATGTTCAGTGCCTGCAGCGAAGCGCTTTCACGCGACTGGTGGCGTGTTTCCAAATGCTTTGAAAGGATCAAAATGGTCAACCTCGGCGGAAGTGCGATCGGCACGGGATTGGCCGTTCCCCGTTATTTCATCATGGAGGCCGCCGGGCACCTCCAGCAGCTCACCGGGCTTCCCCTGACCCGCAGCGAGAACCTGTCCGACGCCACCAGCAACCTGGATTCCTTTGTCGAGGTCCACGCCACCCTCAAAGCCCACGCGGTGAACCTCGAAAAAATGGTTTCCGACATCCGCCTGCTATCCTCCGACCTTACTTCGTCATTCGTCACTCGGACTTCGTCACTCTCCCTCCCCCAATGCCAGGTGGGGAGTTCGATCATGCCCGGCAAGATCAACCCGGTCATCCCCGAATTCGTCATCAGCGCCGCACATAAAATTTATGCCAACGACCAGCTCATCAGTTCACTCTGCGCGCAGGGGTGCCTGGAACTGAACGCTTACCTGCCGGTCATCGGCCATGCTTTGATCGACAGCCTTAAACTGCTCACAGCCTGTGATGATACCCTGGATACGAACCTGCTCGACGGTCTGACCGTTCATGCAGAGGTGAGCCTGCAGCAGTTGTACCGGAGTCCGTCGATTACCACCGCCCTGGTCCCTTATATCGGCTACCACCAGGCCTCCGAACTCGCCCGGATCATGAAAAGCACGGGAATGGATATCTTCGGGGCGAACATAGAGCTGAATCTTTTACCGGCTGAAAAACTTGAAACCATCCTGGAGCCGGGAAACCTGCTGAAACTCGGTTATACAAGAAACGAGATTGAGCGATAGTGCGGCTTTGCAAAGGGGGACCAGTGGTGCGAAAAAAAAAGCGCCGGTTGTTTTTTCATCCATACACAATTATTGTTAAGTTTGTAACCCAACTTTGAACCATAAACCCTAAACCAAAAACCCATGAAGAAACTTTTACTGGCGTTCATCATTGTCACCCTGACGATTCCGGCAATTGCACAACCGGGCAGGGCATTGATCTCCCGCTCCCTGCGGGACAAGGCCGTAAGGTCAGAAAAATACAACGGGCAGGCTGAACTGCCGCTCAAAACCTCGAATACCACTGTCAGCAGTACGAAAAATGTGACCGATGATGTGATCGGTGGTTCCCGTTACGACAACCAGACCAACGGCTGCATCATGAGCCGCATCTACCTGTGGCCCGATAATGCGGTTACTGCCACCTGGATCTATGGCGAGCTTGACGCCGCCGGTTACAGTGACCGCGGAACCGGATATAATTATTACAATGGCACGACATGGAATGCAGCCCCGACCGCACGCGTGGAAACCACCCGCACCGGCTGGACGAATGTCAATCCTTGGAACGGCAACGGCGAGATCAACTTCGCGCATAATTCAACCGCAACCCTGATCATGAACACCCGCCCGGTAAGAGGCACCGGCGCGTGGACTCAATCCACGGCCCCGACAGGACCCACAGGCGTTACGGCCTTATTATGGCCCAGTGTCATCACCAGTGGCAGCAACCACCAGTATGTTCATGTACTTGCCATCGGCCAGTCCAACTACCAGGGGCTGAGCGATGCACTGCTCTATTTCCGCTCGCTTGACGGTGGTGTCACCTGGGACAAACAGGGGATCGTCCTCCCGGGAATGACTTCGGCCGACGGATCAGGTTACACAGGCGATGATTACACCTGGGCAGCACCCCACGGCGACACGATCGCTTTCGTGGTCGTTGGCAGCTGGTCGGACGGTTACGTCATGAAGTCGTTTGACAACGGCGCCACCTGGACCAAGAAGGTTTTTTTCAACAACCCTTATAAAATGTCAACCACCGCCACCGTGGTGCCGGTTTTCTGGTGCAGCGATGGTTCGGGAGCCATCCAGCTTGACAACACAGGCAAGGCGCATGTTGCCTTTGGCAGGATGCGCGTGAACTGCGACGGAACAAGCCGGTATTATTACCCCGGTACCGATGGCCTGGTTTACTGGAATGAAAGCATGCCGGTCATCGATACCACCCGGTTAAGCAACCTGGATACCCTGGATGCGCACCATCAGCTGGTTGGTTATGTGGCCACCGACCTGGCCGGTGATTCAATTGTGGGCTTTCCCAAATATGGTGTGGGGCTGAGCTCCTTCCCGCGCATCGTCATCGACCCTGCCCAGAACATCTATTTCATCTGGTCGGGCATCACCGTCGGCAACCCCGATCCCACACCGCTGAACTACCGCCATATCTGGGGACGGGTTCTGAAACACAGCGTGAATGCCTTCAGGGATATGGTCGACTGGAACGCCGGGTTTCTCTATATTTTCCAGGAGTTCGTCTACCCAGCCACTGCTGCACGGGTGAAGAACAACAGCACCATCCCCCTGATCTTCCAGACCTCTTCGCAGCCGGGCTCGAACATCCAGGATACCACCATCCCGGTGCATGATGTCAGCGTTACCTACCGCGAACTTACAGGGACCGATTTCTTCCCGGTCGGTATCGACAACAACGCTGTTTCTGACGAAACCCGGGTGAGCCAGGTTTATCCCAACCCGGTGACCAGCAAGGCCAGTTTCAACATCTCCCTTGCCCGCACGGGTCGCGTCAGTGTTAAGGTCACCAACCTTGCAGGAAACCAGGTCATGTACTCCGAAAATGGCAGCATGGCTGCCGGCGCCCATGCCGTCACGCTCGACTGCAGCAGCCTTGCGCAGGGTTTCTACCTTATCACCGTGAACATCGACGGCCAGCTCTTCACCCAGAGGATGGTCCGCGAATAACATCACCGATGGCTTTATGCCATTTGAAATTTCAAGGAAAGGGCGCAATTTTTTTGTGCCTTTTCTCTTTTCCGGGGAAATATTCCTTATCTTCCTATTTTACGCACTTTAAAAAAGTGCTCCAAAAGCCTTGATTTTTATTGAGTTCATTTTTGAAAATGGCTGTTGTGACGCTGAAAACATGACCTCCTCCGGCGGACTTCTTCCTGAACATCCTTCCCCGTATTTGAATACCGGTTATTGATCAACGATTTTTGAAGTCAGAAGTTTTGCCCCCGGCAACTGTTCTGATTTCACAGTTCATTGATCGAATGTTCGATTGTTCATACTCCTGTATGCAGGATCATTAATTGCCACGACTTTTAAGTCGTGGATGAGAATAGCAGTATAACCTTGGGCTTCAGCCCAATTTTTTAATCCCTGATGAAACAGCAGAGACTTTTCTATTTTTCTTCTTTATTGAAAAACAGAGAAAGGAAAATGACAAAACTGAATGTTTTGGGCTAAAGCCCATGGTTATCCCGGCTTGTTCAACCCCCAGCTAAAGCAGGGGGCAATTCATTTTCTTCACCCATAGGATGGTCTGCGAATAACATTACCGATGGGTTTGTGCCATATTCAAAACATGAGGGGTCGGTCTGGCTTTAGGCAATAGGCAATAGGAAATAGGCAGTGGGCAATTGGCAATAGGCAATATTGGTCGCCGGCCGGCAACCAGTTATATCGTCAATCGTAATTCGTCAATCGTAAATTGCCACTCGTCACTCGTCATTCCTCAATAAAGGCTCACCTTCCTGTATATCCCATATAAAACCGGGTTGCCGGTTCTGAGCCTGACGGAAAAGTTATCCATGACATAGGGCGATTTCACCGGGTTCCAGAGAAAGGCCTTCAGGATCAGCCCGTGGTGGCGCAGGTCGGTATCGCTGAGCCTGAGGGAATGAAACACCCGTCCTGTTCCGCCGGGGGATATGTAATCGCTTACAGGGGTCGAATCCCAGTAAATCACCTTCTTTCCGGAGGTCACGCTGACCACCAGCCAGGCCGCCGGGAAAACCACCGGCAGGCGCAGGTCGACCGCAACATCGATCACATCATTTTCGGTATGCATCAGGTTGTGCAGCGGCACATAAAAGGTCGGGCTGAATTCGGCGCCGGGGCGCGCATGGAAAGACTTTTTCCCGTCGATCGGTAAAGAGTCAGTGCATTGGGACTCCTTCACAAAACCCCACTCGGGCAGGGAGGGTTCGAAGGTGTTGACGGCAGCATAAAAGTACTCATCCAGCTTTTTCACCGGACTGATCTTCGAGAAAAGGTAGAAATCGCCTCCGACATACGATTTGTGCATCACCAGGTACGGGTATTTTTGGAGGATGAGCGGGTAATTCTCGGGCAGGGAGGAAGAGATGCATCCGAAGGCGATGTAGTTTGTCCTGCAGCGCCCGAGCCAGGCAAGCAGCCTGTTTCTCCCCCCGACGGCTTTCAGGTCGTCGAACGGCAGGTTGCGGCAATTCAGCTTTTCCAGGTAGTACCGGTTGATCTCCTGCTTGGTATCGAGGATGACCTTGGAGTTGTATTGGCCCAGGGAATCGGTCACGCGCTTCGATTCCGCCACGAGCGCACGATAAGGGGAGGTGTAAAAAAGGGTATAATGCTTTCGTTCCATCACCAGGGAGGGAATGACGATGGCTGCAACGAGCGTGACCAGGATGACCTTGTGCAGCGGTTTCGCGGTTGTGAAATAACCGAAGAGGATGAAAAACAGGAACGGGAATGAAAAGATAAGTACCGAATACTGTAAAACTGCGTTGCGGAAGATGGAATAGGAAAATCCGGCCAGGAAGGGCAGGAGGAACCAGAGGAGCGAGATGATGATGAATTTCCGGCTTTTCGGGGCCGTCCCTTCCCACCATAAGAGCTGCAGGCTCAGGAGGAGGAAAACCAGCAGGTAAACGAACACCGAGAAATGAAAAATATAGCGGATGAAATCCAGCAGGAAATCATACCGCGGTTTGTGCAGCCATCCCTCCACACCCCCCATGCCCAGCTGGGTAAAGAAAATCGACAGGTGGGGAACATATAAAAGTGCGATCAGGATGCCTGCCACCAGGTAAGGGACCATGCGGTGCCGGGGGCAGAAAAACAAACCAGTCCCGGCCACCATGGCGGCAAACATCAGGCTGAAGTGGTGGTTGTAGGTGCACAGTGCACCTGCCAGCACATACCCGGCAAGGTTGGCATAATACCTTCGTTGCGGGTGGAAGATGACTTTCGTCCAGAAAAAGACCATCAGAAGCGAAAAAAACAGGCCGGACGCATAGGGCCGCGCGATCTGGCTGTACATTACCGGGAACTGCAGGAAGGAGACGAATGCAGCCGACACCAGCCCCGTGGTGGAATTGAACCAGTCTTTGCCCACCAGGTATACCAGCCAGACGGAGACCAGGCCGAAAAGAATGAACGGTGTTTTTACGACCGCTTCCGAACTGCCGAAAAATTTAACAAGATAGAATAAAAAGACCTGGACACCGGCGGGATGGGTGTCGACCTTTACCCCCTTTTCGATCAGTTCGCCGAAAGTTGAGAAGTTCGTCCTGAAAATCGCGCTGAATTCGTCGTAGGTGAAGGGGATGTCGTGCAGCCGCCAGAAGCGGAGGATCGCCCCGATAACAAGAATCGCAGCGATCAGTGCCGTATCGGCGGCACTGATCCTGTGATTATTATTTTTTCCGGGGTTGATCATTCAGCAATCGTTGTGATTGCCGGGTTATTTGGTCTTATCCTGGAAGGGGGGCATCCCGGGAAGTTCCTTCGGCCACGATTTCAGCTCCTCCTTCATCTGGTCGACCGCCCGGTTGAGCTGCTGGTCTTCGCCGGCATATTCCTTTGCGGGGTCGTTGTCGACTGCGATGTCGGGATCCACGCCATGTCCTTCGATGATCCAGTTTTTGCCTTCGTTGTCGTAAGGGGCGAATTCAGGACGCATCAACTGGCCGCCGTCAACGAACGGCAGGCTGCCGCGGATACCCACGACACCTCCCCAGGTGCGTTTCCCGATGGCTTTGCCGATCTTCAGTTTTTTGAACTGGTAGGGGAAAAGGTCGCCGTCGGAGGCGGAATAGTTGTCGATGAGAATGCACTTCGGTCCCCACTGCATCTCCAGGCGACCGGGGGCACCCACGGTGTTACGGGCCATGGCGATCATGGTCATTTCCCTGTTCAGCCGTTCGATGATCATGGGCGAAACATTGCCCCCGCCGTTGCCGCGGTCGTCGATGATCAGCGCGCGTTTTGAGAGCTGGGGATAGAAATGTTTCACGAATTCATTCAGTCCTTCCACGCCCATGTCGGGGATGTGGATGTAGCCGATCTCGCCGTTGGAAGCATCGGTGACCTTTTTAATATTGTTCTGGACCCAGTTGTAATAATAGAGCCCGGCCTCCTTGTCGGTGGGAACCACGATCGTCTTATGGGCGCCGGTTTCGGAAGCGGAACTGTTAAGGGTAAGTTCAACCTGCACATCCGCCTTGTTGACCAGCGCTTCGTTGATGTCGTTCATTTCCTTTGTTGACTTGCCGTTGATGGCGATGATGAAATCACCCTCTTTTGCCTCCACACCGAGTTCGGTGAGCGGTGAACGGGCTTCGGAGGTCCAGTTTTCACCCTTGAGAATTTTGTCGATCCTGTAATAGCCCGATTCGTCGCGGCTGATCTTCGCGCCAAGCAATCCCATTTTCACCCGTTTCGGTTCCGGCTTGTCGCCGCCGCTCACGTATGAATGGCCGATGCTGATCTCCCCGATCATTTCGCCGATGATGTAGGTAAGGTCGTTGCGGTTGTTCACATAGGCAAGCAGGGGTTCATATTTTTTCTGGATGTTCGGCCAGTTGACCCCCTGCATGTTGGGATCGTAAAGGAAGTACTTCATCTGGCGCCATGATTCATGGTAGATTTGCGCCCATTCGGCTTTCAGGTCGACCATCACCTTCATGTTTGACATGTCAGCATAATCCTTCACTTCGATCTTTCCACCGTGGGGAAGATCGATGATGCTATACCTGCTGCGCTCGCCTACCACCATTTTTTTAAGGTCGGCGGTGATTTCGTAGTTCCCGACCTCCCCGAGGTTCGATTCTTTGCGGTCCTTGAGGTTATAAAGCATCAGCCCGCCCGGGTGGCCGCTCCTGCCGCCTTTCAGGTAATAAACATTGTCGCCCACGCAGTTCACGTTGTTGTATGATCCGGCTTCGATGGGCAGGTCGACGATGCGGTCTATGATGCCGTCGAGGTCAACTTTCACGGTGATATCTTTTTTTGCTTCGGTACTGCCGTCATCTTTTTTATCGGCTTTCTTACCCTCTTTTTTGCCATCCTTTTCTTCAGGTTTGGCATCGGTTGCTGACTTTTCATCCTTCACAGCAACCTCGTCATTTTCGGGGGCGAAGGGATTTTTGGTCGATTTGGCAAGGGTTACGAAATAAACCCTGGTCATATCACTGTATGAATGGTTCCATTCAGTCCAGCTGTAGGTGGGGTTGAAGTCGCGGTTGGAGGTGAAAAAGAGGTATTTACCGTCGCTGCTGATGTTGCCGCCACTTGCGTCGTACCATATGTCGGTGACCGGTGTCCTGGTTTTTGAGGCCAGTTCATACAGGAAAATCCGCGAGGTGCTGTGTCGGTTGGGGAAGGTATACACGATCCATTTGCTGTCGGGGGACCAGGTGTAATCGTTCATCTCCCAGGTTGTTGCCTTGTCGACGAGGGTCACTGCCCCGGATTCGATGTCGACAAACTGCAGGCGGAGCATTTTGTCGGCCCACAAGAGTTTTTTGCTGTCGGGCGACCAGGTGACAGCGTACTTATAAGTATCGGCATTTTTCGTGACGGCCACAGGAGCCGCGCTGCCATCCTGTTTCTGGATATAGATCTCATCTTCGCCGCTCATGTCGGAGATGAAAGCGATATATTTTCCATCGGGCGACCAGGCTACGTCACGGTCATGGGCACCGGGTGAATTAGTCAGGTTCCTGGTGATCCCCGTTTTGGCGGGAATGGTCCATACATCGCCGCGGCCATCCAGGGCAATGCGTTTCCCGTCGGGCGACGGGGAGAATGAATTTACGAATTTACTGGCATCCTTCAGCTGGTTGCGGCCCGTGATAAAGTCATCGGAAATGCGGATGGTGATTTTCCGGGTCTGCTCCGTTGCAAAGTCGAAGGTATAGATGAATCCGCCGTTTTCAAAGATGATCCCGTTGTCGCCCAGCGAAGGGAACTTGATGTCAAACTCCTTGAAGTCGGTCACCTTTTTGGTCTCCTTTGATTTCAGATCGTAGCAATAGAGGTTTGTGGGCCGTTCGCGTTCCGAAAGGAAATAGATCTTGTCGCCATTCCACATCGGGTACATGTCCTGGTAAATATTGTCGGTGATTTTTTCCGTTGCCTTGCTTTTGAAATCATAGATCCATATCTCGTCGGCCATCCCGCCTTTGTAATACTTCCAGGTGCGGAATTCGCGGAAAACACGGTTGTAGGCCAGTTTGGATTTATCCGGGGAATAACAGCAGAACCCGCCGCAGGGGAGAGGCAGTTCCTGGGACAGACCTCCCTTTGTGCTTGCGACGAAAAGCTGCCCTTTGAAATCATTAAAAGTCTGTTTGCGTGAACGGTAAACAATATTTTCGTTGTCTTTCCAGGTCATGACGATGTTGTTGGGTCCCATGCGGTCTGAAATGTCATCCCTGTTCAGGGTTGCCGTGTAGGTAATCCTTTTTGGAACGCCTCCCTGCGCGGGGATCAGGTAAACTTCGGTGTTGCCGTCATACTGACCCGTAAATGCGATTTGTTTGCCGTCGGGTGAAAAGCGGGCGAACATTTCGTAGCCGTTTTCGTCGTTGGTGAGTTTCCTGGCAAGTCCGCCTGCCTTATCAACAGAATAAAGGTCGCCGGCGTAGGTAAACACCACCTGGTTGCCATGCATTGCGGGAAACCGCATCAAACGCGCTTCATCCTGGGCCATGGTCACGCCAGTCAACAAGAGGAGCATAAAAAGCAAAGAGAGTTTTTTCATCAGATCTGAAATTTTGTTGATTTTTTTATAAAAAACAAAAATATTGAGAATTCCGACATATTACCAATTATTTCGACAATTCCGGCGAATTACTCGATAAAGAATCATCCATAAACCGGTTCTGCGTTCAAAATAACGGCAGGAATGCGTAGCTGGCAATAAAATAGTACTTTTGCAACATAAAACAGCATTTATGGCAATTGAGATCTATTACACCGGTGCCAGGAAGGTGAATGCCGATATAGACGGGTTTACAGTTTCCACCGATCAGTCCATGCAGTCGGGAGGAGAGGGATCGGCTCCGACACCCTTCAGCCTCTTCCTTGCATCCCTTGGAACCTGTGCGGGGATTTACGTTAAAAGCTTTTGCGACCAGCGCGGCATCGACACTTCGAAGGTCCGCCTGAACATGGACTACCAGTATGACAACGTGCAGAAGACCATCTCTAAATTCATCCTGAACATCTATGTGCCGGCCGACTTCCCGGAACAGTACGACGTTGCCGTCATCAAAACCGCATCGCTCTGTGCCGTGAAACGTCACCTCAACCCGGCCATCGAAAACGAAATAAACGTCATCCGCGGCTAGGGCCCGCCGATAAGGATACACCGCACGTGGAGCCGCATTGCGATGCGGCGCCACGGTGCGGCTCTGCGGGATACACGATGTAAAGCCGCACAGCAGGCCGGCTCTGCGGGATACACGATGTAAAGCCGCACAGCAGTGCGGCTCAACTTAAAACCTATAACAACTACCATATATGAAACATAAACCTTCAGGCTTCAACTCAGGTCTTGTGCACGGCGCCGGCGCCAAAGACCCGCTGGGCAGTGTGATCACACCCATCTACCAGACATCCACCTTTGCCTTTAAAAACGCCGATCACGGTGCTGCCTGTTTTGCAGGCGAAAGCGACGGGTACATCTATACCCGGATCGGGAATCCCACCATCCGCGATCTCGAGACGACCATCGCCATGCTCGAACACGGCTTCGACGGCATCGGCTGTTCCTCGGGTATGGGAGCGGTGACAACGGTTTACATGGCCTATCTCGGGGCCGGGAAGCACATTGTGAGCCACAACGCCGTTTATGGTCCCGCGAGAGGGGTCATCGAAGGTCTTTTTGCAAAATTCGGAGTCGAATCGACCTATGTCGACACCACCGACCTGGAACAGGTAAGGGCGGCCATCCGGCCGAACACGGCACTCATCTACCTTGAAACGCCGGCCAACCCGACCATCGGCATTTCCGACATCCCGGCCATCTGCGAGATCGCCCACAAACTGAACATACCCGTATGTGTCGACAATACCTTCTGCAGCCCGTATCTGCAGCTGCCGCTCGACCTGGGTGCAGATGTCGTTCTGCATTCCCTGACCAAATTCCTCAACGGCCATGCCGACATCGTGGGCGGCGTGATCGTGACCAAAACCGAGGCCGATTATAAAAAAATCCGCCCCGTGATGGTAACCATGGGATGCAACATGGATCCCCACCAGGCATTTCTTACCCGGCGTGGGTTGAAAACACTGGGCATCCGCATCGACCGCGCCCAGGAAAACGCCATCAAGGTTGCCGAATGGCTTGAATCGCACCCGAAGATTGAATGGATCATCTACCCGGGACTTGCCTCGCATCCCCAGTATGAACTGGGCAAAAAGCTGATGCGCGGACCCGGCGCCATGATGAGTTTCGGTTTGAAGGGCGGGCTGACGGCCGGCAAAAAGCTCATGGACAGTGTTGAATTGTGTGTACTCGCCGTTTCCCTGGGAGGTATTGAAACCCTGATCCAGCATCCCGCTTCGATGACCCACAGCAAGCTTTCGGCTGCAGCCAAGAAAGAGGGCGGGATCAGTGATGAACTGGTGCGGCTTTCCATTGGCATCGAAGAGGTTGAGGATATCATTGCCGACCTCGCCCAGGCGCTCGACAAGGTTTAAAATTGCCTGCAATTCCTGTCAAAATGATTTGACATTATGAAATTTTCAATCCGCACGACGGGCCTGATTTCATTCTATATCCTGGTTTTTTCACTGTTCCTTTGTCGCCCGGTGGCAGCGCAGCGGGTGGCTGTCGTGCTTTCGGGAGGCGGGGCGAGAGGGGGCGCGCACATTGGCGTGCTGCGCGCCCTTGAAGAGAACCACATCCCGATCAGTTCCATCACGGGAACCTCGATAGGGGCGGTGGTGGGTGCCATGTATGCCAGCGGGTATTCACTTGACGAAATTGAAACCCTTATGAACTCCAGGGCCTTCCAGCAGTGGGCCGAAGGGATCCTGGATAAGAAATACATATACTACTACCGGAAGGAGGACCCGAATGCATCGCTGATCACAACCAATTTTGATTTCACAAAACGTTTGTCGGCGATCCTCCCGTCACAGTTCGTAAAAACATATGATATTGATTTCCAGCTGATGCAGATGCTTTCGCAATCGAATGCGGTAGCCTCGGGCGATTTTAGCCGGCTGATGATCCCCTTCAGGTGCGTCGTTTCCGACATCGATTCCTCACAACAGATGGTGCTGCGATGCGGCGACCTGAACGCGGCGGTGCGCGGTTCGATGAGCCTGCCGCTGGTCCTAAGCCCGGCAGTGATCAACGATAAAATGGTGTTCGACGGCGGCATGTATGATAATTTCCCCTGTGACGTCGCCATGCATGAATTTCACCCCGACGTGATCATAGGCAGCAGGGTGGCGCAGCGATATATAAAGCCCGACCGTGACGACATCATTTCACAGCTGCTCACCATGCTGATGGAACGCCAGAGCGATACGATCAGCTACCCGCGTTCGGTCATGATCGTCCCTTCGATCCCCGCCATCAACCTGCTTGATTTCTCAAAAACCGCCCTGCTGGCCGACAGCGGCTACCAGGCCACCCTGCGGAAGATCCCCGAGATCAGGAAACTCTTGCGCGACAGCATCAGCAGCGAGGAGATCGCCAGGCGCCGTGAAATGTTCAACAAACAGAAAGGGGTGCTTCTCTTTGACTCCATTCACATTGCCGGGTTGAACAAAACGCAGACGGCCTATGTGCTGAAGATCCTGAAGCACGGCCGGAAAACGATAACCGTGGATGAACTTCGCCACGAATATTTCAGGTTTATCGACGAAGGTTACATCAAAAATATCTTCCCGGTGGCGCGATTCAACCACCAGACCGGTTATTACGACCTCTTCCTTGATGTGAAAAAAGCCAACAGCTTCGGGGCGGAATTCGGCGGGAACTTTTCCCTTGGAAATGCCAGCGAGGCATTCCTGCAACTTCAGTACAAGTACCTCTGGTCGAAAGCGCTCCTGTTCTTTGCCAATGGGTATTTCGGAAAGGTCTACAGTTCGGCGAAGATGGGTGCCCGTTTCGATTTTAATTCAAAGCTCCCCTGGTTTCTCGACCTGAACTATACCTACAACCATTACAACTACTTCATGAGCGCCAGTTTTTTCTTTGATGACAAAACGCCCAACTACATCCTGGAAGCCGAATATTTCGGCGACCTTCACACCGGGCTTCCCGTCACGAGTGATTCAAAGCTGGTGCTTGGTATGAACTACGCCTTTACCAGCAAGAAGTATTACCAGTCGAATACCTTTACCCGTTCTGATACCTCTGATCTGACCACCTTCAGGTTCATTGCCCCTTCGCTTTGTTTTGACCTGAACAGTTTGAACCGCAAGCAGTTCCCGGATGCCGGCGTGCGGCTCATGATGAAATTGTCATATGTCACGGGCCATGAGGGAATGGTTCCCGGTTCAACCGCCGTAAACAAGGCGGTTGTTTCAAGGTATCACAACTGGTACCAGTTCCAGGTCGCCTACGACAACTATTTTAATTCGCTCGGGCCTGTCAAGTTCGGATTTTTCGGCGAAGGGGTCCTGTCGAACCAGCCCCTCTTCTCAAACTACATATCGACCATGCTGTATGCCTCTTCATTCCAGCCGCTGCCGGAGGTACAGACCTATTTCCTGCCCCCTTTCCGAGCCATGAATTATGCCGCGGGGGGGCTCAAGATGGTGGTGAAGATCTACAAGAAGATCGCTTACCGGCTGGAGGGTTATGTGTTCCAGCCTTACCGGGAGATATTGCAGAACCCCGCGGACCTTTCGGCTTACTACGGGCCTCAATTCGGTAACCGGGCCTACATGGGCTCCACTTCAATAGTATACAACAGTCCGCTCGGCCCGGTCAGCATCGGGGTGAACTATTATGACAAAATGCCCGATCATTTTACCTTTAATTTCAACTTCGGATATATCCTCTTCAATCGCAGGGCGATGCCATAAGCTAAATTTAGTTGGTTTAGAAATAATTCGTATTTTTGTCGCTTATTGACCCAATTCAACCGGCAAATGTCGGACACTCATTGTTATTTATATTAATGGTTTTAACTAAGAATGGAAAATTCCAAAAACACCCCTCAGAATCCTGAACCGGAGCAACCGGCCGTTCAGGAGGAGATTGCTGCCACTGCCGGCGAGGCAATGGATAACATCAACCCCATGGTCCCACCTGATTCAGATCAGACCGAAGAAATCCTTCAAGCAGAGAACGAAATCGCGGCACCGGAAATGGTTGCCGAAGCCGCCGCAACGGAAACCGCGGATGCGGTGGAGGAGGTCCCTGCGGAAATTGACACAACTGAAATTGCTGAACTGCCTGCCGCCGGGATTGAAGAGCCTGTTCCTGCTGCAATCGTTGAACATGAGGAGGCCCCCGTGGTGATCCCCGAACCTGAAATTACGGAAGAAACGATCGCTGAAACGAACCTGCCTGCCGAAGTTGCTGCGGAAACTCCCGTTGCCGAAGCGCCTGTTGCAGCACCTGCCGCGGAAACACCCGCTGCCGAACCCCCTGTTGCCGGACCCGCCGCCGTAGAACACATCGACCTGCTGCTTGACGAACCACTCGAAGAACACCTGGATGAGGTGACGGAAGAGAATGTCGAGCACATTGTGGTGGACGAAGAAAATAATTTCGACAGTTTTTCCCGTGAACAACTGATCGAGCAGCTTGAAAAAGCAGTCAACGATCCTGACTTCAATTCGGTAAAAACCCGGATAGCCCTGATCAAGGTAGCCTTCCTGAAGAAGAAGAAAGAGGAGAACCTTGAGAAGTACGAACAGGTGCAGGAAGATGGCACGCCGAAGGAAGAGGCACTCCCAGAGGACAGCCTGGATGTGAAATTCAATGAATATTTTGCGATATACAGGGCCAACAAGGCCCGTCATACCGAGGAACAGGAAAAGATCAAGCAGGAAAACCTGAAGAAGAAATTCCAGATCCTCGACGGATTAAAGGCGCTGATCAGTTCGGAAGAGACGCTGAAAAAGACCTACGATGAATTCAAGGTGCTCCAGGAACGCTGGAAAGAGATCGGCATGGTTCCCCGCACGGAGATCAACAACCTTTGGCAGAACTACCATTTCCTGGTGGAGAAATTCTTTGAAAAGGTAAAACTGAACAAGGAACTCAAAGATCTCGACCTGCGTAAGAACCTGGAGGCCAAGATTGCCCTGTGCGAAAAGACCGAGGAGCTTCTCCTCGAAACTTCGGTGATCAAGTCATTTAAAAAGCTCCAGAAATACCACGAAGAATGGAAGGAACTCGGCCCTGTTCCCGCTGATAAAAAAGAGGAGATCTGGGAACGGTTCAAGAATGCCACCGATAAAATCAACGACCGCCGCCGCGAGCATTATGCGCTGATCGAAGAGGACCAGGACAAAAACCTGGAGACCAAGACGGCCCTGTGCGAACAGGCGGAAATCGTTCTCGGTTTGCCCAATGAATCGATCAAGGACTGGCAGGACAACACCAACAAGGTGAACGACCTTCTCAAGATATGGAAAAACATAGGCCCGGTGCCTCAGAAGGTCAACACCGACACCTGGAACCGTTTTAAAACGGCCCTCGATTCATTCTTTGCCAACAAAAAGGATTATTTCGACAAGCTGAAAGAGCAGCAGATGCATAATTATAACCTGAAGGTTGAACTGTGCATGCAGGCTGAGTCCCTTAACACCAGCACCGACTGGAAGAATACCACCAACGAGCTCATCCGCCTTCAGGGCGAATGGAAAAAGATCGGGCCGGTTCCGAAGAAAAACTCCGACAAGATATGGAAACGTTTCCGCACCGCCTGCGATGAGTTTTTCAACGCAAAGCAGGGATATTTTTCCACCATCCAGGCCAGCGAAACCGAAAACCTGAACAAGAAGCTTGACCTGATGACCCGGTTGAGGGAATACCAGTTCGGTGATAATAAAAGCGCCAACCTGGATGTCCTGAAGGCTTTCCAGCGTGAATGGACCGAGATCGGCCATGTTCCGATGAAGGAGAAGGACAAGCTGCACAATGAATTCAGGACCCTGGTGAATGAACACCTTGACAAGCTGAAGATCAGCGAAGTTGAAATGAGCACCGTGAGTTTCCAGGCCAAGTTCGACAACCTGAAGAATGATCCCAATGCCCGCCGCGTGATCGGGAAGGAACGTGAATTCCTTGCCACCAAAATCACAAAGATGAAGGAAGAGATCATCCTCTGGGAGAACAACATCGGTTTCTTTGCCAAGTCAAAAAGCGCCTCCGTTGTAAAGGAGGAGTTTGAGAACAAGATCAGCAAAGCCAAGAGCGAACTGAAGGTACTGGAGGCCAAGATGAAGATCCTGAAACAGCAGGGAGCGTAAAAACGTAACGCGTTGCGCTTTACGTAACGAAATATTATCCTATTCCATCCATCCGCCTATGGCCGGCAACTCCTTTGGGAAAGCGCTCGTGCTTACCTCTTTTGGTGAATCGCACGGCATTGCCGTCGGCGGGGTGCTCGACGGGTACCCCTCCGGTATACCGGTAGATCTTGATTTTATACAGTCAGAACTCGCGCGTCGCAGGCCGGGACAGGCATTTTATGCTTCAGCCCGGGATGAAAACGATACCCTTGAAATTCTTTCCGGACTCTACCAGGGAAAAACAACCGGCGCCCCCATTGCCTTCCTGGTTCGTAACCAGGACCAGCGCCCGGCCGATTATGACCATCTCGGGGATCTCTACCGTCCGTCGCATGGCGATTTCACCTGGCAGCAGAAGTACGGTTTCCGCGATCCCCGCGGTGGCGGGCGCACCTCTGCGCGTGAAACCCTCGTGCGCGTCGCCGCGGGTGCCTTTGCGAAAATATTCCTTGGAACCCATGGGGTCGGCATCCGGGCCAGGGTGACCCGGATCGGCGAATTCCAGGTTGCAGCCCCATCCGCGGAAGTTTTGTCGGCACAACCCCGTGACCATAAAGTTGCCTCCGGGCTGGATGATCCTGCATTGCTTGCGTATCTTGAAGAGCTGAAAACCAGCGGAGACACGACGGGAGGGGTGATTTCCTGTTCCATTACCGGTGTTCCTGCCGGACTGGGGGAACCGGTGTTCGACAAACTGCAGGCCGACCTGGCCAAAGCCATGCTGAGCATCAACGCGGTGAAAGGCTTCGAGTACGGGTCGGGTTTTGGCGGCGCGGCGATGAAGGGCTCAGAACATAATGACATTTTCTGGAACGACAACGGTACGATCAGAACACGCACAAATTATTCGGGAGGAATCCAGGGAGGAATCTCAAACGGGGAGGAGATCATCTTCCATGTTGCCTTTAAACCTGTTTCAACCCTGATGACGGACCAGGAAACGGTCACCACCGCGGGTGAGCCGGCCATCGTACAGGGCCGGGGACGTCATGATGTATGTGTTGTGCCCCGGGCATTGCCGGTCGTGGAGGCCATGGCCGCGCTGGTTCTGGCCGACCACCTCCTGCGCGCGGGATGATCCCTGGCAGGTTCCGGGTTCCCGAGCCCTTCCGCTTTTCCTGGTTTCCCGGCATCCGTTATCTAATTCCCCATTGTGAAATCTGTGTTAAATATCACCGGTTAAAAATACCGGCCGGTAGAATCCCGTACCTTTGCGATAAATAAAACATAAACCATATGAAATATAAACCTTTAGGAAAGACCGGGGTTCTTGTATCGGAAATGTGTCTCGGCGCCATGACCTTTGGCGGCAAGGGATACTGGAAAGCGATCGGTGAACTGCCCCAGGACGAGGTGACCGGGATTGTAAAAGCTGCCTTTGAGCAGGGAATCAACTTCATCGATACGGCGAATGCCTACTCTGAGGGCATATCGGAGATCATGACCGGCAAGGCCCTGGCCTCGCTCGGGATCAGCCGGCAACAGGTGGTGCTGGCCACAAAGGTCAGGCTGAGGATGGGGCCTGGGGCCAACCAGGTCGGCCTGTCGCGGCTTCACATCAGCGACTCGGTCGACGACAGCCTGGAACGCCTGGGGATGTCGCACATTGACCTGCTATATATTCACGGGGTCGATCCCATCACCCCGCTCGAGGAGACCATGCGCGGGCTCGAAGATGTGGTGCGCGCCGGCAAGGTAAGATACATCGGGATCAGCAACCACCCCGCCTGGATGGTGATGAAGGCAAACGATCATGCCAGGATGATGGGCTGGTCGCCATTCGTCGCCCTGCAGAATTACTACACCATCGCCAGCCGCGACGTCGAGCGCGAGATCGTTCCCATGGCGCTGAGCGAAGGATTGGGCCTGATGCCATGGAGCCCGCTTGCCGGCGGGCTGCTGTCGGGAAAATACACCCGTGAGAAGCAGAAAGCCGGCAGCAGCCGCCGCGATGCATTTGATTTCCCTCCGGTCAACAAGGAAAAGGCATGGGATGTTATCGATGTCATGGCAGAGGTTGCCGGCATACACCAGGTTTCGGTTGCACAGGTTGCCCTTGCATGGCTGCTCACCCGGCCGGTGGTGACGAGCGTCATCATCGGGGCAAAACATACGGACCAGTTGAAGGATAACATCGACGCAACCCGTTTGCAGTTGACGGATGACGACCTTCTGAAACTTGAAAAGGTCAGTGCCCTGGCTCCGGAGTACCCTGGCTGGATGATTGAACGGCAGATGACGGGAAGGTATCCCGATCCTGAATAGGAGCCGGTTCCCCGGATCCTGCCGCCACATAATGGACTGTTTTGCGTACAGGCGGTTTTGGCGCTTCCTTTCTCCCGGCTGCAGATGTTTTTCCAGTTAAATTTTCATATGTTTGCAAATTAACCGGGAAACACCCATTTTCAAATTCACGGGGTAACGATGTTCAAACGCAAAGAGGTCCAGCCCATACGGAAAGGCGATAAAAAAGTTATCCGGGGATGGGTCATGTACGACTGGGCTAACTCTGTTTACCAGCTTACGATCTCTTCCACGGTATTCCCGATCTATTACAACACCGTCACCCGGAACGGCAGCGACTTTACGGTCGGTTTTTTCGGTACGCGGGTCATCAACACAGTCCTCTATTCGTGGGCGATTGCAGCCGCTTACCTTGTGATGGCGATCACATCGCCCCTTTTCTCCTCGATGGCCGACTATACCGGGAGGCGCAAGGCCTTCATGGAGGTATTCACATGGATCGGGGCGCTTTCGTGCGGCCTTCTTTTCTTTTTCGACCGGTCGAACATTGAATTCGGCATCATCGCCTTTGCGATGGGAACCCTTGGATATGGCGGCAGCATCGTTTTTTACAACTCCTTTCTGCCCGTGATCGCCGAACCCGAAGACCAGGACCGGGTAAGTGCCCGCGGGTATTCGATGGGGTACCTGGGAAGTGTGCTGCTGCTGCTGTTCAACCTGTGCCTCATCATGAGGCCTGCGTGGTTCGGGATCCCCGGGGGTTCGGGATTGCCGGCCCGGCTGTCATTCCTCAGTGTCTTCCTGTGGTGGATCGGTTTTTCCAGGATCACCTTCTCGAGGCTTCCGAAATATACTTTCCGCAAACGAAGCAACCACGGCAGTGTCATTATCAATGGTTACCGTGAACTGCTGATCGTATTCAAACAGGTATCCAAATCGTTCAGGCTGAGCATCTACCTTTCAGGTTTCTTCTTTATCATGATGGGGCTGCTCACCACGATGTTCATGGCTGCCACCTATGGGGAGAAGGAACTCGGGCTGAAGGAGAACATCCTCATCCCCACCATCCTGGTGATCCAGTTGGTCGGCATCGCCGGGGCGTGGCTTTTCGCAAGGATCTCCGGCCGCATCGGCAACCTGAAGGCCCTGGTCCTTTCCATTTTCATCTGGATACTGATCATCATCGGGGCTTATTTCATCAGCGATGCAGCCGGGTTTATCATCACTGCCCTCTTCATCGGCCTGGTCATGGGCGGCTCACAGTCCCTTGCCCGTTCAACGTATTCAAAAATGCTTCCCGAATCAACCACCGATCACACCTCCTTTTTCAGTTTTTATGACGTGATGGAGAAGATGGCTACCGTGACCGGTACCTTCAGCTTCGGGATCATCGAGGCGATCACGGGGAACATGCGCTATTCGGTGCTGGCCATCGGGATCTTTTTTGCCATAGGACTGGCGTTTATGATGATATTGCTGAGACATGAAAGAATGACGAGGGACGAATGACGAGTGACAAGTGGATTTACGATTTACGATTTACGATTTACGATTTGGAATTTGCAGGAGGGGATGACGGAATAAATGTTTCGATTTTTTTATTCAGGACATGTGATACCGCAATACTTAAAAAGAAATATTTGCATAACTTTACAACCGTTTTGATGGACAATAATTTTTACAATATCATAACAAAAAATAATTACGAACGAACGGCATATGTCACATTCATTTGTCACTTGTCACTTGTCATTTTTAAAATCGTAAATCGTAAATCGTAAATTGCAACGCCCTCTTCCCAAAGCCGGAGCTAACCTATGGAACAACGCAAACACGATCATATCGCCCTCGCCATTTCATCACGCATCGATGCATTGCACCGCGATACCCGGTTCACTTATGAACCGTTGCTGGGATCTCACACCAGTGGAGATACAGAGCCTTTTACCTTTCTTGGCAAACGGTTACGGGTTCCGATGTGGGTGTCAAGCATGACAGGCGGGACGAAACTTGCCCGGACGATCAACACAAACCTTGCAAAGGCATGCAGCGAATTCGGGATGGGCATGGGGTTGGGTTCATGCAGGATCCTGCTGGAACATCCGGCCTGTTTTGATGATTTCAACATGCGGGATGTCATAGGGAACGACTTGCCGCTCTATGCCAATATCGGCATTGTCCAGCTCGAGGAGATGCTGTCGGCCGGGAGCCAGGACCGGCTGGCCGAACTGGTTGTGAAACTGAGGGCCGACGGGCTGATCATCCATGTGAACCCATTGCAGGAATGGCTGCAGACGGAAGGAGACGTGCTCCGGCATCCGCCCATCGAGTCCATTGAGGCTTTCATGTCGCTTACAAATCTGAAGGTGATTGTAAAAGAGGTGGGCCAGGGAATGGGGCCTGAAAGCCTGAAGCGGCTGATGTGCCTGCCCCTCGAGGCCATTGAATTCGCTGCCTTCGGCGGAACCAATTTCGCACAGGTGGAACTTGCCCGCGGCAACCCTGAAAAACAGGAGCTTTTTGGTCCGCTGGCATTGCTGGGCCATACAGCCGGTGAAATGCTCGACACGGTGAATGCCCTCGAACAGGCAGGAGAGCCGCTGTTATGCAGGCAACTGATCATTTCAGGGGGGATCCGGTCCTTCCTGGATGGGTATTATTTTATTTCCAAAAGTTCGTTGACAAGTGTTTTTGGACAGGCTTCCGGCTTCCTGCGGCACGCAACGGGAGAATATCCCGAACTGCAGCGTTATGTAGCCGACCAGGTGAGCGGTCTTAAACTCGCCCGGGCATTTTTAAAAGTAAGAACCTGATGATAAACAACCAGATTATTCATGGCTTTTCCAAGCTCAGCGAAGAGGAGAAGCGAAATTTTATTGCCGCGTTATGCAAGGAAACCTCGCTGGCGGGCGAACGGTTCGAACGTTTCCTGATGGAGGATGAAGCTGAGAGAAGCCAGTTCCTCGACCTGAGTGAAAACACCATCAGCAGTTTTCACACGCCATACGGGATTGCTCCGAACGTGATGGTCGATGGTAAGGTATACCATGTGCCGATGGCCATCGAGGAGAGCTCGGTGGTGGCAGCAGCCTCGCACAGCGCCCGTTTCTGGGCCGGGTGCGGGGGATTCCGCGTTACCGGTGTCTCCACCATCAAACTCGGGCATGTCTATTTTACCTGGCTCGGCGACCCTGAGTATATCTGGGAGCGCTGGCACCTGCTGAAACTGTTTTTGCTTGAACGGCTCAAAAAACTGACATCCAATATGGTCAGGCGTGGCGGGGGCATTCTCAGTCTGGAACTGCTCGATGCAGCCGTTACTGCCGACAACCTGTTCAAACTCGAGTTAAAGGTGGAAACCATCAACTCCATGGGTGCAAATTTTATCAATACCTGCCTGGAGGACATGGCTGAGGCCCTTGACCTTTTCTTCGCGGTCGACAACGATCCGGAGGGAAAAAAATGCCAGGTGGCCATGGCGATCCTGAGCAATTACACCCCACAGTGTACGGTGACGGTGGAGGCTTCCTGCACCATCGATCATTTCAGGTCCATCGCCGAGCGCCTCCCCGTTGAAGTGTTCGCCGAAAAGATGCTGCTTGCTTACCGGATCGCCGGGAACGACCCTTCCCGTGCAGTGACCCACAACAAGGGGATCATGAACGGTGTGGATGCAGTACTGATGGCCACCGGGAACGATTACCGGGCCGCCGAAGCCGCCGCGCACGCCTTTGCCGCACGCGACGGGCAATACCGGGCTCTCAGCTGGAGCACCATGGAAGGGGATGAGCTCACCATCGGGCTCACCATCCCGCTGGCCGTGGGCACGGTGGGAGGGATTACCAACCTTCATCCGCTTGCCCGGCTTTCGCTTGAAGTACTGGGAAATCCAACTGCCAAGGAACTGATGGGCATTGTTGCATCGGTGGGACTGGCCTCAAACTTCGCCGCCATCCGGAGCCTGATTACAACAGGGATCCAGAAAGGCCATATGCGGCTACACCTTTCAAACATTCTCAACATGCTCAATGTCGACGGTGTCATGAGGGATGAAGCGGAATTGTGGTTTGCCAACAGGAAGGTAAGCTTCAACGCGGTAAAACATTTTCTTCATGAACGAACTGTTTAATGACAGTGCCAGGGGGAAACTCCTCGTTGCAGGGGAGTACCTTGTGCTCGCCGGTGCAACGGCCCTTGCCCTTCCGCTGAAATACGGGCAGACGCTGGAGGTTGAAGAAACCGACACACCGGGCATCGAATGGGAGAGTCATGCTCCCTCGGGCAAATGGTTTTCCGCCCGGTTCGATAACCGCAACTTCAGGGTGCTCACACCGGAGAACCTCAAGATAGCCGAAAGACTGAAAACACTCCTGTTGGCCGCGAGGCAGTTAAACCCGTGGTTCCTGGTTTCGGGAAAGGGTTTTAAGGTAAAGACCCGGTCAAATTACCCGCTGGAATGGGGACTTGGAAGCAGTTCAACCCTTTGCTACCTTGTTGCATCATGGGCCGGAGTGAAGCCGCACGATCTCCATACCCTGACATCCAACGGCTCGGGATATGATGTAGCCTGTGCGGGCAGCCGCGACATGCTTTTTTACAGGCTCGTTGACAGTCAACCCGAAACAATGCCTGCCTTTCCCGGAAGGGCCATGGTTGAAAATACCTGGTTTGTTTACCTTGGCTTCAAGAAAAATACCGAAATGGAGGTGACGAATTTCCTGGCAAATTTCAGTCACACCAGCAAAGAGGTCGATCATGTTTCAGAACTGTCAACCTTGATATGCAACGCAAAAACATATGATGAACTTTTCCTTCTTGTTGAAGAACATGAATCGGTGCTGAGCACCATCATGAAACGCGAGCCAATCGCCAGGAGGTTCCCGACTTTCCCGGGCACGGTCAAGTCGCTTGGGGCGTGGGGAGGCGACTTTGCCATGTTTGTGAGCGGGAGCGAACCCGGAGAAGTAAAAAGGATCCTGACACAGCTGGGATTCTCCGACATTTTCAGATTCAATGACCTGAAAGCGGTATCATGACGCTGCGAATGATACACGGGTATTTCAATGAAAAAGGGTGCATCACCCCTGCCGGAGGTACTTTCAGCGCCGGTTGGCAGAGTCCCTCGAACATCGCGCTTGTGAAATACTGGGGCAAAAAGGAGGGGCAGGTTCCCATGAATCCATCCCTGAGCATGACCCTGAGCAAGGCTGTTACCCGGACAAAGCTATCTGCCTCCCCCGGCGGGGAGCCTGCCGGGTTGATTTCCGTAAACAGGGAGGCAGACCACCCCTTTGTCCCGAAGATGAAAGTGTTGCTGGAACAGTTGGTTCCCGTCATCCCGTGTCTCTCCGGGCTTGCCATCCGCGCGGAGACTGAAAACACCTTCCCGCATTCTGCTGGTATTGCTTCATCGGCATCGGGAATGAGCGCATTTGCTCTTTGTCTCCTCGATATTGCCGTTCAAATGACCCACACCAAACCTTCTCCCTGCGAATGGGATGCGATGGCCTCGGAGGCATCGCGGATGGGATCCGGCAGTGCCTGCCGGTCGGTGTACGGCGGTTTTGCCCTGTGGGGAAAAACGAACCTGGTCCCCTCATCCGGCGACGATCATGCGGTCGATGTCAGCAGGGGTGTGCATCCTGTGTTCCTCTCCATGCACGATGCCATCCTGATTGTTTCATCGGGCAAAAAACAGGTTTCAAGTACCATCGGGCACGGAACGATGCCCGGTCACCCTTACCTTGAGGGCAGGATCCGTCAGGCCAATGTCAATACCGGTGTGCTTCTGCGCGCCCTTGCAGGCGGCGATTTTGAACAGGTCGCTTCCGTCTCCGAAAATGAGGCGTTGTCCCTTCATGCCCTGCTGATGACCGCCATGCCTCCCATTATCTTGGTAAAGCCCGCGACGATGGAGATCATCAACCGTGTGCAGGAAGCCAGGAAAGGCGGCATGCCCGTTTTTTTCACCCTCGATGCCGGGGCAAATGTGCATGTGCTTTACCCAAAGGATGCTGCAGGCCCTGTTGAACATTTTATCAATGAGGTGCTTGTCTCGTTCTGCGAAGACGGCCGGGTGATTTATGATGAATGTGGTCCGGGTCCGGTAAAGCTGGGGATGGACCTGGAAAAGGTGCCACAATGACCCGACACTTCACAGTTCCTGCCAAACTGTTGCTCTTTGGCGAGTATTCCATCCTGATCGGCTCTTCGGCGATCAGCCTTCCGCTGCATCTCTTTGGTTCAGCATTAAAATCCGGAGGGCCCACGCCGGAGGCGGCACAAAGCAACCGAGAACTAAGGCAGTTTCACGGTTTCCTGGCAAACCCCGGCAACGGGTTTCCCGATATTCCCCTCCTTGAACGTTTCAGGAAGGAACTGGACGAGGGACTCTGGCTTTCATCAACCATCCCCGAAAGGTATGGCATGGGAAGCTCGGGGGCCGTCACTGCTGCTGTTTTTGACCGTTACATTACCGGCAGGGAGACGTTTGCCGGCGATGTGAACGGAGAAGATCTGCAGGCTTTGCGTTCGCGGTTCGCCGCGATGGAGTCTTTCTTCCACGGAACCAGTTCCGGGTTTGATCCGCTGGTGAGTTACCTGGACCGCCCGTTGCAGATTCAACACAACGTCATCTCGACCGTAACTTTTCCCGGAAATGCCGATTCCGGGGGGAGCGGCCTGCTGCTGATCGATTCAGGGATTCCCTGCAGCACAGGCGCGCGCGTCGGGGATTTCCTGCGCCATTTTGCCCCGGGAGGAGCGGTCACACCCGATGGCCGGCGGCTGATCCAGCTGACAAACACGGCAATCGGCCAGTTGCTCCAGGGAAATCATAATGCGTTGCGGGAAGCTGTCCGAAGTCTTTCGGGATTCCAGCATGAAACCCTCTCCGGATTGGTTCCCGGACATCTGCATCCCTGCTGGCGTGAGGGATTGGCAACAGGAATGTTTTCACTGAAGCTCTGCGGATCGGGAGGAGGAGGCTTCCTGCTTTGCTTTGCACACGATCTTCGAGCGACCTACGCCTTTTTTGAGAAACAGCAGGTCCCGGTAACCCGCGTACCCATCCCGTGGGGTGAGAAAAAAGGGCCCGGCAACGATCTTTTATGACCAGTTCTTTTATTGTTTCATCTAATCTCAGCATATATGATTAAAATGTGGATCAAAGCGTTAAAGGTGATCCCCCGGATTTCGAAGGAAGAGTGGGGGCATCTTGATATCATCTCCCGGTGGCTTGTAGCGACCAGGGCCGCAGTTTTCGTCATGACGGCCACGGCCGGCGTGATCGGCGGGCTTCTCGCCTACAGGCAGGGCTCATTTTCATGGGTTATCTTTGCCGAAGCAGTCGTGGGGATTGTTTTTGCCCATGCGACAAACAACCTCCTGAACGATCTTATCGACTTCAGGAAGGGGATCGATCACAACAATTACTACCGTTCACTTTATGGCCCTCACCCGCTGGAACATGGCTTCCTGACCAGGCGGGCCTTTATGAACTATATCTATGTTTCCGGTGCGATCGCCCTTGCCCTGGGATTACTGATCACATGGCAGGTGGGCATTTCAACGCTTTACCTCGTGGGTGCCGGGCTGTTTTTCCTGCTGTTTTACACCTGGCCGCTGAAATATTTCGGACTTGGCGAGCTTTCGGTGATCATCGTGTGGGGACCCCTGATGATCGGCGGGACCTATTTCGTGACTTCGGGTGGACACTGGGATAACTGGATCGGGATTATCAGCCTTGTCTATGCACTGGGACCCACCACGGTGTTGCTGGGCAAACACACCGACAAACTTGCCGAAGACAAGGCCAAAGGGGTGCGTACCCTGCCGGTAATCCTCGGAGAAAAAATCTCGCGGTATCTCACCCTCACCTGCTGGGCCCTGCAGTATGCACTTGTGCTCTGGCTTGTTCTCTCACACCAGCTGGGATATGCCATGCTGATCGTTTTTCTTACCGTGCCGGAATTTGTGAAGATGGTTAGGATATTTTCCAAACCACGTCCATCTGCAGCTCCCGAAGGTTACGACGCCGGTGCATGGCCCCTCTACCTTGTTTCCTACGCCTTCCTGTTCAACCGCCGTTTCGGGATGCTCTTCATCCTTGGCCTGGTGCTGGAAATCGTGATCTATAAGGTTTTTTTGCATGCATAAGCCCCGGAAGGGAATATGCAGGCTTTTTATAATGACGAGTGACGAGTGACGAATGACGGTAAGCTATTTTCTTCTGCGCCGGCAAAGCAGTTTAAATCGTAAATCGTAATTCGTAAATCGTAAATTCAATTCGTCACTCGTCACTCGTCACTTGTCACTCGTAATTTAAACCGTTTCTAACTTCGTTATGCACCTCCGGACACATCGATAATTTGTTTTATTTTGCAGGTATATTGAAGACCCGGAGTGAAGATATTTATTGGCATCGACGATACCGACAACCTTGATACCCGGGGAACCGGCTTCCAGGCGAGATCGCTTGGCTTTTCGCTGATATCGGCAGGCCTGTTCGACCTTAAATCGATTACGCGTCATCAACTGCTGGTGGATAAGCGGATCCCGTTCACATCCCACAACAGTTCCGCATGCCTGGCCGGGGAGGCACTTGCCGGTATTGACCGGATAGTCGATCATTGCCGCACCTTCCTGGTCCGCGAAAGCGCCTTTGATTCGGATGTGGGGTTGTGCGTTGCCCGTGCGGAGGAGGTTTCACCTGCCCTTATTGCGTACGGCCGCCGGGCAAAGGCCGAGGTGCTGACCATGGATGAAGCCTACAGCATGATCCGTGGAACCGGGATCTTCCTCGAAGGATTTAAAAATGCAAAGATCGGTGTGATCGGGTCGCTGGCGGGTGCGGGGCTCAGGGCAGGAGGGGAGGATGGCCGCCTTTTGTGGACCCGCAATCTCCGTGAAACGACCGGGGTTTTCTCCATCCGCCAGTTTCTCGAAATCGTGGATATTGACCGCGTGGTTGAAAAGAACCTGGACGGGATCAGTCAGGATGCCGTTATCCGGATCACCGAATGGTGCAGGCCCGTCATGGCCGGGGGGAAAATAACGCTGATCGCTGAAAAAGTTAATGAAAACGAACCATATGAGTACCAATCTGCTTCAAAAGACTATATCAAGGGCATTTCCGGGTGACTTTGCCGCAAAAGCCGCCGAATTCATATTCCTGCTGTCAGTCGGCATGGTGGCGGTTATCCTGCACAGCAAACTGCGCATGCCCATGCACCTTCCCGGGAAACAGGGCGTTCTCTTCATTATGCTGGTCGTAAGTGCCCGGGGAATGTCACGATGGCCCTTCGGTGCGAGCATCTCCTGCGCCGGTGCCGCGATGCTGCTGCTGATGCCGGGACCGGGGTTCCACGATCCTTTCATGGCCGTCAATTATATCCTGGCCGGATGTATGATGGACACAGTTTTCACCTTCATGACGAAACAAACTTCGAAAACATGGCTCATCGCCGGAGTCACGGGTCTCTGCTGGGTCCTGGTCCCCTTGATCCGTCTGACAATTTCCTGTTTTTTCACCATGCCGATGGGCGCTTTCAGCAACGGCTGGGTTTATCCTGTTATCACGCACCTGGCATTCGGACTCGCGGGCGGACTGGCAGCAGCGGGGATACTAACCCTGGCGCAGAAGAATTCATGAAATTTTACTGTTGAGAATGTAAAATGCAATGATCCGGCAAATGAACCCATCGAATATTACCGATATGCAAATATCAACATGTCGACATGATGCGGGCCTCCTCCGCCTTACCAGCCTGATCATGCTGCTGGGAATGTTCCTGCTGCTTTCATGCCGGGAAAAGGAGGAACCGCATATCCCGCCCGGCATGAAGTTTATCGCCGATCCGGGATTCACTACGCACGACACGGTCATCGTGGCGGGGCAGAAAATAAGGGTGGGCATCCAGGCCTGGGGGAACGATGCCGGGATCACCTACTTTTCGATCAGGTATAACGACGGTTCGCCCAAAATCGTCCTGGATACCGGCATGAACCGTTCGCGGCTCACCTATACGGTCGACATCATCAAAACCTCCTCGGCTGTGGAAACCTGGACCTTTTTTATCATGGACAGGAACCGGCAGACGGACAGTGCAAGGATTGTTCTTACAAAATCGCTCGATTCAAAATGGGGGAAGATCAGGACGCTGCCCGATGTCACGCTCGGGGCACAGGAGCGGTCGGACACGGGAAGTTTTTTCTCCTTTTCCTCCGGCCAGGTATTTACCCTCGGCGGGGCATTCATGAACCAGCCGCTGATCGGCATGATCTATTATTACGGGCTTTACCAGGGAACCTTTGCCTCTCCTGCCGAAGCCGAGGCACCCGGCTTTTTTACCGGCACGCAGGGAATTGCCGGCTGGACCATCAGGAACGAAACAAGGTATGACACCACATCCGTTTCGCCGGCGGCCTTCGACCTTGCTGCCAACGACAGCCTCCTGCTTTCGGCCTATGATCCGAGTGCCGGCAAGCGCAAGGCCAAATTCATCACACCCGGAATGGTTGTCGCCTTTAAAAGTCCGGACGGCAAACTCGGGCTGATCAAAGTCTCCACCCTTTCGGGCACCACGGCCGGGACGATGAAATTTACTGTGAAAATACAGGAATAACGCGGCAATAATGAAGATGAAAACCAAAACAGTTACCGTCTTTTCTTTTCTGTCCTGCCGGTCAGTGCTCCTGTTCATCTTTGCCGGGTTGACGACGGTACATGCCGCCACAAACGATACCATCAGGAAGGATACCGCAGGCAGGGCCTGGACCAACCAGCTCCCCGAGCTGTTTATAACGGCAACCCGCACCAGTAGGGCGATGGAGGAGGTGCCGGTGAGGCTCAACGCCGTCACTGCTACCGAAATCGACCGGATGCCCGCCTGCAATTCCGACGGACTGCTTGAAATGATCCCCGGGATGAACACCGACCGGGTCAACGGCATATTTTCAAAGAATGCCAGCATCACCATGCGCGGCCTGAACGGGACCCCCCGTGTACTCGTTCTGCTCGACGGGGTGCCGCTCAACAAGGCCGATGGCGGAGGCATCAACTGGAACCGCATCATTCCTGAATTCCTCGACCGGGTCGAGGTGGCAAAAGGTCCCACCTCTTCGGTCTACGGAGGCAATGCCATGGCGGGCGTCATCAACCTTATCTCCACGCGGCCTGTGGCGAAACTCCAGGGCCTGGTAAAAGCCTTTGCGGGAACTTACGGAACGGCCGGCGGCCTGTTTTCGCTTGGCGGGAAAACAGGTAACGAAAACAGCGGGTTTTATTTCCTCCTGAACGGGTTTTACAGGCAGGGAGCCGGTTACATCATGGTACCCGAATCGACCCGCGACAGCAATGACATCAAAACATCGCTCCTGGAATACCTTGTTTCGGGCAAGGCAGGTTACCTGTACGGGCGGAAAAGCTACACCGAAATTGAATACAGTTACTACAACGACAAGCGGGGCGACGGGTTCCGGGTTTTCGAGCCGGACGGGGGATATAACGAATATCCTACCAATGCCATACGTGTTACGAGCAACAACAAATTCAACGGGGCCAGCCTGCTGGTGAGCGCCTTTTACCAGGATGAGTTCTACCACCGGCTCAGCGAATCGCTGGCGGCCAAAAAGGGAAACAAATACAGCCTGTTCACCACCGATTCAAGGCGCATCGATGCCGGTTTCTGGTCGAACCTCACCCTGAACGGAAAACACGGAATGACCTACACCATCGGTCTCGACCTGCGCAGCGGAAGCGTCCGTGGCAATGATACCTATTACACCTCCACCGACATCCTGACCAACCGGGGGAAGATGGATTTCTACGCCCTTTTCGGGGAGTACGAGTGGCACACGCTGCATGAAAAGATCATCGTGCTTGCCGGCCTGAGGTTCGACCTGGCCCGCTTTTACGATGGCTCTTTTATCATCTCCGATCCATCCACCCTTACCTCCTTCATGGCAAAATACCCGACCGCATTTTCCGATCAGAACTGGCATGCGGTAAGTCCCAAACTCGGGATCAAATACCTGGCCAGCAAAACGTTCAGTTTCTACGGACTCGTTTCGGAAGGCTTCCGGCCTCCCATGCTCGACGACATGTGCAAGAACGGAAATGTCACCAAGGGATTCAAACTGGCCAACCCCCAGCTGAAACCGGAAACCCTGGATAATTTCGAGATCGGGTGCGACTGGCAGATATTTCCCGGGTTTTCCTTTCACCCCTCGGCCTATTATTGCATCGGGCATGATTTCCAGTATTTCGTCAATACCGGCGACAGCATCAATACCGGCGGCGACAAGGACAAGCCGATCATCAAACGCCGGAATGTCAGCCGCGCGCACATCATCGGTACGGAAATGTCGCTGCAGTGGCAGGTTTTCAGCAAAGTGAACCTGGTGGCGAATTACGCCTGGAATTATTCGACGATCACCTCCTTTGCCGCCGGCACCGGGGATGTTGACCTTACGGGGAAATTCATCATGGAAGTGCCGCGTAACCAGTTTTCGGCAGGGCTGTTCTGGAACAACAGGTTTGTCCAGACTTCACTCACCTTCAATTACCGGGACCCGCAGTGGAGTGATGATCAGAATACGACGCAAACGCCCGGGTATAAAATATTCGACCTGAAGGCCGGGCATACATTTTTCAACAGGCTTAACCTGGGTTGCGTGGTGCAGGATGTTTTCAACACCCGGTACTGCGATTCCAAGGGAAACCTCTCACCGGGAAGGTTCTTCATGGTTAGCGTGGCTTACCGTTTTGCAAAGGTATAACAGGGGAAGGGAGACGCCAGGAACAGTTCATCCGGGGAATGGAGATTCATTGATTTTTCACGAACAGAGATAGCAACCAGTTGAACATTCAAAACCACATCGTATGAAAAGGATATTTACAAAAGCATTTATAGCAATTGCATTGTTTGGGGCCCTTGCAACAACCGGGCAGACCGTGGTCGCTAAATGGACCTTCCCTACCGGGACCCCGTCAGACAGCCTTGCCGACGGCGGGATCCCTGCGAACCTGACGAAAGCGATCCACACCGAAGGAGGAACAAGCGCTATCGATTTTTCGAAGAACGGCCTGACCACCAAGGCGGCGCAGGCAACTGGCTGGGACAACGGTGCGATGACCAAAAGCTGGGTCATCGGGATCTCCACCGTGAACTTCGATCACCTGAAGCTATCCTCAAAACAGCAGTCGGGGGGCAACAATCCCGGCCCCCGCGATTTCGTGGTAAGGTACCGGATTGGCACCGGCGGAACATGGAAGGATGTGCCGGGCACAACCATTGTCACGGCCAACAACTGGACCAACGGGGTTCTCGACAGCATTCCCCTGCCCGATACCTGTGCCAACCAGTCCTCCCTGTGGCTTCAGTGGGTCATGACCTCCGACACCAATTCTGTTGGCGCCCTTGTTACATCAGCCGGGATAGACAAAATTGACGATATCTACATCACAGGGAAACAGGTGATGTCGGCCGTGAACAATTCAGTGCCCGCGACCGTCTGTATTTATCCCAACCCCGTACGAGGCGAACTCATCATCGAAAGCAGCGAACCGGTGGTCTCCGTTTCACTTTTGAATGCCGGCGGAATGACGGTACTGAATCAAAACATGCATGAAAGTACGCGCCAGGTTGTAAATACCACTTCACTGCCTGCAGGCCTGTACATCGTTAAAATTTTGCAGCGGTCGGGCCGGATGGTCACCCGCAAGATCGTGATCGGATAATTGCCGGGGGAAGCCGGCACAGCCGTTACGCGGGATTTTTTACCCCTTTTTTTCTGAAATACTGTGCATCCAGGTAATACAGCAGCCTGATGGAGAAACTGTTGGATGCGGGGTCGGCAAGGGTATGATCCAGGTTGCGGAAGAAGTTGGGATCGATGTTGTTGTTTAAAGAGGAAATTGCATTTTTCCACATCAGAGTGACCTGGCTGCCGGGGGCGAAATTCCAGGTATAGCTGAAGTCGAGGTTGAAGAGATTGTAATTGACATCGGGGTCGCCCGTGTAAACGACCGGTACAAGGGTTCCGCCGCGCTGCAGTTCCGAAAATGAAAAGTAAGGTGCCGACACCCAGTAATGCCGTGCCCTCAGGTTGATGCTCATAGTGCTGGTTAACATGAAGTTCCCTTCAAGGATGTTGGTGATGGTGGTCCTGTCGCGACGGCCGAACAGGATAACGGTGTTCCCTGCATTGTTAAGGGAATCCTTTACAAATCCCTGGTCGTTCAGGAGTTTTTCATAGAGCAGGTGATACTGGAGCATGATCCTGTTCGATAACCGTAACCTGGGTTCAAAGGTGAAGGAAAATCCCGAGCATTGAATGGCGGATGCATTATAAGCGCCGGCTGAGGCATCGAGGGCAAGGGTCTTGCGGTAATCGGTCGATATCCATAAATTGAGGTATTCCGATGCCGGCGTAATATACATCCAGCCGGCAACCCTTGGTTCGTAATAATCGCGCCCGGTGACCGGCTGTACCTCTGCGGTTGCCCCCAGGCTGAAATGTTTCAGGGTGGTGGTGCTGGTTTCGGCATGAGCGACAAGGACGGAGTATTTCAGACCATCAAACAGGCAGTTGTATATGATCTGCAGGCTGTTGTACCAGTTCAACACCTTCCAGAACGGCGAAAATTTGTTGTATTCGAGGATGATGGCATTGTTGAATTTATTGTTTATCTGGTTGAACCCCATGTCGTTGGGATCGTAATTTTTGGTCTCCAGCAGCTGGGTATAATAATACCTGAAATTGCCTGAAATTTTCCCGAAGGAGAGGGAATAATGGTAACCCAGGTCGGGACTGTTGTGGCTGTAATATTTCTGGCTCACGAAGGCATCGCCACTCAGTGAGTACGTGTATCGTTTGTTGGCGAACTTGAAGGCGGTACCGGTGACATTGGCGGTATATCCGGCGGTCGGGATGTAGTAATTCGTATTGAGAAAATCGATATAGGAATTGTTTTTCAGGTTCTGGTCGAGTACCAGGGTGTTGTAGTTGGTAAATCCCTGGGTAAGCACGCGCCGGGTCTTCCCGGTCAACGTATCCACGAGGGTGGCCCAGGTGTTGGCCGACATGGCGTTGAAAATCCCGATCCCCAGCCCGCCGCTCGTGCGTCCCGATATCTTGGTTGCATTGATGAGCTTGGTCTGGGTCGGGTTTTCCGATACCTTTTCATGCTCATGAACCAGGGTGTCAACACTGCTGTACCCGCGGGGCGTCGATCCGATCCTTCTCGAATAAAAAACGCCCCCCTTGTTGAAAAGTTCCGTGCCTTCCGTGAAAAACTGGCGTTTTTCGTTGTATTTGATCTCGAAGGGGGAGAAATTGTATATTTTGTCGTCGGACGGCACCTGCCCGAAATCGGGCACCAGGGTCATGTCGAGGGTAAAACTTTCGTTCAGTCCATATTTCAGGTCGGCCCCAAAATTATAGGAGAAGTCGTAATCCTTCGAGCCGGGACTGTTCTGTACATATCCCGAAAGGTAGGGCGATACCGAAAGCCGCAGGGGTGGTTTCACATCCCTGATCCCGGTAAGCACCCCCGACTGGTTGACAAATCCCGAAACCTTGGCATCAATGAAATTCCAGGTGTCCAGTTCCCTGAATCGGTAGATGCTGCGCTGGCAGTTGAGGCCCCATTCCTGCACCTCCTTCTTGGGAAACCTGATGGCCGAGTAGGGAATCTTCATCTCCACCACCCATCCCTTTTCATTGCGCCGTGCCTTGCTGGTCCACACCGCATCCCAGGTGTAATCATCATTCCCGTTGCTGCCCGACAGTTTGAAGTCAACCTGCACATCGGATGAATAAACCATGAAACAAAAAGCGTTTAACCCATCGTTGAAGGGGCTCAGGATGACAATGAAGTTGTCGGCATTGAGATTGTTTGCGTCGCGCAGCCCGGTCTGCATGGGGATGCTGTCGGGGTGGGGGTCGAACAGGGTGGCGCCGATATACAGACCTGTGTTGTCGTACAGGTACCTTACCTCGGTCTGGAACAGTGCCGGCTGGCCGACATACGGCATGCGCTGGATAAAATCGGTGGCGACGGGCGCCGACTGCCATACCGCTTCATCGAGGATCCCGTCGATCTTCGGCGCCTGGGATACTGGAATGGCCATGATGCTTTTCTTCGACGGCTGGGCGAAGCCAGGTAAACTGGTAAGAATGCAAAAACAGAGCAGGAGATATTTTTTCATGCTTGAAACCGGTACCCAAAAATACGGTTAGCGCCGGCAATAGTGATAACAAATCGATGAACGCCCCTGTTTACTGGTTGAGCAGTGCCTGGTATATTGCGAAGTTCTCATCATCATAACAGGCAAAAATGACCTTTGCAGGAACGGCATTGGCCGCAAGATAGTTTTTTACCTCGGTGATGGCGATTTCGGCTGCCAGTTCCTTCGGGAAATGATAAATCCCGGTAGAGATGTTCGGGAAGGCAACGGTTTTGCAATCGTGTACGGTAGCCTGCGCCAGGCTTTTCCTGTAACAACTCGCCAGCAGTGCTGCTTCGTTCCGGTCGCCGACACCCCAAACGGGTCCCACGGTATGGATCACGAACTGGGCCGGCAGTTTGTAACCCCGGGTGATCTTGGCTTCGCCTGTTTTGCAGCCGCCCAGCAGCTGACAAACCTCCAGCAGGCCGGGGCCCGCAGCATGATGGATGGCCCCGTCGACGCCTCCGCCTCCCAGCAGGGATGGATTCGCGGCATTGACAATGGCGTCAACCTTAAGCTTGGTAATGTCTCCCTGGATTAATTCGATTCTTGTTTCCATGCAGTAAATAGTTTGAGAAATTCAGTATATAATGAGTTGTTTGCAGCGATGATTTGTTTTCCAAAGATATAATTTTCTGTGCCACCAAAATCAGTTACCATGCCCCCGGCCTGTTTTACGATGAGCGCCCCTGCATTGACATCCCACGGACTGAGTCCGTATTCATAAAAACCGTCATAACGGCCGCAGGCAACATAGGCCAGGTCGGCCGCTGCGGATCCCAGCCGGCGCACGCCATGGGAGTTTTGAAGAAGGTGCCTGAAAATGGCCAGGTAGTCGTCGAGCCGGCTGTAATCGTAATAGGGAAACCCGGTGGCGAACAGTCCGTCCCCAATGGCGGGAGTTGCCGAAACCCGGATGATTTCGCGGTTCATATATGCCGGCCCACCTTTCCACGCATAAAAGCATTCGCCCAGGTTGGGCTCGTAAACCACCCCCAGGATGGTTTCGCCCTCGTGCATCAGCCCGATGCTGATGCAGTAAAGGGGAACGCCATGGATGAAGTTGGTGGTCCCGTCGAGCGGATCGATCACCCAGGTGAAATCCCCGGGCATCAGCGCCGGGTTCTCTTCGGCGATAAAACCGCTGCCGGGTAGCAGGGATGAAAGCCGGTCGACGATGCGCCGTTCCGACTCCTGGTCGACATAGGTTACGAAATTGTGGATTCCCTTGACCTGGATATCGGTGTTCTTCAGTTTCGATACCTCCTTCTTCAGGAATTCCCCGACCTCCAGCGACAAGTCGCACACGTTCCGTGTAAGTTTTTCGATGTCCATTTCTTGATTGTATGATCAGATGATAAATTCCGGTTCGTCCGTCAGCTGCTCCAGCTTCACCGTCACCACCTGGTTTACGAGGGCCGGGTCGTAGGGACGCCTCACCCTGAGATAATTCCCGGAAAAGCCATGCATGAACCCGCTGCTGTTGTCCGATTCAAACAATACCCGGACTTCCCTGCCTGTGTTTTTATTGTAAAAGGCTCTCTTTTTTTCATCAGAAAGCTGGTGAAGCCGTTCGCTCCTCTCTTTTTTGACCTTATCAGCAACAGGTCCGGCCATTTTTGCCGCGAGGGTGTTGTCACGCTTCGAATAGGTGAATACGTGGAGGTAGGAGATGTCGAGCTCTTTCAGGAAGGTATAGGTTTCATCGAAATCTTCGTCGGTTTCGCCGGGAAACCCCGTAATCACATCAGCGGCAATACAGGCAAGGGGCATCAGCGAACGGATTTTTTCAACGCGTTCGCGGTAAAGCTCCCTCGTATATTTCCTGTGCATGGCCTTCAGGGTTTTATTGCAGCCCGACTGCAGCGGAATGTGGAAATGGGGCAGGAAATTCCCAGATCGGGCAATGATTTCGATGATACGGTTGGTCAGAAGATCGGGCTCAATGGAGGAGATCCTGATCCTTGAAATTCCTTCAACTTTATCCAGGGCCTCTACCAGCCCGGCAAAACTCTCACCGTTCTGCCGGCCGAAATCGCCGATGTTTACTCCCGTAAGGATGATCTCCCTGATATCGTTTTCAATGATTTCCCTTGTGTTTTTAAGGGTATTCGCAATGGTGTCGCTGCGACTCCGGCCCCTTGCCAGTGGGATGGTGCAATAGGTGCAGTAATAGTCGCATCCGTCCTGGATCTTGAGGAAGGAGCGGGTACGGTCGCCATAGGAAAAAGAGGGGACAAAAACATCGTGTTCACCGCGGGTTTCGGGTATTCCCCCGCCGTGATAATCATGCCCGTGATGTTTAATGGTTCCGGGCTCGCCCGCATGATCCAGGTTTTCAAGCTCCTCGAACAGGCGAAACTTCCCGGAATGTCCGAGTACCAGGTCCACCCCTTCCATTTGCTGAAGTTCCCCGGGTTTAAGCTCGGAAAAGCAGCCGATGACCGCGATCCTGGCTTCCGGGTTCAGTTTGTGGGCCTGCCGGATGGCCGCCCTGCATTTTTTCTCGGCAACAGCGGTCACCACGCAGGTACTGATCACGTAGACGTCGGCCTGCTCATGAAAATCGCGAACATCCACCCCGACATCCTTAAACTTCCTCGAAAGGGAGGAGGCCTCGGCAAAATTGACCTTGCAGCCGAAATGGTGAAAAGCGACAGATTTGAATTTCATGCCGCAAATTTACAAAGGATGGCCGGATAATTCCGATCTTTGTGGAAACCAATTTAAGATGACCGCGGTTAAACACATCGTAATGCCTGTGACCGGCATGTCGTGCACCAACTGTGCGGCCAACATTGAACGGAATGTCAGCAAGCTGCAGGGTATATCCGGTGTCAATGTGGACCTTACGGGTGAGAAACTGACCGCCGACATCGACCCGTCAAAACTCACCGAGCAGGAGATCATCGCCGTTGTAAAGCGTATTGGTTTCGGCATTGCCACCGGCAAAACCGACCTGCCGGTCCTGGGGCTGCATGATCATTCGGATGCGCTGGCTCTCGAAAAGCTGCTTGCCAGGCAAAACGGAGTGCTATCGGCAAGTGCGAGCTATGCTTCTGAACGGGTATCCTTTGAATTCATCCCCGGCATGACGGGGATCGCCGAGCTGGCCGGCGTGATGCGCAGGGCCGGCTTTGAACCGGTCGGGGCGGAGGATTCGGACGAAGGGGAAGATGTGGAGGCAACGGTAAGGGCCGGGGTGCTGAAGCACCAGAAACAGCTGATGATCACCGGCCTGGTCTTTACCCTGCCACTTGTCACCATCAGCATGGCACGCGACTTTGGTTTCCCCGGCACCCGGTACGACCAGTATGCCATGCTCTTCATGGCCACCATCGTGCAGTTTGTGGTGGGATGGCAGTTTTATGCAGGCGCCTGGAAAAGCCTGCGGTCGGGCAGCGCCAACATGGATGTCCTCATCATGCTCGGTTCATCCGTGGCCTTTTTTTCAAGCCTGTTTGTCACCCTGGGTTTTTTCAGCAGCCCATACCTGTTTTACGAAACAAGTGCCGCCATCATTACGTTGATCCGGGTCGGAAAATTCCTGGAGGCCCGGGCAAAGGGCAGGACCTCCGATGCCCTGAAGGCCCTGATGGGGCTGAACGCTACCTCGGCCTGTGTCATCCACGAAGGCGTTGAGGCGGAGATCAGTATCGGCCAGGTGGTCGTGGGCGACCTGCTTGTGGTGCGTCCCGGCGCGCGCGTGCCCGTTGACGGTATCATCAGTGAAGGACATTCTGCATTTGATGAATCGATGATCACCGGCGAATCGATGCCGGTTACGAAAGGTCCCGGCGACGACGTGACCGGGGCCACCATCAACCGCGAAGGGCTGATCAGGTTCGAAGCCACCCGGGTGGGGAAGAACACCACCCTTTCACAGATTGTCCGCATGGTACAGGAGGCCCAGGCCAGCAAGGCGCCCATCCAGAAACTGTCGGATGAGATCGGTAAATATTTTGTCCCTGTGATCGTCGCCCTGGCAATGATGACTTTCTTCGGCTGGCTGGTCGTTTCCCATGGCGAATGGCCGGGCGCCCTCATGAATGCCATTGCCGTGCTGGTCATCGCCTGTCCCTGCGCCATCGGGCTTGCAACGCCTACCGCCATCATGGTCGGCACCACGCGCGGAGCACGGAGCGGCATCCTTTTTAAAAACAGTGAGACCCTCGAACGAGCCGGCAAGATAAACGTGGTGGTACTTGATAAAACCGGCACGATTACCCTCGGGGAGCCCGAAGTGACGGATGTAGTTGCCCTACCGGGATGCAGCACCGACAGGGTATTGCTGATCGCGGCCTCCGCCGAACAGGGGTCGGAGCACCCGCTGGGCAGGGCCGTGGTCAGGTCGGCGAAGGAAAAGGCAATGGAACTGCAGGTGCCTGCCAACTTTAAAGCGGTCAGCGGGATGGGGGTACGCGCCCTCATCGGCGACGAAACCGTTGTGATCGGCAACCCGAGGATGATGAGCCTTGAAGGGATCGACACGACAGGGGTTGCCGGAACAATAACAAAACTTCAGGAAGGTGGAAAGACCGTGATGATCGTTGCGGTTGGAAAAGAGACCCTCCCCGGAACGGATGAGAAAACGATGGCTGCCGGCAAACCACTGGTCATCGGCGTGATCGCCGTTGCCGACACCGTCAAACCCGGTTCGGGGGAGGCCATCGCAGCAATGCAGAAACTCGGGCTGGAGGTGGTGATGATCACGGGAGACAACAGCAATGCCGCCGGGGCCATTGCGCAACAGGTCGGCATCACCCGGGTCATTGCAGAAGTATTGCCGGGGGGAAAGGCCGATGCCATCAGGAACATGCAGGCGGGACTCACGGGCGGAGCACCCGGAAGCATCGTGGCCATGGTCGGCGACGGCATCAACGATGCGCCCGCCCTCGCACAGGCGGATGTGGGCATTGCCATCGGCACAGGAACCGACGTGGCCATGGCCGCAGCCGGGATTACCCTCATCAGCGGCGACCTGCGCGGCGTCGGGTACGCGATCTCCCTGTCGCGCGGAACTTTTCAGACGATTGTGCAGAACCTCATCTGGGCCCTTTTCTATAATGTCGCCCTGATACCCATCGCCGCCTCCGGTCTCTTCAGTCCGATGTTCGCGGCAGGAGCCATGGCCTTCAGCTCCATTTTCGTGGTGACCAACAGCCTGCGGCTGCGCAGGTTCGACGTAAAAACGTTCGGATTACCCAAAAGCATGCTGCGACAGGCCGGTGAACTGGTACCGAAGATCATCGCCCCGGCGGCAGCCCTTGCCGTGATCATTGCCGGCCCCCTGCTGATGATGCCATCCGGAACCTCCATGAATGGCCATGGTGCGATGATCCCGCACCTGTCATGGTTTACGGCCGTGGTTTATGCGCTCGCCACCCTGGTCATCCTGGGGATCCTCTGGTTTGGCATCTCTTTCCTGCGGAAGCGGGAAGCGTAGACACAGAAACCTGTGCTGAATGCTTCCCGGTCACCCGTCAATAGGAAAAGATGGTATTGAATTTCGCATTTTCAATGTGCAGGCTGTCGCCCCCTCCATCATAAACCCAGCAGTTAAAGGTCATGTGAACCTCCTGCCGGTAAATGTAAGTTCCGGGAACCACGGTCACAGACTGGCTGAATGTTACCGTAAAATAATTCCGGGTGTAATCGGGCAGCCTGCCGGGGATGGTATCCGCCTGGTCGTCAATCCCGGTAGCCCATTTTTTTCCGTTTGCGTCATACCAGGCCACGATTATTCCACCTTTGACGGAGGGCATGTAAGTATACCCGTATTTCCCAACAGAGAGAATTCTCCGGAAGGTGTGTTCCGGGACAGGAACCACTGCCCCGGGGCTGAGACTGTCGTCGGGGATGTGACTGATAACAAAGACAGCCACGGTATTTTGCCTGGAGGTGTCGGGTACGAACCTGGTTTTCAGAAGAGAGGATTCCAGGGATAACCCGGCTGAATCAGTGCCGTTGAGATGATCCATGAAACTTACTCCCCCGGTCAGGCGGTACCCGGCCGATTGTACACACGAAAATGCAGCCTTGTTAATGGTAGCCGTGAAAGATGCGATGAACGGGCTGTTGGTTTCCCGGTGTTTCGTGCATCCCCAGGCCAGGCATGACAGCACAGCCAACATCATCACCGTATGACCCTGATGCAAACATGTAGTACGAAGTGCGGTATTCATTCTTTTTATCCGCTATTACAAGACTTTATAAGAGAAATATAAGGGCACATGAGAAATACAAGAGAACATAATAGAAAGACAAGAAAATCACCTCCGAATCAGTCAAATTTATGTAAAATCATCTTTCATTTTTCAATTCAAAGGAAAAATACAGGGTAACCGTATGTGTAATTATGGAAGGTTCAGGAAAGCTGGTCCGGGGGCAGCCTGGACCGGTGGAAGGCATGATGGTCGTTGTTAATGCTTCAGGTATTGTTGCCATATGATCCCGGTCACCAGGAAAACCAGTCCTGCGATGGTGGAGAGATAGATCGTCTCGCCCACGGTGAAGTGAATGATGACCAGGGAGATGAAGGGGGAGAGGTAGATGAGGTTGGAGACCTTTGCAGTGGTTACAGAGTGTTTCAGCGCGTTGAGCCAGAGCACGAAAGTGATGCCCATCTCGAACAGGCCGATATAAACGGCACCCCCGATGCCCTGCCAGGGGGGAAGGCGGTAATGCCCGGCAAGGGCCATGACAACAGCGGTATAGAAGAATCCAAAGAAAAAGTTCAGGAAAAGTTTGCTCACCGCTTCCCTGCGGTCGCGGATGTTGAGAATCCAGTAGAGCGCCCAGAAAAAGGCGCTTCCCACGGCAAGGGCCACACCGGTGGCATGCAGCAGGGCGCCCGTTTGTGCAGGTCCGCCGGGACGCACCGCGGCCTCCCGGTGGCTGGCGATGATCAGGATGCCGGCAAAACTGGTGAGGATGGCGAAAATGCTCATAAGGCTGATCTTCTGCTTCAGCATGGGGATGGAGAGCAACACCAGGATGAGCGGCCAGATATAATTCAGCGTGCCGGCCTCCTGGGCGGGAAGGATGTCGTATCCCCTGAGCAGGACGATGTAGTAAAGAAACGGATTGAGCAGCCCCAGCAGGGCTGAATGCGCCAGTTGACGGGCCGTGACCTGTTTCAGCAAAGGCAGTTTGCCCTGCACCACCAGGATTGACAACAAAACGACACAGGCTGTGAACGATGAGTAAAACAGGAGTTCCAGCGGGCTCATGACCCGCAGCGTGAGTTTGAAGGCCGAGCCGATGGTCGACCAGCAGCCGATGGCTGCGAAGGCATAGAAATAGGCTTTTTTCTGGGCTTTCATCCGGGGGCGAAGGTACTTAAAGATCGGAATTTTTTTCTATTTTTGCCACCTTATTAATTACGACCTATGAAAAAGCTTGCTGTAGTAGCCCTTGGAGGCAACGCCCTTTTGCGCGGCGATCAGAAAGGAACCATTGACGAACAGGAGGAAAATGCAAACGCCACGGCCGAGAGCCTGGTGAAGCTGCTCAAACGCGAATACAACATCGTGATCACCCATGGCAACGGTCCGCAGGTCGGGAACATCATGCTTGCCAATTCGGCTGGTTTCAAGATGTTCGGGATCCCGGAGATGCCGCTCGACATCTGCGTCGCATATTCCCAGGGCTTCATCGGTTACATTATTGAACAGCAGCTTAAAAATGTCCTGGAGATCCACGACATGGAGCGCGACATCATCACCATCACCACGCAGGTGCTGGTGAACAAGGATGATCCCGCGTTTACAAAACCGACCAAGCCCGTCGGACCCTATTATTCAAAGGCGGAGGCCGATGCCATGGCGAAGGAAACCGGCGCATTTTTCAAGGAAGACCCGCGCGGGCGCGGCTGGCGCAAGGTGGTTGCATCGCCCACGCCACTGGTGATCATCAACAAAAAGACCATTGAAAAAATTGCACGCGGCGGGCAGATCGCCATTGCCGTGGGCGGCGGCGGCATCCCGGTATTTTACGTGGCCCCCAACAAATTGCAGGGGATCGATGCCGTCATCGACAAGGACCTGGCCTCGGCTTTGCTTGCATCACAGATCAACGCCGACAAGTTCTTCATCCTCACCGATGTTCCCAAGGTGTGCATCAATTTCAACACGCCGCAGGAACAGTCGCTCGACCGCATGACCATCGCCGAAGCCAAGCGCTACCTCGAAGAGGGACAATTCCCCGAAGGCAGCATGGGCCCAAAGGTGCGGGCCGCCATTCATTTTGTGGAACATTCAGGAAAGGATACCATCATCACCAAGACCACCATGCTGGGGATTGACAATGGGGGGACGAGGGTCACGCTTGTATAATTACGATTTACGATTTACGATTTACGATTTTGAAGTGACGAGTGACGAATGACTACTCGGCAAAGACCATCTTTTTTACTTCAAGGCCGTCGATTTTAAGCAGTTCGTTTTCCAGCTTCAGGAATTCTTCACGGCTGCCGGTGAGTTCGAGCAGGATCAGCCCGGTTCGTGAACAAAAGTCATCTGTCACTTCGTGCAGTCCGAGACGGGTTTTGATGGTGCAGCCAAACTTGGTCAGGATCGGCTGAAGTTCATCGACTTTGTTCACCCTGTCGGTAACATGGATACCGAGAATCCAGATTTCTTTTGTCATATTATCAAAGCTTTAAATCCCGGCGGCAAGACCGGGAGGGTTTTTTAATCCGGAAATATCCTAAAGTCCGAAAATCATCCGCTGAACCTCGAGCCCGCGGATCTGGGCAAGTTCCGATTCAAGTTTGCCGCAATCCTCCGGGTTGCCGGCAAGTTGCAGGATGATGACGCCGACGCGGCTGCATACATCCTCGGTTACCTCGTGAAACCCGAGCCGCGATTTGATCACATGGGCGTATTTCGTGAGGGCTTTCTGCGTAAGTCCGGCTTCCTTGATGCGATCGGTGATCAGTAAACCGATGATTCTGACCTCTTTCATATGGTGTTGTTTTCAGAAATATAAATCACGTTTACCCGCCTTGAGCTGCCCGATTTTGTCGAGCAGGTTTGCTTTGAAGGCCGGATCCTCGATTTCATCGAGCTTTTCGCTGACCAGTTCGTATCCCCTTGCCTTTGTTTCGGGCGGGGCATAATCCTCGAGGTATTCCACGAGGGTCATGATGGCATTCGGCTGGCAAAACCGCTTGATGAAGCCGGGGACCGAAAACTCCATGAAATGTTCCCCGGTGCGGCCCAGCCGGTAACAGGCCGTGCAGAAGGACGGGATGTACTTGTTCGCAATCAGCTCGTCCATGATCTCGTTCAGGGTGCGGTTGTCGTTGATCTGGAATTGCTCGAGATCAATGTCCTGTTCCTCGTTTTCCTTTTCTTTTTTCTTAGCATAACCGCCCATTTCAATGTTCGTGCCGCCGTCGATCTGTGAAACGCCGAACTGCATGATCTCATCGCGAATCGCCGCCGGCTCGCGCGCCGTCAGGATCAGCCCGGTATAGGGCACGGCAAGCCGCAGGATGGCCACCAGGCGGGTGAACTGTTCGTCGGTCACCAGGTGGGTGCCGTCGATGTTCAGCTGCGAGGCATACTGTATCCTCGGGAAGGAGATGGTGTGGGGACCGACATTGTAAACCGCTTCAAAGTGGTTGGTGTGACGAACCAGCGACAGAACTTCGAACCGCCAGTCGTAGAGTCCGAACAGCGCTCCGATTCCCACGTCGTCGATGCCGGCCTCCTGGGCGCGGTCGAGGGCGGTGAGACGCCATTCGTAATTCCGTTTCATGCCGCCCATGTGAACCTTTGCATAGGTCTCTTCGTGGTAAGTCTCCTGGAAGATCTGGTAGGTGCCGATCTTCGCATCCTTGACCATGCGGAAGCCATCGATATCCATGGGGGCGGCATTGATGTTGACCCGCCTGATCTCGCCGGGTCCGCTCCTGACCGAATAAACGGTTCTCACCGAATCGGCGATGAATTTCGCATCATATTTCGGGTGTTCCCCGTAAACCAGGATCAGCCGTTTCTGGCCGGTATCCTCCAGCGCCTTCACCTGGGCAATAAGGTCCTCCTCGTTGAGAGTGACCCGTTTGAGTTGTTTGTTGGAAGCCTTAAAGCCGCAATAGACGCAGTTGTTCGTGCAAAGATTGCCCACATAAAGCGGGGCAAACAGCACGATGCGCTGGCCGTAAACCCGTTCCTTGAGGGTTCGCGCTCCCTGTTTGATCTCTTCTATCAGTTCAGGATCCGATGCATTGATGAGAACAGCAGTCTCCTCCAGGGTCAACCGGTTTTTGTCAAGCGATTTGGCAATCACCTCCCGCACCTTTTCTTTGGTGGCGGGGGTGGCATTGATATATCCCCATATTTCGTCAGCATCGATGAAGGGTTTCATTCGCTGATCTTTTATCTTTAATTTCTCGGGTCTGAAAATCATGAAATGTTGACTTTAATATCGTCGCAAAGGTACGAAAATTAGCCCGGCCTAAGCCCGCTTTTTCGTTCTTTCCGAGAGGTAAACACCGCCGATGACGATCAAAACCCCGATAATCTTATGCAGTGAAAAAGACTCTGAAAGAAGGAAATAGGAAAACAGCGCGGTGAAGACCGGGATGAGGTTGGAAAAAATATTGGTCTTGCTGATTCCCAGTAATTTGACTGAATGGGCGAAAAAGACGAACGAAAGGGAGGAGGCGAAAACGGCGAGCAGGAGCATCGACGAGATGATCTCCCCGTTGAGGGGGACAGCCATGGTGGATTTGTATTCGAAGACCAGGAACAGCGGCAGGAAAAGAAAAACACCGATGAGGTTCTGAACGGCAACGATAAGAACGGCCGAATACTTCCCGGTAAGTTTGCGCAGGGTGACGGAATAGAGCAGGGCTGCAAAAACCGCCGCGAACAGGAAAAGGACCCCGCGGGGATCTGCTGCCAGTTCGAACGACCGGTTGACCAGGATCATGACGACCCCCGCAAATGAAACGGCGATCCCGACGAAGTTGATCGGGGTCAGCTTTTCCCTGAAACTGAGGTATGCCACCAGCGGAGAAAATACGGGGATGGTGGCAATGATGACAGCGGCAATGGTGGGCGTCGAGAATTTCAGCCCGTAATTTTCACCCAGGAAATAGAGGAAAGGATTGAACAGTGCCGAAAGAAAGATCAGCAGGTAGTCGCCCCGGTCGATCCTTTCACGGGCGCCAGCAACGCGTATGAATGCGAACAGCAGGACAGAGGAAATGATCAGCCGGATGAAAATGATGGTCACCGGTTCGTAATATTTCAGTAAAACCGAACTCCATATAAACGACATGCCCCAGAAGAGCATGGCGGTGAGCGCATAAAAATATACCGGTAGCCGGATCCTTTTCATCAACGGCAAAAATAGCGAATTGCCGGCACTCTCCAAAGCGAAACATGACAGTTCACCGGTCATTCGTCACACGTCATTCGTCACTCGTCACTTTAAAAATCGTAAATCGTAGATCGTATATCGTAAATTGCCGGAAATTTGTAATAATTTTAAGTTTTCCCTGTAACATTTCAAAAACTGCCGAGTCAATTGGCTAAAATTTGCGGATTTGGAAAACCGGTACATCCATATTCACCAGGAACTGATCGATGCCTGCAGGGCCGGCCACCGGAATGCCCAGTACGAGATTTATAAAAGATATTACAAAGCCATGTACAACACCAGCCTGAGGATCGTGAACAATTCGGCGGAAGCCGAGGATATCATGCAGGAATCTTTCCTTGATGCGTTTCAGCGGCTGGACAGTTACACCGGCGAAGGAAGTTTCGGGTCATGGCTGAAGAGGATCGTGATCAACCGTTCGCTCGATTCCCTGCGGAAGACCAAAGAGACCCTTTCCATCGAGGAGAATGGGATTGACCTTCCGGAGGAGCAGGAAGATGACCATGAAGATGAAACCCTATACCAGGTGGCGGAGGTGAAGCGGGCGATTTCGCAGCTTCCCGGCGACTGCCGGGTGATCCTTTCCCTCTTTTTACTCGAGGGATACGACCATGAGGAGATATCGCAGATTCTGAACATTTCGAACCAGCTGTCACGGACGCGGTATTCCCGTGCCCGCCAGAAACTGGCCGGGATGCTGAAGGGAAACAACAGGCACGCATTTAGCACGAACTGAGCATGAAAGACCTTGAAAAATACATGTTGGACCACCGGGATGAATTCGATTCAGCAGACCCCGATCCCGGCCATTTTGACCGTTTTGAACAGCGCCTTGCCGCAGGGACGGCGCGCGCGACTGCGGGCATCAGCCGTTTTACGATGCTCAGGATTGCGGCCCTCATCCTGCTGCTGATCACCGTAACCGTTTTCGTATTCGACTTTGCAGGCCAGGCCATTCGCCGGCTGGTTGTGGCCGGCCAGGCAACGGCAGAGCTTCCGGCCGAAATAAAGGAAGCCATACAATATTATGACAATCAAACAAATAAACAACTTGGAACCCTGAAAGAACTGGCAACCGCCCATCCCGGGTCGGGGATCATCAGCGCATCGGTACTGGCTGAAATAAAGAATCTTGACGCTTCCACGGACGAACTCCGATCCATGCTGGCTGCCGATCCCGGCAACGAACGGATCCTCGATGCAATCGTCCAGAACCAGCAGATGAAGGAGAGCGTTGTGAAAGCGATGGTCGGACAATTGTCACAAAAGAATTAACCTGTTAATACCTGAAATGATGAAAACCACGCTGAAAATAGTATTCTTTACCCTGATGTTCATCTTCCTGCTCGGGATCAGGGGTGTTAAGGCAAACGATGAATTCACGAAGAAGATAAAAAAGGAGTTTGCCGTCACTGCCGATCCGCTGCTTACCGTGAGCAACCGTTTTGGCAGGGTGCAATGCACCAACTGGGAAAAAAACAGCATTTCCATTGAAGTGACAATCACGGTCACGGCGTCTGACCAGGAGGAGGCCGACCGGATACTCAGGCAGATCACGGTCGATTTCACCGATTCACCAACCGCTGTTAAAGCCACCACAAACCTCCAGGATTCGAGGGGGCAGGGGAAGGGAAAATTTTCAATCGATTATGTCATCAGCATGCCGGTAGGCGCCAGCCTTGATCTGACCAACAAGTTCGGCGATATTTTCGTAAACGAAACGCAGGGGAAAACGAAGATCACCCTTGGCTACGGGAACCTGGAGGCTAAAAAGCTGGCAAATTCCGACAACACCCTCGACATTAAGTTCGGCAAAGCCCGTGTCAACTGGATGAAGGGCGCCGTGGTTTCGCTGAAATATTCGGAGATGCATCTCGATTATGCGGGGAGCCTCAGGCTTGATTCAAAGTTTTCGGACCTTGACGCCGAAAAGATCGTCGCCCTCAACGTCGCCTTTGAAGGAGGGAAACTGGACATGGAGCGTTCTTCGGCGGTCGATTCACGGTCGAAGTTTTCCGACATCCGCATCCGGAGGATCGACCAGAGCCTGAACCTGGACATCCAGTATGGCAGCTGCGAAGTGCGCGAAATGCCGGCCGATTTTACCTCGGTCAACATCCGTAACAAATACGGAAATGTCACCGTCGGACTCAGCGACCAGGCCAGGTATACCCTGGATGCGGAACTGAAATTCTGCAACCTCGAATTTCCATCCGAAAAGGCCCGGTTCTCGTTTCGGTCGACCTCCTCAACCGAAAATATCTACCGCGGGAACATCGGCGGTGGCGACAATCCGTCGCAGAAGGTCACCGTTCACAGCGAATTCGGGAATGTGAGGCTGAAGTAAATTTGAGGATGTGGGGATTTGAGGATTTGGGGATGTGAAGATTTGAGGATTTGGGGATTTGGGGATTTGGGGATGTGAAAATTTGGGGGATGTGAAAATTGGGGATGTGGGAGTTTGATGAGGAAAGTTGAATACCCTGAATGCTGGTGTTTTTTATTGCCTATTGCCTGTTTCCTATTGCCTGTTTCCTATTGCCTGTTTCCCATTGCCTGTAATGTGTAACCAAATATTTTTTTTTCGTCCAATCAATTAAAATCAAAATCATGAAAACAACCAGATTTTTCCCGATGTTTATGTTATTTTCCCTGTTCGTGGGGATGTCAAGCCTGTTCGCAGGTTGCCGCATGATCGGCGGGACCAGTGGTGACGGCAATGTGCTGAAGGAGACCCGGATTGTCGGCTCCTTTAATTCCATTGAAGTTTCAGGAGCCTTTGACGTGGTAATAAAGCAGGGTGCCACCGAGGAGGTGACGGTGGAGACCGATCACAACATCCTGCCGCTGGTAAAGACGACGGTTGAGGGCGGCACCCTGAAAGTTGACACCCGCAAGCCGATAAACCATACAACGGTTTTGAAGGTATATGTCACGGTCAAAGATTTGAAGATGATTGACATCAGTGGCGCGGTGAACATTCATACGGATGGTGTGCTTACGGTTCCCGAGCTGAGCATCGATGGTTCCGGCGCTTCGGATGCCAAAATGGAACTGGCGGTTCAAAAGCTGAAACTCGATTGCAGCGGGGCGACCAAACTGAAATTTTCGGGGACTGCCGTTGATGTCAGCATGGAGTTGTCGGGAGCTTCCGATATCTTTGGATATGACCTTGCTGCCGAAAATTACGACATCGAGATCAGTGGTGCCGGGAATGCCCAGATCAGCGTTTCCAAAAAACTGCATGCCGAGATTTCAGGGGCGGGCAGTGTGAAATACAAGGGAACCCCCACCGAGATCGACCAGAGTGTTTCAGGGGCGGGTTCGATCAAAAAGGTCCAGTAACCCGGTTCAGTCCCGCAACGGCTTCTGCCGGGGCGTAATGTATTCCTGCAGCGCTTTAACGTAGCGGTCAAACTGCCGGATCCCCTTCGGGGTGATCCGGCAGGTAGTTAACGGGCGAGGATGAGTTTCCGGGTCACGATGGTTTCGCCTGTTTTGAAGCGGAGAAAATAGATCCCGCCGGGCAGGTGCGAAATGTTGAACGCATAACGTTGTGAACCAACGGGATGCCCCGGAAATCCGATGGATACTGGGCTGCCCAGGAGGTTTGTCATCCCGAAGGTAATGTTGGAGGTGGTGGTGCCGCCGACCATGAGGATGAACCTCCCGCTTGTGGGATTGGGAAACAAATCCGCCGAAATCTCCGCGGGCAGTTCCTCTGTCCCCGCGCAGGGTTCGAAGGTGATGTGTCTTTCCGAGACCACCGGGAGGCAGGGCGGCTGCGGTGTCCCGGCAAGGTATAGGCTGACAGCACCCTTGGTTTTATCGTTAAACCCCGGGAAATAGGTCGTGTTCAGGCTGGCCGCATCGCCAAAGGTGCCGTCGCCGGTGGTGGTCCAGATTGTGGAAATGACATCGGAAGCCAGACCGCGGAGAGCGATCCTGCCGATATAATGACAGCAGCTGGTGTCACTTCCTGCACTGACTGCGGGAGGTTGAAGAACACCGACCGAAAGGGTGTCGCTGATCAGCAGCGATCCGTCTCCGACCGTAGCGATATATTTCGTGGACACGATAGGGGAAACAACCGGGTTCCGGATTCCCGAGGTAAAGCCGTCCGGCAGGGAACGCCACTGGTAGGAATAATTCCCGGTGCCACCCGATGCAAGGATATCGAGCGCTGAGCTTTCCCCTTTGCAGACTATACCGGGGGTGGCGGTGGCATTCATGGTCAGCACACCGGCAAAACTGAACGAGGCGATCCTGGTTTTCCAGTAGCTCACAGAGGTGCTGTCGTAATATTCCTGGGTGTACCAGAATACCTGCGGCTGCGCGGGATCCGCGCTCATGCAGCTGTAATCGCCCCAGCGCCCTCCGCTGGACCAGACCCCGGTCTGTGCGCCCCCGCCCGGGATGATCTCCCGCTCGGCGATTGTGAAACGGTTCAGCGGATCATGCGCCATCCGCCCGGTATAGCGCACCGAAGGATAGAGACCGGGACCCGCAACGGAATAGCCCAGGGCGATATTTCCATCCGTATCCATGGCAGCACTTCCCATCCACCTGTAATTTGTGTCGGGGGCAAAGGTTGATTCCTGGAAAACATACCAGTTGTCGCTGGTTCTCCTGAGTTCATACCACCTGATCCCGGTGTGTCCGCCGGCATCCACCGTGTGGTTGACCACCACGGACTGGTGGTCGCTGAATTTCCGGTACTGCATCCGGAACATCAGCCGGTCGTTGATGGGATTCAGGGAACTGCCGGAACCTTTCTGGGGAATATTTTCCGTGTTGTTCTGAAACGGGCTGACCGGGATTTTCAGATAATTGCCGAAGGTTGAAGCGGCCGGGTTGGTCCAGTCGGCATGAAATTCCTGGATCCCGATAAAATTCCGTTTGACGAAAAAGAAAAATTCAGGGGTGGAGGCATCCGGGAAACTCCCTTCACAGTCGGCGGGCAGCATGGAAAAGGCATCCTCCCCCGAATTTTCCAGGAACAGGATCATACGCGCATCCGGGTTGCCGGTAAGCATCGCGCTTCGTTCAAATACCACAGAACCGGTGCCGTCGTAAACCATCCCGCCCGACCTGATCCGGTTGTACGACATGTAATAGCCATCGTGCCAGGTGCCGAACTTGGGATAATCGGGAATGTCGGCAAAGGCAAACTCGTACCGGTACCATGAACCGGTCGGATCGGGGGTTTGCGAAACGGCGATCATCTGGTAAAAAGGGCCGTTCGGGTAATCGGGAAGCGACAACTGGCTGATGAGCCAGCGGTCGGCATGACCGTCGTAGAGCACGATGCCATCGCCGTTACTCGAATTGTGGGGCAGTCCCATCCACAGCAACCCGGTGTTGAACGGGCCCATGAGCCGGTTGCCCGTTTTGTCGTACACGGAACAGACAAAATTGACAACCTGCACATAATGATCCGGGCCGACGGCCCCGCAGGGGTCGGCGGGAACCACAAAGCTGATGTTCGGCATCCCCTCGAAATTCCGGAGGATGGTATCCCCGGTTTTTAGTGCAGGAGTTTTCTGCAATGCCTGGTCTGCCTTTCTTTCATGGGGACCCGGGTGTTCCCTTGTCCTGAAATAATTTTTAACGGCACCCTCTTTCCGGCTCAGGTCAGCCTTTGTTACCGGGCGGGAACACATGGACTTCAGAGGGGGCGAGACATCAAAATATACTGCAGATGAAACTTCCGGTTTCGCCGATTGCTGCGAAACGGCAAGGCATGGGGATACCAGCGTCAAAAATAAAAGCAGCCTGAATTTCATGCCTGGTTATTACGAAATTGCCCGTCTTATGACAAATTTACCCATTTCCCCTTTACATGCTTTTTTAATTACATGAATTTAACATTCAGATGGAAAATCTTAATAACTTTGAGAGAGGCAACCTGGCACCATGCAGCGGATCCCTGTTTTTCTGGCTATGTTTTTCATCATCTCCGCAAGGGTATTTCCCCAGTGGACCCCGGCAAACGGCCCGGATGGCGGGAATATTCTTTCGCAGGCCGTGAGCGGGCACACCCTTTATGCCGGTAGCGCACGCGGGATGTGGATATCGCCTGACTCAACCTTCCTGTGGGCCAGGGCATCGGGTGGATTCCCGGATTCCGCAGTTACAGCAATCGCCACCGCCGGGCCGACGATTTGGGCAGGTACCGGTGGCTCGGGCATATACAGGTCAACCGACCGCGGTATATCCTGGATCCAGGTCAATAACGGGCTCATAAATTTATCGGTACAGGTAATCCTGCAGACTCCTTCCTGCTTATTTGCCGGCACGGCCGGGGGGCTTTTTACCTCAAACGACGAAGGAGACCATTGGAACGCAAAGACCGGAAATATCTCCGGCAAAAATATTACCTCGATGACTGCTGCCGGTTCGGTGATGGCCGCCGGCACTGCCGGAGACGGTGTTTTTCTCTCCACCAACAATGGAAGCACATGGCATGCTGCGAACACAGGGATTACGGATCCTTTCATTCAGTCACTTGGCACTTTTGGCTCCTTTTTCTTCGCCGGGACTTCCGGCGGGAAGGTATTCAGTTCATCCTCCGGGAACGACTGGCAGAATTCGTCTGCGGGACTGCCACCCGGGTTCCCGGTGAATGCTGTCGGACAGACAGGGACAGCATTGTTTGCAGCAACCGGGGGAGGTGGGATATTCTCCTCTGCGGGGCCGGGCTCATCCTGGACCAGGGTAAGTGGCGGGATGGCCAACCCCTTCGTCAACACCTTTGCCGCATCTGGAAAAGACCTGCTGGCAGGTACCGGAGGCGGCGGGATCTGCAGGTCGGGCGACAGCGGTGATTCGTGGATTCCTGCAAATACAGGTATGACCGGTTCGACCGTAACCGCGATGATCGCGAAGGGAACACAGATTCTTGCCGGCACTGCCGGAGCGGGTTTTTTTATTTCGAACGACAACGGCTACAGCTGGTTTTCGCGGAACAACGGTTTGCCTGCCCGGTTTCTGACTGCGTTGTCGGGATCAGACACCAGGCTGTTTGCCGGTACGGCCGGCTCCGGGCTGTATGTGTCCGACAACCAGGGGATCAGCTGGACGACATCCTGCAACGGCATCACGGACCCTTACATTTCCTCGGTTTGTGCTTCGGGTTCCAGGCTCTTTGCAGGCACCTCCGGTTCGGGGTTATTCCTGTCGGCCGATACCGGACTTACCTGGTCACCGGTTCCAGCCGGTATCAGCGACCCTGTAATCACTTCGCTGCTATCCCTCAACCAAAACGTCTATGCCGGTACCCGGGCTTCCGGGGTGTTTGCCTCCTCCGATAGCGGCAGTACGTGGCATTCCCTGAACATGGGGTTGCAGGACCTGGCAATAACCGTCATTGCCGGGCAGGGCCATACATTGTTTGCAGCCACGCCGGCAGGTCTTTTCAGGCTACTGCTCCCCGGGATCTCCTGGACGCAGCTGCTTGACGCGGGGAACCCGGTCCACGCCATCACCATTGCCTTTATCGGCACAGCGGTCGTCGCGGGAACCAGGCAACAGGGGGTTTTGCTGTCGCGCGACAACGGGGATACATGGCAAGCGGTGAATACGGGAATCCCCGCCAGCCCGATCCGTTTCCTGGCCACCACGGGGGCGAACCTTTTTGCAGGGGTGGAGGACCATGGCGTATGGCTGCGCCCCATGAGCGACCTTTTTTCCAACCAGGTGCTGCCCGACACCGTTGTTCTGAAACAAAGCCTGGGTTATACCGGGTACCTGCAGATCAGGTCGAATGTCGACTGGTCGGTGCAGGGAAACATCCCCGACTGGTTCAGCATGGAAAGGACCAGCGGCACAGGCAACGACTCCATCCCGGTTCATGTATTAAAGGCGAACCTGGGTTACCTGGCCAGGAATTCCTCCCTATTCCTTTTTTCATCCGTTGCCGCCACGGTTCCCTTTACGGTTGAGCAGTCGGGAAAATTTGCCGGGACCGGGGATGCGGATGAAATGGCGGATATCCGCGTTACGACCAGGCGTGATATGGGCATCCTTGAAATTACCGCTACAAAAGAAATTGAACATGTGACCTTGGTTTCACTTTCAGGAGTTTTCCTTGGAGATGTCACTGTGAATGCCATGACAGCCCGGATCGCGATACCGCCGGCATCAGCGGGGATCCTGATCCTGAAGGTCACCGGCAACGGATGGACTGTTACCAGGAAATACGAACCTTAAATTCCAATCCTATGAAAATGTTTCTCGCCACCATGCTTATGGCAGTTGCCGGTCAGCTTTCCGGACAGAGCTTCAGGGCTGTAAACGATACCATCGATCTTGTTCCAGGAATCCCCAAAACCGTGAATTTGCTGGCAAATGATACCATCCCGACCGGTGATTCGGTTAAAATAAGCGGGGGGACCTCCTTTACGAGGTCGCTGGTCATCTGGACCTGGAAGAACCAGGGATGGTTCACCTATGTGGCCGATCAGTGGGGTTTTAACGGCAATGCCCAGGGCACCTATACCATAACCGATTTGACCATTCAGAAAACTTCGGCTGCAAAGATCATTTTCCGGATCCATGATCACAGTTATGATTCGCTGGAAATCAATAATATCAGCGCCCAGTTCAATGCATCCGGGCTGAACTTCGCTCTTTTCTTCGCCGACCCGAACGGTACAAAGGGCTTCGTGGTCCCAAAAGGAAGCGGGAAAAAGACGATTTTCGACAATTCGATCTGGATCGGCGGGCTGGATAGGGACAGCAACCGGTATGTTGCCGGTGAACGCTACCGGCAGGGTAACGGGATGAACCCCGGGAAAAAGCAGGATTACTATGCTGGCCCCGTGATGGATACGGCCAACTACTCCATCTACCAGGATACGGCCTGGAATTACATCTGGAACGTCAGGAAAACGGATATCGAATATCATAAGCTGCACTGGCAGGATGCCGGTTACAAGCCGATCCATGATATCCTTACATGGCCGGGCAACGGGAATATGAATCTCGGGGAGGCGGCACAGCTTGCGCCCTATTTCGACCGCAACCACGACGGGATCTACAACCCGATGGACGGCGATTACCCGCTGATCAGGGGCGACCAGTCCCTTTACTTCATTTACAACGACAACCGTGCCCCCCACAATGAATCCCTGGGCAAGCGAACCCTGAAGGCTGAATTTCATGCCATGGTCTATGGCTGGGACATGCCCGGCGATTCGGCCTTCAAAAACACCCTGCTGGTGAACTATAAAATTTACAACCGGTCCCAGCAGGCCTATTACAACACCTGTCTCGGGATTTTTACCGACCTTGACATAGGGTGGCCCATGGATGATTATATCGGCTGCGATGTTTACCGCGGCAGTTATTACGGCTTTAACGGAACCGCGGTGGACGGGACCGGCCAGGCCATGGCCTATGGGGTGCACCCGCCTGCACAGTCGGTCACGGTGCTGGCCGGCCCTGCACTCGACCCAACAGGGGCCGACCGGCCCAGGGTTGACGGAACCGGCCACCAGCTTTGCAACGGGAGTGTAAACGGGGTCGGGTTCGGCGACGGGATCCCCGATAATGAACGGATGGGGTTAGCCGGTTTTCTCCCCATCATGTCGAGTGCCGTGAGCACTCCGGAGTATTACGGTGATCCGACCGATGTTGCCGGCTATTATCATTACCTGCATTTCATGTGGCGTGATTCAACCTACCTGGAATATGGTGGTGTTGGTCACGCAGGGGCAGGAGGATATGGTCCGCAGTGCCGGTTCATGTTTCCCGGCGAATCGGATACGGTCAACTGGGGAAGCGGATGCCAGGTACCCAACGGACCGAAGAACTGGACAGGGCGCACGGCCGGGTTCAATCCCAACGACATCCGTGGCCTGGGCATGGTCGGGCCCTTCACCTTTCACCCGGGCGAGATGAAGGAACTTGACCTGGCCTATGTGTTCGCGAGGGATTATGACACCTCCGATACCACGGTTTCCGTCGGCAAACTGATGAAGATGATCGACATCGTCCGCCACTCCTTTGAAACAAACAGGCTGCCCGATGGCCAGTCATTTACCAGCGTCCAGGAGCATGCGGAAACGATGCCGTTTTCCTGTTCGGTTTATCCGAACCCGGCAGGGGGGCATGTCCAGGTTATTTTCAATTTAGCGCTGCAAGACCAGGCAACAATCCTGTTGTATGACAGCCAGGGCAACCTGGTGCGCTCGCGGAAGCTGGCGAAGGGAACGACCAGGACCCTGCTGGATGTTTCAGATCTGACGCCGGGACTTTACCTGGTGGTGGTGGAGGCTGAAGGGATGAGGCTGACCAGGAAGTTGTCGGTGGTGAGGTGATGAGGTTTTTTTTATCCACAGAGGCACAAAAAAATAACAGAGAACACAAAAAAGAGAAAAATTAAACAAACAGTTTCTGTGGCCTCTTTTTTATCTCAGCTTCTCTGTGGTTGATTTTTACCAAGCGAAGTCAGGCCTCTATCATCCCAAGAAAATCTGCCTCTGAAATGATCGCAACGCCAAGCTTTTCAGCCTTTTTCCGTTTTTCAGGTCCCATGTTGGCGCCAGCCAGGAGGTAGGTGGTTTTAGCCGAAACGGACCCGACGTTTTTTCCTCCATGGAGTTCGATGGTCTTTTTAAGTTCGTCGCGCGAAAAATTCTCAAATACACCACTTACCACGAAGGTCATCCCCTCAAACCGGTTGCTGAGGAGTATTTCATTTGAAGCCTCCATCTCGAAATGCAACCCGGAAGCCCGAAGGCGGTCGATCAGCCCGAGATTCAGGGGCTCCGAAAACCATGCCAGGATGCTGGTGGCGATTTTTTCTCCGATCTCCTCCACCTCGTTGAGCTCGGCGAATCCTGCGGCCTTCAGCTTCTCAACCGAACCAAAGTGGGTTGCGAGTTTTTTGGCAACGGTCTCCCCGACGAACCGGATCCCGAGGGCGTAGAGCACCCGCTCAAACCCGGCCTGTTTCGAGCCTTCAATGCCATTGAGGATGTTGGTCACGGTTTTTTCGCGGAAGGAGATCTTCTTTTCGCGTTTGTCATCGGACGATCCATAGGTCTTTTCAAGACCGATCAACTGGTCGGAGGTGAGGTCGTAGAGGTCGGCACAATGATGAACAAGGCCGTTGTCGAAGAGTATTTCGATCTTCCCCTCGCCCAGGCTGTCGATGTTCATGGCCTTCCGTGAGATGAAATGTTCCAGTTTGCCCTTGATCTGCGGCGGGCACCCGGATTCGTTCGGGCAGTACCAGGCGGCCTCGCCTTCGGTTCTGACAAGGGGCGTCCGGCATTCAGGACAATTGCTGATGAAAACAACGGGTGGAGCTTCCGCCGGCCGGGCGTCAAGGTCAACCCCGACGATCTTGGGAATGATTTCACCGCCTTTCTCCACGAAAACCGTGTCCCCGTTCCGAAGATCCAGCGAGGCGATGACATCGGCATTGTGCAGGGAGGCCCGTTTGACGACGGTCCCGGCGAGTTGTACCGGCTGCAGGTTCGCAACAGGTGTGACCGCACCCGTACGCCCCACCTGGAAAACCACCGACAGCAGGCGGGTGGCAACCTGCTCTGCCTTGAATTTATACGCAATAGCCCAGCGGGGTGATTTTGCGGTGTAGCCCAGCATCTCCTGCTGGCGGAGGTCGTTCACCTTGATGACGATGCCGTCGATGTCGAAAGGCAGTTCATACCGGGCACGATCCCATGTTTCAAGGTATTCAAAGATCTCCTCAACTGTTGAGCACCTGGCTGCATGTTCGGAGACTTTAAATCCCCACGACCTGGCAGCTGCCAGGCTTTCATAATGTGTGGTGAAGGGCAGGCCGCTGCCGGGCAGGTAGTAGAGGAAACAGTCGAGGTGCCTTTTGGCAACCTCTGCCGAATCCTGCATCTTGATGCTTCCCGAAGCGGCATTCCGCGGGTTTGCGAAGGGTTCATCGCCATCTTCCGCCCGCTGGAGATTGATCTTCTCAAAACTTTCGTGGGGCAGGATGATCTCCCCGCGGATTTCAAACTCATCAGGGTAGCCGGACCCGTGCAATTTTAACGGAATGCTGCGGATGGTCCTGATGTTGGTGGTAACATCGTCCCCCTGGATGCCGTCGCCGCGCGTTACGGCCTGCATGAGGCGGCCGTGGCGGTATGTGAGACCGATGGCAACCCCGTCGAATTTAAGTTCACAGACATATTCCACCCCCTCGCCGATCAGTTTGCGAATGCGTTCTGCGAAGTCAAGGATCTCATCCTCCGAGTATGTGTTCCCGAGCGACATCATCGGGTAGCGGTGCTGAACCTGCACGAAATCCTTGGTCACCGCGCCGCCTACATGGAGGGTGGGGGAATCGGGTTCGGTGAATTCGGGGAATTCCTTTTCAAGGCTGATCAGTTCGTTGAGCAGCATGTCAAAATCGTAATCACTGATCGTCGGGCCGGAAAGTACATAATAATTGTAGTTATGCCTCCTGATCTCCTCCGACAACGCCGCGATCCGCTGCTTCACCTGCAGTTTATCCATCGTTTTTTTTTCGCTATTTGGCTACCTCGCTACCTTCCTTACGCCAGCATCGACCACTCAAAATAGTGAAATCCATATTCAATGGGGTTGATTCCCATGACAGGGATCTGGGCGTCGTTGAACATCAGCCTTTCGTCCCAGGAGGCGAGGCTGAAACCGGCTACGTCGATGTTCGGCCGGGTCATGATCATGATGAGGTCGGCGTGGTGGATGACTGCGTGGGAGATCACCTGGTCGGCAAAATCACTGGCCGATTCGGCCGTGGTAATGTCGTAAACGATCTTTTCGGCTGAAAAAATATCCGTGATCTGTTTGGTGATGATGTTCAGGCTGGTTTTTCGCCCGGTCTCCTTCTCAGGGGAGAGGAAAACGTGAATCTTGGCATTGAACAGTTTGGCCATCAATTTTGCCCAGTGCACTGCCTGCCGGGGTTCCAGGTCGTTGCTGACGGGGAATACGATGTTGTTGTACCCGTGCTTGAAATTTCTTTTTTGCACCACCACGACCGGCACCGGCGATTCGACAACAACCCGCAGCGCATAACTTCCGAAGACATGCTGGAAACCTTTTTTTCCGTGGGTTCCCATGACCATCAGGTTGGCCTTGATCTCCTTTGCAACTTCGCTGATGGTTGAAAAGATGTTTCCTTCAACCGCCATCGTGTCGATTTCAACATTGTATTTTTTGGTATAATATTTTTTATATTCCTTCAGACGGTATTCGACATAGTCGACCCCGACATTCTTCTTTTTTAGTTCAGCCTTGGTCTCCTTGTTGATAATGTGCAGGATACAAACCTTGTAACCCAGGAACATCGCCAGTTTCACGCCATGGGAAATGGCGTTGCTGCATACCTCCGAAAAATCTGTCGGGATCAGTACAATGTTGTTGTAGCTTTTAGCCTGATTTGATGGTGCCATAAAGAAATTATTTACGATTTACGATTTACGATTTACGATTTATGGAGTAAATGTATGATTTCCGCAAGGTTGCTCTTCCTGGTGGCCTCTCTGAGTTTAACGGCGGATTTTGTAAAATATTGATGATCACCCAAAAAATCAACCTGTATGTCAAGCCACTCAGCAAGTGTCGTGCTCCTGATCCCGTTTACCTGCCATTCGAGCCGCAGTTTGAACGCATTGATGAAAAAGTCGCTTCGCCCCAGGTAATCCAGGTCGGCGTCGCAAATAACCTGTTCGTGAAGGGAATGGGGCTGCTGTGGCAACCGCGTAGACATGATCAGCGCTGAAACTTCATCCAGGGAAGCCTTTGAATAGCCGAACCCGGGCAGAATCTGCATGGCCATTTCGGCCGACCGCGATTCATGGTCAGCATACTGGTATATCATGCCGGCATCATGAAATAGTGCGGCAGTCTCAACCAGGATCCCGGCTTCAACGGTGATTTTCTCGGTTTCAATGAGCCGGCGGGTCGCTTCGGCCACATCCAGGGTGTGAGCAAGGCAATGATAATGCAGCGCCGGGCTCAGTTCCGATCGCAAACGCTGAATGATGTATTCACTGGCTCCCTTGAAATCCATGCAGAATGACCGATTTTTTTGTAAAAATAGGAAAAAATAATGGTGATCCGCCCTGTGGAAAAAAACAATCGGTATCTCAGCCGGCTCTTTTTAGCCGGAGGATGGTCGCGGTCGGATCGGGGGAGGCAAAAATGGTATTTCCGGCCACAAGAATATCAATACCGGCTGTGACAAGCCTGTCCGCATTCTGCAGATCAACGCCGCCGTCAACTTCAACCAGTACATTGGCCTGGTGCCGGGCGATCATTGCTTTCAGACCTGCGATTTTATCAAATGTTGCGGCGATGAATGATTGGCCGCCAAACCCGGGGTGTACCGACATCAGCAGGACCATGTCGGCATGGTCGATGTACGGTTCCAGGGTCTCAACAGGGGTTTCGGGGTTGATGACGATCCCCGCCATGGCCCCGGTTTCCCTGATCATTTGAAGGGCTGCGACCGGGTTTTTACAAGCCTCTGCATGAATGCTGATGACATCGGCACCTGCTTTCCTGAACCGTTCGATATAGCGCTCCGGGTCTACGATCATCAGGTGCACGTCCAGTATTTTGGAGGTGGCACCCCTGATCTTCTCGATGATGGGAAAACCGAAAGAAATATTGGGGACAAAAAGGCCGTCCATCACATCCAGGTGAAACCATTCGGCTTCACTTTGGTTGAGCATCGCCACATCCCTTTCCAGGTTGAGGAAATTTGCAGATAGCAGGGAAGGGGCGATGATGGGCATATTTTGATTTACGATTTACGATTTACGATTTTTTATTTTCGCCATTTCGCTTTTCGTTACCTCGCTACCTCGCTACCTGTTTTATCCCAGGTACGTCTTCAGTATCTTGCTCCTGGAGGTGTGTTTCAGGCGGCGGATGGCTTTTTCCTTGATCTGGCGGACGCGCTCGCGGGTGAGGTCGAACTTCTCGCCGATCTCTTCGAGCGTCATCGGGTGGCTTCCGTTCAGGCCGAAATAGAGGCGGATCACATCGGCTTCACGCTGGGTGAGGGTGGATACCGCCCTTTCGATCTCCTTTTTCAGCGATTCATAAAGCAAACCGTTGTCGGGGGTGGTGTTTTCCTCGCTCCGCAGTACATCGTACATGGTGTTGTCCTCATCCTGGATGAGGGGTGCGTCCATGGAAACATGGCGCCCCGAATTGCGCATCGACTCCTTTACCTCGTTTTCCGAAACTTCAAGCAGCAGCGCGATCTCGCCTGCATTGGGTTCGCGCTCGTACTGCTGTTCCAGCTGGGCATAGGCCTTGTTGATCTTGTTGATCGACCCGATCTTGTTGAGGGGCAGTCGGACAATACGCGATTGCTCGGCCAACGCCTGGAGGATCGACTGTCGGATCCACCATACGGCGTATGAGATGAACTTGAAACCACGGGTCTCGTCAAAACGCTGGGCGGCCTTGATCAGCCCGAGGTTGCCCTCGTTGATCAGGTCGGGCAGGCTGAGGCCCTGGTTCTGGTATTGTTTTGAAACAGAAACCACGAAACGGAGGTTGGCTTTGGTCAGCTTTTCGAGGGCCGCCATATCACCCTGCTTGATGCGTTGGGCAAGCGACACCTCTTCATCAGCCGTGATCAATTCAACCTTGCCGATCTCCTGGAGATATTTGTCCAGCGATGCGGTTTCACGGTTGGTAACCTGTTTCGTAATTTTTAACTGCCTCATGCGAATGCATTTTGTTGTTAACCTTTTTCAAGGTATTCTTACGTTAAAATCAGCTTTAGGTTACAGCAGGAATTACCTGCGCGGCCCCCGGTTGCGGTCGCGATCGCGGTCGCGGTCACGGTCGTGATCGTGGTCGCGTTCGGGCCGTGGTTCTGATTTACGCTCAACATAGCCTTCAGGTTTTGGCAGAAGGGCTTTCCTCGAAAGTTTGAGTTTCCCGGTTTTGGGATCGACTTCGATGAGTTTTACTTCGATCTCGTCGCCGACTTTCAGCGCATCTTCAACCTTTTCCAGGCGTTTCCAGTCAATCTCGGAGATATGGAGCAGCCCGTCCTGGTTGGGAAGGATTTCCACGAATGCGCCGAACGACTGGATATTTTTAACCTTTCCCCTGTAGATTTCGCCAACTTCGGCCACCGATGCGATCCGCTTGATCTTTTCGATAACCTTGTCGCGTGCCTCGAGGTTGTCGGCAACAATATCAACGATCCCGAATTCACCCACCTCTTCAATAACGATGGTTGTGCCGGTTTCACGCTGCATCTCCTGGATGACCTTGCCGCCGGGGCCGATGATGGCGCCGATGAATTCCTTGGGAACCTTCATCTGGAAGATACGGGGAACGAACGGTTTGAAATCGGGGCGGGGTTCGGTGATGGTCTTTGCCATTTCGCCGAGGATGTGCATGCGGCCTTCACGGGCCTGTGCAAGTGCTTCGCGGAGAATATCAAATGAGAGTCCGTCCACCTTGATGTCCATCTGGCAGGCGGTGATGCCGTCGCGGGTGCCGCAGACTTTGAAGTCCATGTCGCCGAGGTGGTCTTCATCGCCAAGGATGTCGGAAAGCACGACGTAACGTTTGCTGTCGGTGATCAGGCCCATGGCAATCCCTGAAACGGGCTTGAGGATCTTCACACCGGCATCCATCAGTGCCATGGTTCCGGCGCAGACCGTTGCCATGGAAGAACTGCCGTTCGATTCGAGGATATCGGAAACAATGCGGATGGTATAGAGGTTATCGGCTCCCTGGGGGATCATGTTTTTAAGTGCGCGGAGGGCCAGGTTCCCATGGCCTATTTCGCGGCGGCCCGTGCTGCGGATCGGTTTTACCTCTCCGGTTGCAAACGAGGGGAAATTATAATGCAGGATGAAATTGACCTTGCCTTCGATGATGGCGCCGTCGATGGCCTGCTGGTCAAGCTTGGTTCCAAGGGTGACCGTGGTGAGCGATTGTGTTTCACCGCGGGTGAAGATGGCGGAGCCGTGGGCTGCGGGCAGGTAGTCGATTTCGGTCCAGATCGGGCGGATCTCGTTGAGCTTGCGCCCGTCGACCCGCTGACGGTGGTCCATGGTGGCGTTGCGGATGGCCTCCTTTTCAACTTCATGGTAATAGCGGCCAATCATAGGTTTCTTGGATTCCTTTTCTTCGTCGGTAAGGGAGGTGACAAATTCCTCCCTGATGCCATCAATGATCTTCTTGCGTTCGCTTTTGTTGGCATTTCCGGCCGAAGCCATGTCGTATAATTTCTGGTAGGTGGCTGCCTTAACCTTTTCCTTGAATTCCGGATCATTGGTTTCGTGGCAGTAGGTGCGTTTGACCTTCGATTTTTCAATCATGGAGGCAAGCTCAAGCTGTGCTTTGCACTGTTCCTTGATGGCTTCATGGGCGATGCGGATGGCTTCGACCATATCCTCTTCGGAAACCTCTTTCATTTCGCCTTCAACCATCACGATATTGTCCATCGAGGCGGCTACCATGATGTCGATGTCGGCCTCGGCCAGGACATCGATGTTGGGATTGACCACGAATTCGCCCTTGATGCGTGCGATCCTGACTTCGGAAATGGGACCGTTGAAGGGAATGTCGCTCACCGTTAGTGCGGCGGATGCGGCCAGGCAGGCCAGTGCATCGGGCAGGACATTCTTATCGGCGGAAATCAGGGTGACGATCACCTGGACTTCGGCATGGAAATCATCAGGGAACAGGGGGCGGAGGGCCCGGTCGATCAGCCTTGAAATGAGAATCTCATAATCGGAGGGACGTGCCTCGCGTTTAAAAAAGCCCCCGGGAAACCTGCCGGCGGCGGCATATTTTTCACGATATTCTACGGATAAGGGCATGAAGTCAACGTTTTCCTTGGCTTCCTGCATTGCTACTACTGTTGCAAGCAACATGGTATCGCCCATCTTAACAACGACAGCCCCATCGGACTGTTTGGCGAGTTTGCCGGTTTCGAGGGTGACCTCCCTACCGTCGGCAAGTGTAAAAGTTTTGGTTATTCCATTCATGTGTGTTGTCTTTCAGATATTAAAAGAGGCAATTATCACATTGCCTCTTTCTTGATTTATAAAGAAAAAAATTAATTTATTTACGGATACCGAGTTTTTTAATGATATCGCGGTAACGTTGAATCTCTTTGCTTTTAAGATAATCCAGCAATTTCCTGCGTTTGCCTACCATGATCACAAGCGAACGCTCGGTGACCATGTCTTTCTTGTTAATCTTCAGATGTTCGGTCAGATGCTGGATTTTCATGGTGAAAAGGGCCACCTGGGCCTCTGTCGAGCCACTGTCAAACTCTGATTTTCCGTATTCCTTAAATGCGTTCTTTTTTACTTCAGGAGCTAAATTCATTGCTGTACGTGTTGATTCTGTTAATTTTAAATGGGTCTTTTAAACGGGCTGCAAATCTACGAATTTCTTTTAATATCACCAAATAATTCTTTATCCCGCAGAATTTATCAGGAATTCAAAAAAATAAGCGGAAAGAACCGTGCAAAATTACGGAAAAATTTCGGAATAACGGGACCCGACATGACGTGTAACTGCAAATTCAAATGCGATAAAATATCTTTTCACATGAAAAATGACTATTTTTGAATTTATTCCGGGTAAAAACCAAACAAATGACAAAACTGAAAGACAAGACAGTGCTGGTTACAGGCGGTGCATCCGGTATCGGTCGGCTGATGGGTGACATGTGCCTGCAGGAAGGGGCGAAACAGCTGGTAATCTGGGACATCAGCAAGGAAAAACTGGATGAAACCACGCGCGAATTTCGCTCCATGCATTTCATCGTCCACCCATACCTGGTGGATGTGTCCGATCTCCAGGCAGTTATTGAAACAGCCGTTAAGGTCAGGGCTGAAGCCGGCGAGGTGGACATCCTTATAAACAATGCGGGGATCATCTCCGGTAACAGGAATTTTGCCGGGTTCACCCACCCCGAGATCGACCGCACGATGGCCGTCAACACCAATGCGCTGATGCACGTCACGCTGGAGTTCCTGCCGGCAATGATCAGCAAAGGACAGGGACATATCGTCAACATCTCCTCCGCTGCCGGGATGCTTTCAAATCCTCAGATGTCGGTTTACTGCGCCAGCAAATGGGCCGTTGCCGGGTGGTCCGATTCCCTGCGGATTGAACTTGAACGGTCGCAGACGGGAGTCCATGTCACAACGGTCACGCCATCCTATATCAACACGGGGATGTTTACCGGGGTTCGCGTAAATCCGCTCATGCCGCTCCTGAAACCTGAAGATATTGCGGCCAGGGTGGTCAGGGCCGTCAAGGCAAACAAACTCTTTGTCAGGGCGCCCTTCATGGTGAAACTGCTGCCCTTCACCAAAGGAATCCTCCCGGTGAGTTTGTTCGACCTGGTTGCCGGCAGATGGCTGGGTGTATACAGGTCGATGGGAGGGTTTACGGGGCATGGAGGAGATAAGTAGCGAGGTAGCGAGGTAGTGAGGTAGCGAAAAAGTATAAATAACGGAGAGGGTAAATTTTCCTATTGCCTATTGCCTACTGCCTACTGCCTATTGCCTTTTTTCTTTTTCCAACAATGAATACTAAATACCAAAAATATGACAGACGAAGTCCGGTTGGTTGTTGATAAACAACGGTTCTTTTTCGCAACGCATCAAACAAAGGAGATTGATTTCAGGATAACACAGCTGAAAATATTAAAAAAGGCGATCCTGGCCTATGAGGAACGGCTGTATGATGCGCTGTGGAAGGACCTGCACAAGTCGAAATTCGAGGCATATGCCACCGAACTAGGACTGGTACTGACCGAGATCAGGGAGCATATCCGTCATCTGAAGCGGTGGGCGAAACCCAGGCGGGTGCATACGAACCAGATGATCCATTTCTGGTCCGACAGCCGTATATACAGCGAGCCCTACGGAATGGTGCTCATCATCGCCCCCTGGAACTATCCCTTCCAGTTGCTGATCAACCCGCTGGTGGGGGCGATATCGGCCGGCAACTGCGTTACGCTCAAGGCGTCGGAGTTTACACTTGATACTGCCGATGTGATGCGGCAGATGATCACGGAATTTTTTCCGCCAGAGTATATTTCCATTTTCGGGGGAGGCCGTGCGGCCAACCAGGCATTGCTCGCCCAGGAATGGGATTACATCTTCTTCACGGGCAGCCCGGTGGTCGGCAAGGTGGTCATGGAGGCGGCGGCAAAAAACCTGACACCGGTTTCGCTCGAGCTGGGGGGGAAAAGTCCCTGCATCGTCGACCGGGATGCCAACCTGAAAATTGCCGCCAGCCGGATCATATGGGGGAAATACATCAATGCGGGACAAACCTGCATCGCACCCGATTACCTGTTTGTCCATGCGTCGGTCAAGGCCGAACTCATGGAGCTTATGAAACTGAAAATCACCGAATATTTCGGAATTGACCCGAAAACGAGTCCCGATTTTGTCCGCATCGCTACCGTCGCCAAAACCGAACGCCTCGCGCAATTCCTCAAAGGGGCGCACGTCCTGGCCGGGGGTGTGGTCGACCTGGAATCACGGTATATTTCACCGACGATCATCGACGAAGTAAAACCCGGCGACCCGGTGATGGGGGAGGAAATCTTCGGGCCCATCCTCCCGGTGATGACCTTTGACGAACCGGAAGAGGTCATCCGGTATGTTAACGCGCATCCGAAACCGCTTGCACTCTACTATTTTTCCGAAAACACGAAGAAACAGAAAGAGTTGCTTGCCAAAACCTCCTCAGGTGGGGGGTGCATCAACGAGGTGCTGATGCACATTGCCAACGACCGCCTGCCTTTCGGCGGGGTGGGGAACAGTGGCATCGGGCATTACCACGGAAAGTACAGTTTCGAGGTGTTTTCCCATACGCGGTCCATCATGAAAAAGGCCAATTTCATGGATGTTCCTATCCGCTACGCACCATATAAAAACAAACTCCGGATCGTTAAAATGTTGATAAAATAAGCAAAATGGAAGATTTCAGAGAAGAATTCCGTGTCAAAGGGGAGGAACTGGTTGAAAAGATCAAACAGCTCCTGCACGAAGGAAACGTAAGCCGGCTGATCATCAAGGATGCCGACGGCAAGGTGTATCTTGAAATTCCTGTAACCTTCGGGGTGATCGGGGCCATACTCGCCCCGATGCTGGCAGCGGCAGGTGCCGTGGCCGCGATGGTCGCCGACCTGAAAATCGAAGTGGTGAGAAATGAGGAGCCCGGCAAACCGGGAAAGGATGCTACCGGGTGATGTCGCCCGATTTGGCCTGTTCCATGATGATCTCGTAAACATAGCCTGCCCCGAAATCCCTGTTCAGGGCAATGATGCCCCTGAAAGTGACGGTGGCGCCGACCGTAAGACTGTCGGAGGTGGTAACGGCGAGATCGAATTTACCTGAAAAATCGGTTCCGTCCTGGATGTGAACCCAGTTTTTCTGCATGATCTTGTCGTTGTATTTGGTGATCACACCCCTGACAACGATCGGCTTGCCTGCATATTTGTCCCGGTTTTTATACAACTCGGCAATGGATATCCCTCCCTGGGGCACTTTCACAGAAATATCGGTCCTGCGGATGATCTCGGCTTTTTTGGGTGTCATGGCCTGTGGGGCTTCGGGTTTTACGGGGACGATAAGCTTGTCGCTCGGATCCTGGACAAAATAGACGGAAGGAAAGGTTTTTCCAAGTTCCCTGCTGGCGAAATTCTTCATTTCCATCGCCTGCTTGTAATAGATGACGTCACCCTTTTTGGCATCACGCTTCACCACCGCAATCCAGAATTTTGCATCGTTTTCTTCAACCTGCAGGTAGGTGTAATTCGAGGTCTGTGTTATATCCACAACCGTTACGGCATGGGTTCCGGGAGGCAGATCCTTTGCTTTATCTTTTTTTCCTCCCCTGAAGCAGGTTGTCATCACAAAAACAATGGCCATGACCAGCAGCACGCCGATCGCTACAAATTTACTTTTGTTCATTCCTTCTATGTTATTTCTGTTAAAACCGGGTTTGTAAATTTCCGGCAAAATTAATCGATTTATCGGACATAGTCAAACAAACCGGTAAAGACTGTGAATCAGGAACATGAGCTGAAGAAAGCTCAGAATCTCTGGGTTATGTTGACATAAATCCGGTTGAAGGTCGTCTGTTTGTCAAAGGTACCTTCATAATAGAGTCCAAACGAGAGCTTTTTTATTATTCTCCATGTAAAATTGATCTCCCCCATGTGCTGACCCGGCATGGTTTCGCCGTCATAGAATTTGTAGATTACGTACCTGTAATCGAGCCCTGCCGAAAGTTTTCCCGCAGCGAAGTCACGCGATAATCCACCACTGTATATCTTTCCCGACATGTAACCTGTTTCAAGAACGGTTACCGAAACAGTCGCCGAAACATTGAGGCCGGGCAAGCGGCTGTAAGTTAAATACCCGTAATAATTTTTTGTCGGCCTGGGATCTTTTTTACTGTCGCGGTAACCTGCGTTGATCCCGATCGAGAGCAGTTTCACTGGCTGAACCGTGACCTGGACGGTAAAACCCTGGACCGTCGCCGCCTCCAGTAGTTTGTCAACAATGGTTTTATAGGTTTCGTAATAGATCACATTCTGCCTTGAACTATAGGTAACCGAAAACGACAATTGCTTCAGGGGGCGGTATCTGAGGGATACGAAGACATTGGAGAGGCTGGGGGAATTGTTGATTTTATAAGTGGTGTCTTTTCTTACCGTAGTATCGACCGGATTCATGGTCTTTTTGTAAAAATCAAAGTCAGCCGATCCGAAAAAGTAAAGATTGCGGACAAGTGCATTCGAATACTGCACATAGGCGAACCTGCGGTCGGTGACGCCGTTGTTCGTCTGTTCCACAAATGCCAGCGTCGTCTGCATGGTCCCGTTTTTCCCGGGCAGGTCGTGGGAGACATATCCCCCGTATTGCAGCAGGCTGGCATTGAAACTGTAATTACGGTAGTCAGGTCGTGTGCCGGCAATCGCACCGAAAGTCATCGCCCCTGTTTTAAGTTCATACTGCAGGCCGTCGATGGCCCCTACGTTCGAGATCCTGGGATTGATCTTCCTTCCCAGCCAGAGGTTGTTATGCCGGTTGATCTCATAATTCACCGCGAGGCTGTATATCTTAAGCCCGTTAAAAATGTCACTTTTAATATCACTCCCGTTGTTCAGGCTGTGTGCAAAGCAAAGGTAGGTTTCGGCTGAAAATTTTGATCCTCCTATGTTCTGGATGGCCATTGAAAAGTTATAACGCATCTGCTGGTTGTTGGCGGAATTATTGGAGAAATTCAGGTAAGAGACCACCGAAAGATACCCGCTGAGAAGCTGTTTCGGCTTTTTGGTTGGTGTCTTTGATTTCGCTGAGGAATCCTGTCTGGCAGGAAGACCGGTGTTCCCCGATCCTCCCGCAGGTATGACGGCCGGAGTTGCAGTTGCCGCCACGGGCATCCTTTTCGTGGAGACCAGGGTGGTCCCTACCGTGAATTTTTCCGCGACAAGGGAAACACAAACACAGGAAATGGATGAAAGGTCCTTAACGATCGCGCCGGGGACCAGGTGGCCATCTCTGGTGAGATATAGCGTATCGCCTGCTGTGATAGTGGCGGTAGAGGAGAACTTTACATAAATGTTCTGTGCGGTGACATAGGAGATTTTACCCTCGGTGAGTTGGCTGAGATCCTGGCCAGAAAGCGAAAAGGCCGACAGCACCAGTAAGAAAAATGGAAGGTAGTTTTTCATCGGAAGAACTTTATTCTTTTTGCTTCTTGATGAAATGGTCCATCATTTTCCCTGTTGAGCCGGTCGGGTGGCAACTGTAGCAGGCCGCGCTGTTGTAACTGTACCCGCTTACACCCTGGTGGCTGTTGTTCATCGAACCCTGGGGATGGCAGGAGGTGGTGCATGTGAACACTACATAATTGGCCGGATTGGTATGGCAGTCGGCGCAGGTTGACCATCTCCCTTTGTGTTTCCCTGAATAAATCGGGAAATAGAGGCCGTCGTGGTTCCAGGTTGACGGGGACCAGGCTGTTTGAGAATGGCAGTCGGCGCAGGTTGTCGGGAACTGGGCTGCGGCATGGGCCGGGTTCGTGGTCTGGTTATAGTTTGTCAGGTGGCAGCCGACGCAGGTGGATGGCGTGGAGGTATTGTAGGTCCCGTTATGGCAGGTGCTGCAGTCGAGGGAGATGTGGGCCCCGGCCAGGATGTAATAGTTGTTGTGGATGGGGAAGGTGGCCGGTTTCCAGTTTGGCGTGGTGGTGTGACAGGTGATGCAGGTGGTCGGGATGCTGATGCCTGCATGGTTTGGGTTGGTGGTGGCATTATAATTGGGCAGGTGGCATCCTTCGCAGGTATTCGGGGTGGTGGCATAGTTGCCCTGGTGGCAGCTGGCACAATTGGTTGCGATGGTCGCATGCGCGCCGGTAAGCGGGTAATAGTTGCCATGAATGGCGAAGGTTGCCGGTTTCCAGCCCGGTGCAGTGGTATGGCAGGTAGCGCAGTCGGTGGGAATATTTTTTCCGACGTGGTTCGGATTGGTCGACTGGTTGTAGTTCGTGGCATGACAGCTATAGCAAACCGGCGAAGTTCCTGCATAGCCGTTTGCATGGCATTTGATGCATTCCAGGGTGGTATGGGCGCCGGTGAGCGGGAAACCCGAGTTGGCGTGGTTGAAGGTTCCGTCTTTTGACCCGGTCGGATGACAGGCGAAGCAGGCCGGGCTGTTCCATGCATAGCCGGTCACGCCGTTGTGCTTGCGGTTCATGTCGCCCTGGTTGTGATCGTGGCAATCGATACAGGTAAATTGAACATAACTGGCGGGATTCTGATGACATTCCGAACATTGGCTCCATGCGCCATTGTGCTTGCCTGAATAGATCGGGAACGATTTTGCATCATGATCCTTGTACTGAGCCGGTTTCCACCCGGGATTGGTGGTATGGCAATCCTTGCAGCTGGTGGAGAAGCCGATGGAGGCATGGTTTGGATTGGAGGTGGTATTGTAATTGGACTGGTGACACGAAAAACAATCGGGAGAGGTGCTGGCATAGTTCGGGGTCTTGTGGCAGTCCTGGCAGTTGCTCACCGCATGGCCGGCGGTCAGTGGGAAAAAACTATGGTTGATCCCGGCACCGGTCCACGAAACAGCGGTGATCTTGTGGCATTCGAGACAGTTTTTGGAATAATTCGCCGCGACATGGTTTGGGTTGGTAGTTGCGTTATAATTCTGCTCGTGACAATCGATGCATTCAACGCCAAGAGGACCAAACAGCAAGAGATTTGCCGATGCATTTTTATGGCAGGCATAGCAATCGGCCGAACGGTGCGCACCGACCAGCGGGAACCGGCTTCGCTGGTGGATCTCGGTGATGTTGTTGACGATCCAGGAAGCCGGTGTGTGGCACCTTTCGCAATTCATGCCGACCGTCTGGTTGTGGATGTCGGTATGACAGGAGATGCATTCCTTCCCTGCCATGGAAAACTCCAGTGATTTGTGGCAGCCACGGCAATCGACGGCAACATGCTGGCCGATCAGCGGAAAATTTGTCGAATTGTGGTTGAAAGACAACTTTTTCGTGTCGATTTTCCAGCCGGAGGTATTATGACAATCCATGCAATTGGCTTTATATCCTTCCCCGTGGGGCGAAGGCTGGGCAAAAAGCTTCACTGCAAAGAGCGTTACCAGGATTAATGATGACAGTTTTCGCATCTGAATTCTTTTATTTTGTAAAGAATAAAGGTCAACCCGTTGTCAACCATTGATTTGTGGCATTTGTTGCAGGCCACGTCACGATGTTTCCCATCCAGGGGGAAACCTGTTTTGGAATGATCGAATTTTGTTGCAGGTTTGAAGGCTGCCTGTTCGTGGCACCGGCTGCAATCGGTGACACCGCCGGTTTCAAATTGTTTTGCATGGATATCTTTATGACAGGCGGAACAGGCGGGGTCAACGCCTGCAAATTTTTGAACCGTCCCGCCCGCAGCTTCTTTGCTGAAATGGCAATCGCGGCATGATTTCATGGCATGGACCCCTGCCAGTGCGAAATTCGTCCTGTTGTGATCAAAGGTCACATTGGACCACCTGCCTTCGTTGTGGCAGTTTTCGCAGCGGGCCTCCGGGTAATATTTTTCATTGATCAGCCCCTTGTGGATATCCTGGTGGCAATCGCCGCACCGGCTTCCGATCTTCCTGAAACGCCAGGTTGTGTCGCCAGGGGTGGTTCCCCTGATGTGGCAGGCAATACAGGGAATGGCAAGGTGCGACCCGTTCAGCCTGAAAGCACTTTGATTGTGCTGTTCCGTGGTATAGGAAAATTCTTTAAACCCGGCAACCGTGTGACATTGGGAACAATCGGGCGAAACACCCTGCCGGGAAAGCTGGCCTTTGTGGTAATCGGAGTGACAATCGACGCACCGGGCAAATTTCAGGGCATTCATAAACTTTGATTTGTGGCAGGCCGTACAGGCAACTTTCTGGTGTTTTCCTTCGAGGTTGAAATTCGTTTTATTGTGATCAAAGTTCTGCGCGCCCTTGATGACACTGAAAGATTGCTCAGAATGGCACTGGGTGCAATTCTGGCCGAATTTGTTATTGTGAACGTCTTTATGGCAACTGACGCAGTTTTCGTACCTGATCCCCTTGAATTCCTGGAATTTCTGCCCGTTTTTCACACAGGTCCTGTGACATGTGATACAGGGCACTTCCAGGTGCTTCCCCGATAGCGGGTACTTCGTCCTTGCATGATCGAACTTAGGGGCGGGCTTGAAAGCTTCGGTGCCATGACAGTCACCGCAATTTGGCGAAAGTGTCTGCTGGTGATAGTCGGCATGGCATGCCTGGCAGGTGGTAACCAACCCGAGGTAGGTGAATTTTTTTCCTTTTGCTTTCTGATCCTTAATGAACTCCGTTTTGTGACAGTCGGCGCACTGTTTTTTTGCATGGGCACCGGTCAGCGTGAAGCCGCTGAGCGCGTGGTTGAATTTTTCCTTTGCAAACCTGACGATCTGGAAATTTACGCCGTGATGGTCACTGTGACAGGAAACACATTCCTTATTGAGAATTTCGGGGGAGGAATGATAACCTTTCCTGGCGTCGATACGCGATTTCAGTTCGGTGTGGCACTCCAGGCATTTCTGGTTGGAAACCTTCTTTCCCAGGATATGGCACCTGGTACAATTTGACATACCTTCAAGCTGCGCATGGACCTTCGCAAGTTCCCCCGGGGAAATTTGCGCAAAGGAACATCCTGCGAAAAATATCGCCAGGATGATAAGGAGCGGCCGGTGGGTGACGAACTGTTTCATTTATTTGGGAAAACAGGCAGCAGGCAGCAGGCAATAGGCAGTAGTATGGGAGGTGGCTCTGGTAGCTGTTTTTCTTTTTTTTTGAATTTGTTGATCGTTTTTTAGTGTTTTAAAATAGCCTCACCATACTTTTTCGTGATCTCAAGGCCGATTTTTTGTAAAAATTGTGTTGGCAGTTCCCCGCCGGCAAAAATATAGACAAGGTTGTTTTTAATGGTAAGCCTCTCATCTCCTGAAGCGGGCGTGAGGACAACTGCATCCCTGGTAATCTCAGCCGGGCTTGTATTGAAAAGTACCCTGACTTTTTCGGCCGCCATTGCCGTACGGATGGCATCGTGGTTTTTCGGTTTGAGCCGGCTGAAGCTTTCACTCCTGTAAGAAAGGGTGACGTTGTTGGTCTCTGCAAGCATGACGGCCGATTCAATGGCAGAATCGCCTCCCCCGATGATCATAATATCTTTACCAGTAATGGCTTCAGGTTCAAGCAGACGGTAAGCAACTTTTTCCAGCGTTTCGCCGGGGACGCCAAGTTTGCGGGGAGTACCGCGGCGGCCAATGGCCAGCAGGACTGTTTTTGCGGAAAATTTTTCACCGCCCATGGTTTCCACCCTGAAATGTTCATTTTCGGCCACAACCGCTTCAACCTTTGCATTTTCCTTAACGCGGATATCATGTTTTTTCAGGACATCCTTCCACAGTGTCAGCAATTCTGATTTGCTTGTCTCTGATAGTTTTACCTTCCCGTACAGCGGTAATTCCATGGCAGATGTCATGACAATTTTCGACCTTGGGAAGGTGAATACGGTTCCTCCCAGCGTGTCCTGTTCGAGGAGCAGGAACCGGAGCTGGTGTTTTTTTGCCATCAGGGCGGCGGCGATGCCCGCAGGTCCCGCACCTACGATGACCAGGTCATAATCGGCGGCATGGTTTTTTTTAAGTGATTTTACGATGTTCTCGACCGATTGCTTGCCCTGTTCCACTGCGTTCCTGATCAGACCCATCCCGCCCAGTTCGCCGGCAATGAAGATCCCGGGAATGTTGGATTCAAAATTCTGGTTGATCTGTGGCAATTCAACCCCACGGGTTTCGGTACCGATGCAGAGGGTGATGGCCTGGGTGGGGCAGGCATGAAAACAGGCGCCATGGCCGATGCATTGCGAAGCATTGATGGTGGTCGCCTTGCCGTTCCTGATGCCCAGGATATCCTTTTCGGGACAGGCGGCGATGCAGGCTCCCGTCCTGATGCAACTGCCTTCGTCAACCACAGGGTGGAGTGAAACGGGCTCGTACATCCCTTCAAGTTTCGCCCTGGCGATCTTTTCGTCGACCTTTTTCGAATCGCGCCTCTGTTTCCAAAGGTAAATGAAAACCACCACCATGCACAGGAGGATGGCGACGGAGTAAACGGCAAATTTTTCTAAAAACAGTTCCATGTCAGAAGATCCAGCGATATCCGAAAGCAATGGTAACTCCCACGTGGATGATCATGATGATCAGCATCACGATGGCAAACGGCAGGTGCGCAACATGCCAGTATTTAAACATGTTCTGCATGATGACGAGCCTTTCAATGCGCTTGTTGAGCGAGATTTCACTCTTTACGAGTTCAATGACCCTGTTTCTCTGGGGTTTCGGAATGTTGTTCCGGCGCAGGACATTCCGGACATTTCTCAACGTATTGCGGTCGTTCCTTACCCGGGAGAAATAACGAACAAATATGTTTTTATAGACCATTTCCGCCCGGCCTTGGGTGGAGTCGACGATGGTATGGTAGCTTGCATCATCCAGGGTGACCATGTTGCGGATGGTATCGCTGATGTTGCTTGTAAGCTCCCTCACTTCGTTCAGGCTCAGTTCACGCCCTTCGATGGTCCGCGGGATCTGGATGTAAATGAACCGGCCGATGATGCCGCTCAGGAATACGGCGACCATGCTCCAGAAGCTGAGGGCGACCAACCCGCCGAATTTGAAGGTGGTGTGATACAGCACAAGGACCGGCCCCAGTGAACAAAGGAAAATGTGAAACTCGAGCCAGTGTTTGAGAAGCCCGACCCGGCCGAGGCTCCTGAAACGTTTACGGACCATGTAGAACCCCACACCGATCAGCATCAGGAAAGATCCGATAATTCCATAACCGTGTCCCCACACCCCGCTGGGTTTCAGCGATGCATCGGCAGGATGGAACGGCCGCTCCTCAATGCCAAGCCGGTAATAGGAATAGCCGGTACGGTTGATGACAATAAAAACAGCCAGGACGATGAACACCAGGACCAGGATATACAGGAAATGGAAAGTGCGTGACATTTATTTTACCGGGTTAAGGCGTGTGGTTGATATGCAGGTTTTGAGATATCAAAATTACGCAAATATGGTTTTAACATTGCGCCAGGCCTTAATTGATAATGTTTCTAAATTATAAACCCGGGAAGAAAAAGTTTACCGGGAAAAGATTTCATATGCCAGCTCCGCCTGGTTTCTCAACATCTGTAAACCATTCATGGTCATAGAACCATGCAGCATACCCTGTTTGATAAAACCGGTAATTTCAGGGTTGTATACCAGGTCGTAAAGGAAATGTCCTTCGTTGAGGAAATGATAGGGGATCGGTGGATAATCATCGATTTCAGGGTACATCCCAATTGGTGTTGCATTGACGATGAGCGGGTGGCTTTCCATGACTTCCTTTGTAAGTTCCTGGCAGGAGATGATGCCGGGCCCTTTTTTAAGCCGCGAAACAAAGGTGACCGGCACCGCTTCCCCGGCCAACGCATGGGCAACAGCCCTGGAAGCCCCGCCGGTTCCCAGCACCAGCGCACGGCCGCTGGTCATGGCCGGCGTAAGGGTCTGCAGAAACCCGGGGGCGTCGGTGTTGAATCCCTTCGTCACGGGCTTCCCGCTCACCCTGTAAATCCTGATGGTGTTCACGGCCCCGATGGCCCGGGCTTCCGGGTCGAGTTCATCCAGCAGTGGGATAACCTGTTCTTTGTATGGGATGGTGACATTCAGCCCGCCCAGGAGTGGCTGGGAATGAAGCAAACCGGGAAATTCACGGATATCCTCCAGCGGGTAGAGATGGTATGATTTATGGAAATCCCCCGTTCTCCTGAATCTTTCATTAAACCATTCCGCCGACCACGAGTGGCCCAGCGGAAATCCGATCAATCCATACAGTGTCAAATCGGTTTCTTTCACCATTCAAAATATAGGCAATAGGCAATAGGCAGTAGGCATTAAGAAACTTTTCGCCATTTCGCTATTTCGCTATTTCTTTTTTATTCCGGCTTGAATTTCCTGAACTTCTCCGGCAGGAATGTGAAAAAAGTGTCACCGCGCAGTCCGAGCCTGAGGGTTTCGAGCGGGATCAGTTCGGCCGGGGCGATGTTGCCCAGGTTGACGTTGGCACCGAAATGCTGGATAAACCATACCTGCTGCGGTTTGAGCGGGGCCTCCCACAGCAGTTTGTCGGCCTGTACTTTTGCAAGGATTTTGTTGATGAGGGCGACATGGGCCTTGCCGGTGGGACGGTAGATGCCGACATTCCCGCTTTCGCGGGCTTCGCCGATCACCTTGAAGGAGCCCGCCTGGAGTTCCTTCTGCATCATCTCGATCCATCGGCCGGGGGCGATCAGGATACCCGATTCCTTCGAACCCACTTCGGAAAGGACCGTGAAGTTCTTTGACAATTTATGGATGTATTCGCACTTCACATCGTGATCCATGATCATGGAACCATCGGATACCTCCACGGTATCGAGGCCAAGCTGGTCAATGTATTTCAGGTAATCATCAAACATGTTCCGGATAACGAAGGCTTCGAAGAGTGTTCCGCCGACATATACCCTGATATCTGCTTTCTGGTAAACCTTCACCTTTTCCTTCACCTTGTTGGCGGCGACGGAGGTCCCGAATCCGAGTTTCACGAAATCAGCGAGGTGACCTGCGGTTTCGGTAAAATCCTCCGCTTCACGGAGGCTGAGCCCTTTGTCCATTACCATGGCGATCCCGTTGAGCCTGGGTTTGGTGGTGCGTTCGGGTAAAAATGGTAGATTGGTCTGTGTCATATGAGGTTTTTAAATAAAGTCAACCCGGACGGCTGGGAACCGTTACTCGTCTTTTTTGCAGGAACTGATGAGTTCGGCCACCTTCGGGTGATTCCTGGCTTCAGGAAAGGTGGTGAAAAGCCTCTGGTATCCTTCATAATCCATTTCGAGCGCTTTTGACAGCATTTCGTTCCCCTGCTGCTCTTTTCCCATCATGAAAAGGTAATAGCCCATGCCGAAATAGAAATCGGAGTGTGCTGCATGGTGCAGGACGCCCTCCTGCAATACTTCATATCCCTTTTCAAAATTTTTCTGATCTGCATAAACCACTGAGAGGTCCAGCCACACATCGGTATCTTCCGGGTCGAGTTCGATGACTTTGCGGTAAGAGGCGATTCCTTCCTCTATCCTGGATAATTTGATCTGGATATCGCCGAGGATAAACCAGTATTCAGGGATGGCAGGGGATATCTTGATGGCTTTGAGAATATAAGGAAGCGCAGACTGTGGCCGGCCGAGTTCGTCGTGTGAGATCCCGATGCCAAGCCAGGCGTCGGCAAACTCGGGATCGAGGGCGACCGCCTTCTGGTAGTATTCGATCGAGGTGTCAAACTTTTTAAGCTTTTCGTAACATTCCGCAATATAATAGTAGGTAACGGGTTCCGGCTCTTCGTAGTAGAATGTTTCGAAATAGGTTTCAACCGCCTTGTCGTAATTGCTGATGTTGGCAAAGCAATTCGCCTTGTTGAAATAGGCTGATGAAAAGGATTCGTCGATGGCCAGCACATAATCATAGGCGTCGATGGCCTTTTCGTACAGGTCGATGTTGCTGTAGGCAATGCCCAGGTTGAACCAACCTGCCACGGAATAGGGTTGCTGGTCGAGAAACGACTCCAGGTAGGTGATACAGTATTCGGTTTGCTGTGAAACTTCGCAACAGAATGCAAACTCGTAAAGGGCCCCGTCGTTTTCGGGATTGATCTCAAGCGATTTCAGCAGGAATTCGATCGCCTGGTCATATTTTCCAAGGTTTTCGTACTCAAAGGCGATGTTGGAATAGATTTCGTCGGGAAACTCCGAACCATCGACGGCCCGTTTGAATTCTTCGATGGCTTTCACCGGTTTTTCCAGCTGGCTGTAAAGGTTACCCTTGGCCAGGAAGAGATCGCTGTCGGTAATGGCGATGTGGTCAATCTCCTTCAGGATACGGAGCGCCTCCCGGTCTTTTTTTATATTGACCTGGTATTGTGCCATTTTGATCATGATGGAGAGACATTCGGGATGTTGTTCCAGGGCCAGGTTGATGGTCTTCAGCGCTTTGCGCTGCTCATTCCTGAAAAAATAATACTCTATGATCTCTTCAAACTCATCGACATCAAAGAAAACATGCTGCCCCTGCCGGACCATTATTTCGAAACGTCCGACAAGCGAAAGGGTTTCACGGTCAAAAAATGATTCTGATGATTCTTCCATTCTGCAGTCTTTGATGCATGTTACAGTCAGGCAGCAATTTCTGCAAAATTACGAAAAAAAAGGTCCTGTTCCCCTGCCCCGCAGCCCGGATATCATTTTTTATTAACAGGACGGGTTTCCAGCGCGAATTCTTTTACTTTTGTCCTAAAAAACGCATGGCATTAATAAAATCCATCTCCGGCATCAGGGGAACCATGGGCGGGGTGGCAGGCGAAGGACTCAGCCCTGTCGACATTGTGAAATTTACATCGGCATATGCCGCATTTCTGCAAGAGGTTCGCCAGGGGAAGAAACTGAGGGTCGTGGTCGGTCGTGATGCACGGATTTCGGGGCAGATGGTCAGCAACCTGGTGACCGGTACACTGATGGGCATGGGGATCGACGTGGTGGATGTCGGGCTGACCACAACCCCTACGGTTGAAATAGCCGTGACGGATCTCCGTGCTTCGGGTGGGATTATTCTCACTGCAAGCCACAACCCGGTGCAATGGAATGCATTGAAACTGCTGAACGACCGGGGAGAGTTTCTCACCGCTGCCGACGGCGACCGGGTGCTGGTCCTTTCGGAACAGGCCGGGCTGTTATTTGCCGGTATCCATGATCTTGGCTCCTATCGGACCGATGATACCTTCATCGCGAAACATATTGAAAAAATTCTCGCCCTTCCCCTGGTCGATGCCGAGGCCATCAGGAAGGCAGATTTCAGGGTGGTCATCGATGCAGTCAACAGTACGGGTGGCATTGTGATCCCTGCCCTTCTCAAGGCACTGAATGTTACCACGATCGACAAGCTTTACTGCGATCCCACCGGCCTTTTTCCCCATAACCCGGAACCACTGCCCGAACACCTTGCAGATATCTGCGCGATGGTCGTCAGGAACAAGGCCGACCTTGGCTTTGTGGTCGACCCGGATGTTGACCGGCTGGCAATCGTGAATGAGATCGGCGAGCCTTTCGGGGAAGAATATACCCTGGTGGCTGTGGCCGATTACGTGCTCCGGCACAAGGCCGGGAATACTGTTTCGAACCTTTCATCCACCCGTGCGCTCCAGGTCGTGACCGAATGGTCGGGCGGGAACTATTTTGCCTCGGCGGTGGGAGAGGTCAACGTGGTGGCCATGATGAAAGAAAAGAACGCCGTGATCGGGGGCGAAGGGAACGGCGGGGTGATCTATCCCGATTTGCATTACGGCAGGGATGCGCTGGTTGGCATTGCCCTCTTCCTGACCTGCCTTGCTCGGTCGGGTAAGAAATGTTCGGCCCTGCGCGACAAGTACCCCGATTATTACATTTCTAAAAACAAGATCGAGTTTTCGCCTGAGATGGATATTGATCGCATCCTGTCAAAAATAATTGACAAATACAGCGCACATCCTGTCACCACCATCGATGGCATCAAGATCCATTTTGAAAACGAGTGGGTTCACCTGCGACGCTCCAATACCGAACCGATCGTGAGGATATACGCTGAAAGTGATATGATGGCGAAGGCCGACAACCTTGCCCGGAAGATCATCAGCGACTTCAATGAAATTGTTAACGAATGCTGACCCGATGCCATCAAAAAAAACAAAAAAGGCCAAAAAACCGGTGAAGTTCAAGACGATCACCTTCAAGGTGACCGCCAGGCAGAAACGTTCGCTGATGAATTTTTGTCGTTCCCGGCGAACAACACCCACAAAGCTCATTAAGAAAGCCATTCGCCCGATGCTGGAAAATTATGGCGGGTTGAAAAAATCAGCGGTCCAGCAGGTGGCGGTCAACCAGCTGGAGTTGTTCTGACCTTCGCTATTTCCGGGTAACCACCGATTCATAGGGGGTGCGGTTGAGGATGGACCGCCCCAGCGTGACCTCGTCGGTATGCTCAAGTTCATCGCCGATTGAAATTCCGCGGGCAATGGTCGACAATACCAGGTTAAAACCGGTCAATTTCCTGAAAAGATAAAAATTCGTGGTGTCGCCCTCGATGGTGGCAGGCAACGCCAGGATCACCTCGGTGGCATTTACCTCGTTCACCCTGCCGATCAGGGCATCGATGTGCAGTTCCTGCGGCCCGATGCCGTTCATCGGAGAGATGATGCCGCCCAGCACGTGATACACCCCGTTATACTGCCCGGTGTTTTCGATGGCCATGACATCCCGGATATCCTCGACAACACAGATCAGGGAATGGTCCCTTTTCGGGTTTGAACAGATCGCGCAGAGTTCCTGGTCGGAGATGTTCCGGCATTCGCGGCAGTATATGATATCGCTGCGCATCCTGATGATTGAATTTCCCATTGCCTCAACATCGGCAATGTTCCGTTTCAGCAGGTGCAACGCCATACGCAGCGCCGTTTTTCGCCCGATCCCGGGAAGTTTGGCCAGTTCGTTGACGGCCTGCTCGAGAAGTTTGGATGGATAGGATTGCACGCGAAATTATATTTAACTTTGTAAAAGTAATTTATAAAAGATTATGTTCCGGATTTTCATCTTTTTCCTGCTTGCATTTTTTTCCTGTCAGGCTTTCGCACAGGATACCCTGAATGTTACAGACAAAACAGGCCGCAAACAGGGGGTCTGGCGAAAAAAAAACAGTGCCGGACAACTGGTTTATGAAGGGCACTTTAAAGACGGACTGCCTTTGGGGGAGTTCCGTTATTATTATCCCGACGGGAAACTGAAGACCGTTTCGGTGATTTCAAACCAGGGTAAACGGGCAGTCACGACCTCCTGGTTTCCCAATGGCAAAAAAATGGCAACGGGGATCTACAGGGACGAAAAGAAGGACAGCACCTGGCAGTTTTTCAGTGAATCGAACGGGACGCTGGTATCCGAAGAAAACTACAAAGACGGTCTTACCGACGGGATTTCAAAAGTGTTCTACCCTGACGGACAATTGTCGGAGATCCACCACCTCAGGTCGGGGGTGAAGGATGGTCCCTGGGAGCAGTATTATCTCGACGGGAAGATCAAACTGCGTGCAACCTACAAGGCCGGGGAAAAAGATGGTCTGTTCAAAACCTTTTATTCGTCGGGCCAGGTGATGATGGCCGGCCAGTACATTTCCGGCTTACAGGACGGAACCTGGATGTATTATGGCGAAATGGGCGCTGTTACCAAAAAAGAGATTTATAACAAAGGCATCCTGGTGAAGCTCGTTGGAGGAGCCAAATAGCCTGCTCACTGGTTTTTAAACACAAGTCCGTCATTTTCCTCATCCACCAATACGTCCGAATCGGGACTGACCTTTCCGGCAAGCATCATCTTTGAAAGTTCATTCAGTAGTTGCTTCTGGATCACACGTTTGATGGGTCGTGCGCCATACTGAGGGTCGAATCCCATGCGGGCGATGAAGTTCATGGCCCCCCGGGTCACCGAAAGGCGGACGTTGTTTCTGCCCGCCATTTGCTTAACCAGTTCTAGCTGGAGTTCCACGACACGGGCGATCTCCTGCCGCGTCAGCGGACGGAACATGATGATTTCATCGACCCTGTTTAGAAATTCCGGCCGGATGCTTTTCCTGAGCAGGAAGAACACCTCCTCCCGGGTTTTTCCGATTCTTTCATCACGATTCGCATCGGTTGCGTTTTCAAGGTTTTCGCGGATGATATGCGACCCGATGTTGGAGGTCATGATGATGATGGTATTCCTGAAATCAACTACCCGCCCCTTGTTGTCGGTAAGGCGGCCGTCGTCGAGCACCTGGAGCAGGATGTTGAAGACATCGGGATGCGCCTTTTCGATCTCATCAAAAAGAACCACCGCATAGGGTTTTCGGCGGATGGCCTCTGTCAGCTGACCGCTTTCGTCATAGCCCACGTAGCCCGGGGGGGCGCCGATGAGCCGGGAAACCGTGTGCCTTTCCTGGTATTCCGACATGTCGATCCTTACCATGTTGTTCTCGCTGTTAAACAAAGATTCTGCGAGTGCTTTCGCCAGCTCTGTTTTGCCTACCCCTGTCGTTCCGAGAAATATGAAGGAACCGATCGGGCGCCTGGCATCCTGTAATCCCGACCTGCTGCGCCGGATGGCATCGGCGATGGCACCGATCGCCTCTTCCTGCCCGACAACGCGGTTGTGCAGGGTTTCTTCAAGGTTCAGCAGTTTTTGACGTTCGCTCTCCAGCATCCTGCTCACCGGGATTCCCGTCCACCGGGAAACGATGCCGGCGATCTCTTCGGTGCCCACCTCTTCGTTAACAAGTGGGGAATCTTTCTGAATCGCCGACAGCTTTTCCTTCAGTTGCCCGATCTCCTTTTCCGCCTGCGGGATCCTTCCATACCTGATCTCGGCCACCTTGCCAAGGTCGCCGCCCCGGTTGGCCTGTTCCGCCTCGAGTTTAAATGATTCAATCTGCTTTTTCCGGAGCTGTATCTGGTCTGCTAGTTCCTTTTCAGATCTCCAGCGGGCAGTGAACTCCTGCTGTTCATCCTTCAGGTTGGCGATCTCCGCATTGAGCAATTTCAACCTGTGTTCGTCATTTTCGCGTTTGATGGCCTCCCGTTCGATCTCAAGCTGTCGTATTTTCCGGTCGGTCTTTTCGAGTTCCTCAGGGCGCGAGTTGATCTCCAGCCTGAGCTTGGAGGCTGCCTCGTCGATGAGGTCGATGGCCTTGTCGGGCAGGAAACGGTCGGTGATATAACGCTGCGACAGTTCAACCGCGGCAATGATCGCTTCATCCTTGATCCTGACATGATGGTAGGTTTCATACCGCTCTTTCAGTCCCCGGAGAATTGAAACAGCATCCGCTGTGCCGGGTTCATCCACCATCACCGGCTGAAACCTCCGTTCCAGCGCCTTGTCCTTCTCGAAATATTTCTGGTATTCCTTCAGGGTCGTGGCTCCGACCGCGTGCAGGTCGCCACGGGCCAGCGCCGGTTTCAGGATATTAGCAGCGTCCATGGCTCCTTCACCCCCGCCGGCACACACCAGGGTATGTATCTCATCAATGAAGAGAATGACCTCCCCGTCGGACGCAATGACCTCCTTCACCACACTTTTAAGTCGTTCCTCGAATTCTCCCTTATACTTGGCACCGGCAACCAGCGCCCCCATGTCGAGTGAATGGATCTGCTTGCTTTTCAGGTTTTCAGGAACGTCGCCATCGATGATAAGGTGCGCCAGTCCTTCGGCGATCGCCGTTTTACCCACTCCCGGTTCACCGATCAGGATGGGGTTGTTCTTTGTCCTTCGCGAGATGATCTGCAGGATCCTCCTGATCTCGCTGTCGCGGCCGATGACCGGGTCGAGTTTCCCGTCCCGGGCCAGGTCGTTGAGGTTCCTGGCATACCTCCCCAGCGACTGGTAGGTGTTTTCAGCCTCTGCGCTCGTAACGACGCCACCCTGGCGCAGCTGCCGGATGGCCTCCTTCAGGTTTTTTTCGCTGACGCCGTTGTCACGCAGCAATCGTGCAGCCGGGTCGTTTCCCGACAGGATGCCGAGCAGAAGGTGCTCGATGGTGACGAATTCGTCCTTCATCGCACGCGAATGATCTGCGGCTTTCTGCAGCGCCAATGAAACATCCGGCGACAGGAACTGTTCACCACCGCTCACACTGGGAAGCGCGGTTGTCATTTTATCAACGGCCGCCGCGAATATTTCAGAGTTTACGTTTAGCTTTTTTAGCAGGAAGGGTACAACCTGGTCATCGGCTTTAAGGATACCCTCTAACAGGTGGATGTTCTCAACTGCCTGGTTGCCGCCGGCTGCCGCAATCTCCTGCGCCCTGCTTACGGCATCCCGGGCCTTGATGGTGAAATTGTTGAGGTTCATATGAATTATTTACGATTTACGATTTACGATTTTTAGGTATCATACATGTGGCTGGTTGCCCGCAATATTTTTGCCAATGGAAACTTTGTTGTTTTTTAATGAAATTTTGTCATTAACAGCGATAAATTTCAGTCGTTTTGACTGTTTTTACCTATTTTTGCAGATGTCTGTGAATTAATTAACACGTGAAAAAAAAGACCCTGGTCCTGGGTGCCACCACGAACCCGGAACGTTTTGCCTACATGGCTGTCAGGAAACTGAAATACAGCAATGTGCCTGTTGTAGCTGTGGGGTTGCGTGAAGGGGAGATCAGCGGGGTAAGGATTGAAAAACCTTTTCCGAAATTCGAAGACATACACACGGTCACCCTGTACATCGGGCCGAAGAACCTACCCGCCTATTACGACTACATCCTGGGGCTGAAACCCAGCAGGGTGATCTTCAATCCCGGTACCGAGTCTCCCGAATTTGCCGGCATCCTCGAGGCGGCGGGGATCGAGGTAGTACATGCCTGCACCCTCATCATGATTTCAAACAATCAGTTCTGACCATACTAATTGACCGGCTTTGAGCGTTTGATCTTTATCGTGGCCTGAATCAAAGAAATTCTTATTTTTGCTGCAGTATTACACCCAGATGAAACATCTCCTGATCATTTTATCCATTTTTGCAAGCATCACCGTCCTTGGACAGGTGTCCGTCACCATCAAACCGGCAGACACCACCGCATGTTACGGCGACAGCATTATTTTCACAACACTTGTAACGGGAGCGGGGGGTGCTGCCATTGCCTATCGCTGGCAGTGGAATTTCATCGACATCGCCGGGGCGGCGGATTCAGTGTATAAAATCCTCAGGGTGAAAGGAAGTTCCGCAGGGATTTACCGGTGCATCGTTACAGCCGGGGGGATGACGGATACCAGCAACCAGGCGCTGCTGAAAATGCATCCGAAAATGAATATCGACACCCTTTACCGCTATAACAGCCTGGGGTGTATCAAAGATTGCAAGGGACAATTCAAGGTGCTTGTTTCGGGCGGTACCAGGAGTAAGATTTACCCTCCCTACACCTATAACTGGAACGGCGGGTTCTCCCAGGATACCCTGGTTTTCGGATTGTGTCACGGCCGCTCGCACCTTCTGGTCACCGACTCGGTTCAATGTACCATCGACACCGCCTATTTCGTGGATGTACTCAAATCGCCCAAAATCGATTTCGACATCCTGCCCAAGGATACCGTAATATACCTTACAAACCCGAATATCCAGGTTGTTTTTCCCGATTCGATGAAGAAACACCTTACAAACTGGACCTGGGATTTCGGGGATACCACCAAAGTCACGAACCTCAACCCGGCCGGGCATACCTATAAAAGAACCGGGCTGTTTATTGTCAGTCTTAACTTTACCGACCTGAACGGCTGCGATACGACCATCACGCACCAATTGAAGGTAAATGTGGTCGAATTGCAGATCGGCAATGTCCTGACGCCAAACGGCGACAAAAAAAACGACTCCTTCCAGGTCCAGATCATGGGGTTGCCCCTGAAAGATTTCCGGGACGCATACCTGTCCAATGAACTGATCGTTTTCAACCGGTGGGGAAAAAAGGTCTTCAACAAGACAAATTTCAAGAGCGAGGAATGGGATTGCTCAAACCTTTCCGACGGGACCTATTTTTACATTCTCCAGTGCAAGGGTCAGTATGGTGATGACCTTTTCAAAGGTTCTGTCACCATCCTGCGTGACAAATAACCGGCCTCCCTCCTCCTATTTGAAGAGTAAACCCGCATAGAACCCCGGCCGGGTAAGTTTTTCCTTCATATCTTCATTGGTAAACATCGACGTAAGCAGATCGCGCAGGTTTTTATTTTTTCGTGCCTTGTCAACCACCAGGTTGAAAAGAAAGGGTGACCCTGCCAGCCGTTGCATGACCGATGTGGTTCTGAACTCCTGTGAAAACCTGCGCCCGATCCCGGCTTCGAATTTGAGAAGTTCCCCGGCCGAAAAATCATTGATTCTGAAGCAATTTTCAAGAACCGAGGCTGCAATTTCACCTGTCCCCATGGCATTGCCGATCCCCTCGCCGCTGAATGGATCCACCATGAAGGCGGCATCGCCAAGCAGCAGGAACCGGTCGCCCGAACGTTTGGGATGAAAGGAGGCCAGGGGCAGGGAATGGGCCTCGGCCCTGCCGGAAATTTCCGCATTCCTGAACCTTGGGGCGATCAAGGGATGTGAGCTTACCAGACGGTTCAAAACCTGGTTAAGGTTTTCCCCCAGTTTTACCACCTGTTCGTGCATCATTCCGAAACCCGCATTGACCAGCCCCCCGGTTGAGGGAAATATCCAGAAGTACCCCGGAAGCAATTCTTTGAGGAAGATGAGTTCGATGAAGTTGTCGGGATGGAGACCCGTCACGTTTTTATAATAGGCGCGAATCCCGACGCAGAAATGCCGCTTGTCGGGAGGGTCCCCGATCGTCATTTTCCGGATCACCGAATGGACGCCGTCGGCCCCGGCTACAATTTTCCCGGTGAGCGCGCGGATGCCGGTTTCCACAAGGGCGGCGTCGGGGGTGAAGGCAAGACCGGTGACTTTTTCTCCTTCGAAAATATCGATGTCACTGCACAATTTCAGCCTCTGAAATAAAAAATTGTCAAAATCCTCCCGCCTGCAAACATATCCCGGCGGGGGTGTCCCGGGAGCCCTTTCCTGAACGAACGGAACATCAAGCCCGTGGCCGTTCGGTGCTGTAAACCGGATGCCCCAAGATGCGACTTTGCCGGCATCGCGCAGGAAATCAGCATAAACCCCGCCCGGCATTCTTTTGAGAACATTGAGCACTTTGCCGCTCAGGGCATCGCCGCAGATCTTGTGCCTGGGAAAAACATCCTTTTCGATCACCGCAATGCGCAATCCCCGGCCCGAAAGGTTCAGGGCGAGGGTGCACCCGGCCGGTCCGGCACCGGCGATGATGAGATCATACTGGTTTTGAGCCATAGAGCGAATGGTTAACGGATTTCCTGCTGTCAGGGAGGCATCCGGCAGACAAAATTAGTGGATTAATCCCGGTTTTTTTGCAATTTTGCCCAAACTCTTTCCCATGCGAAAAGAAGAAAGGTTCAGGAAGGTCCTCGGCTATTTCCTGGAACACAGTCCCACAGCTGAAACAGAACTGGTCTATACCGATCCCTACGAACTGACGGTTGCCGTCATCCTTTCGGCACAATGCACCGACAAGCGGGTGAACATCATAACCCCTCCGTTTTTCAGGCGTTTTCCCGATGTCGTATCGCTTGCAGGGGCTGATCCTGCCGATGTTTTTAACCTGATCAGAAGTTGCACATACCCGAACAACAAAACCAGGAGCCTGGTCGGTATGGCAAAAACAGTGGTAACGGTATACGGAGGTGTGCTGCCTTCGGATATCGGCGAACTCCAGAATATCCCCGGGATCGGCCGGAAAACGGCCAATGTTCTTGCTTCCGTGATCTACGACAAACCAGTCATTGCCGTCGATACCCATGTGTTCCGCGTGGCTGCCAGGATCGGTCTCACAACCGGCGCCAAAAATCCTTTACAGACAGAGGCGCAACTAATCGCTCACATACCCGAAAACCTGCGCTCCATCGCTCATCACTGGCTAATCCTGCACGGCAGGTACGTATGCACTGCCCGTAAACCAAAGTGCCATGAATGCGGGATCAGCGCCTTCTGCAAATATTTCCTGACGGATCAGGCAACATAAAGTTGTTGATAACTCAACAATGGAATAGGGTGCTCTTCAGCCATTAATTTCTAATTTTGAAGGTTGTAAGCCGCATGAAAATCTGTAATCCTGGAACTGAATATGGCACAGTTAAAAGTTGGAGATCAGGCACCCGAAATCCGGGGAATTGATCAGCACGGAAATGAAATTTCCCTGGCGTCCTTCAGGGGAAGCACAGTCATCCTCTATTTTTATCCAAAGGACAACACCCCCGGCTGCACGGCAGAAGCGTGCAATCTAAGGGATAACTACCAGGTTCTCATGGAGAAAGGGTTTAATATCATCGGTGTCAGCGCAGACGATGAAAAATCGCATAAAAATTTTTCTGAAAAATACGTATTACCTTTTGCCCTCATACCCGATAAAGCAAAAAAGATCATCAATGATTATGGCGTGTGGGGTAAAAAGAAACTTTATGGTAAAGAATATGAGGGAATCCTTCGGATGACCTTTATCATCGGGGAAGATGGTCGCATCCTGCACATCTTTGAGAAGGTGGACACGAAAAATCACACTGCGCAGATCCTGCAGGCCCCGGGCCTCAGCCTCTGAGCATGGACGCACCGCAGTGCGTCCCGACAGGAGTAAAGGCGCACCACAGTGCGTCTCAACGTAAAGACGCATCGCATGCGTCTCATAAAAAGGGGAGGAAACAACAATGGCAAACGAAGTAAACAAAGAAAAGGTAAAGGCTTTACAGCTTACGCTGGATAAGCTGGAAAAGACCTATGGCAAGGGAACGGTCATGAGGTTGGGAGACAGTGCCATAGAGGCGGTTGAGGTAATCTCGACCGGGTCAATCGGGCTCAATGCGGCCTTGGGAATTGGTGGACTGCCCAAAGGGCGAGTCATAGAAATATACGGACCCGAGTCGTCGGGGAAAACAACGCTGGCGCTGCACGCCATTGCGGAGGCTCAAAAACTGGGCGGCATTGCGGCGTTTATCGATGCCGAGCATGCCTTTGACCGTTTTTATGCACAAAAGCTGGGCGTTGATGTCGAGAACCTGCTGGTTTCGCAACCCGACAACGGGGAGCAGGCGCTGGAGATTACCGAAAACCTGATCCGTTCAGGGGCGATCGATATCATTGTCATCGACTCGGTGGCGGCCCTGACACCGAAAAGTGAGATCGAAGGCGAGATGGGCGATTCGAAAATGGGTTTGCAGGCGAGGCTGATGTCGCAGGCGCTGAGGAAGCTCACTTCGACCATCAGCAAAACATCCACCTGTTGCATATTTATCAATCAGCTCCGTGAAAAAATCGGCGTGATGTTCGGCAATCCCGAGACCACGACGGGCGGCAATGCGCTGAAGTTCTATGCATCGGTCCGGCTTGACATTCGGAAGCAGACCCAGTTGAAAGAAGGCGAAGAGATCGTTGGGAACCATGTAAAGGTAAAAGTGGTAAAAAACAAGGTGGCCCCCCCTTTCCGCAAGGCGGAGTTCGACATCATTTTTGGTGAAGGAATTTCCAAACCCTTTGAGATTATCGATCTCGCCACCGAACTCAACATCATCAAGAAGAGCGGGTCGTGGTTCAGCTACGGTGATACAAAGTTGGGCCAGGGACGTGACGCCGTGAAGAAGATACTGCAGGACAATCTTGAACTTGCAGATGAACTGGAAGGCAAGATCATGGCAGTGTTAAATCCTCATAATTAGCAGCATGAAAAACAGAATCATTTTTACTTTTCTGATCCTGATTTCATTCTGTTCCTGTCACAGGGACGGGGGAGGGGCCTCCCGGAAGGCTTCGGCCGGGGCTGATTCGACGATGGTAAAGATTGAAAACCTTTCCCAGCAGATCCAGCAGGATTTAAAAAATCCTGAGCTCTACAACCAGCGTGCCAAATGCTATCTGACCGATCACCAGTTTGACAGGGCGCTCACCGATGTGAACAGGGCGATTTCACTTGATGCAAAGAAATCGGTTTATTATACAACCCTTTCCGACATCTATCTCCTGATGGGTAAACCCGATGGAAGCCGTGACGCCCTGAAAAAGGCTGTCGAAATCAACGCGGAAGACAAGGAAGCCTTGTTAAAACTGGCCAAGCTGTACCTGATCGTCAAGGACTATAGGAATTGCTACGAAACGGTAAAACAGCTTCTTGCGATAGACAACGGCAATGCTTCGGCCTATTTTACGAGGGCTGTCGCGCTCCTCGAACAGGGCGATACCATTCATGCCGTTGGCGACCTGATGCAGGCGGTTGACAAGAACCAGAAATACTATGAGGCATATGTGCAGTTAGGCGAACTTTATTCCATGAGAAAAGATCCGATGGCCGTGCTTTATCTTAAAAATGCGCTGAATATCAGGCCCCACAGCCGTGAAGCCATGTACATGCTCGGATTGTTTTACCAGGAAACCGGCCGGTACGATCTTGCTATTGAATCGTACCAGGCATTGTCGCGTTTTGATACAGCCTTCAGGGAGGCTTCCTACAACATCGGTTATATTTACCTTGTCTATATCAAGGATTTTGCAAAGGCGCAGCATTACTTCACCGAGTCGCTGAAAAAGGATCCGGCCTATTACCAGGCCTATTTCAACCGGGGGTACGCTTATGAATTGTCGGGTAATTACAGGAAAGCGTATGAGGATTACCAGGCATCGCTCAAGATCGAGGTCAACTACGACAAGGCGATCGAAGGGCTCAACCGACTTGATAAACACGTCAGGAAGTAAACTCCTGCTTTAGCAGCCTGATCTCTTCATTAAGAGCGATGGATTTTGTCTCCAGCTCATTAAAGGTATTTTCCAGCCCTGTTTCTGATTTGTCCTTGGCCATCCTGACAAATCTTTCGGCTATTTCGGTTGCAACGGGGTCCCAGAAGAGAACGATGAGGCCTTTCAGTTTGTGTGCGAAAAATGCAAGTGATTCAAAGTTTCGCGATTCAAGATCAGCCCTGATTTTTCCCATGTAATCATCATAGGCGGGAAAATACTGGTCGATGAGGGTAACGATAAAATCGTTATCACCAAGGAAATGATCGTTTAGTAATTTACGATCTATCATGTTATCATGGTTTTATGATAAATATTCTTTCTTGATCTCCAGTAATTCCTTGTTGAGCAACAAGGACTTCTTTACAAGATCTTCATACCTTTCGTTCAGACCTGCCTCGGTTTTATCCGTGGCCATCTGTTCAAACCGCTGCGCAGCTCCATGGCTGTCGGGATCCCAAAAGAAACCGATAACACCGGCCAGTTTGTGTGAATAGTATTTCAGACGTTCAAAATCCTTCTTTTCAACATTCCTGCGAATTTCAACAATGTACTCATCATAGGCAGCAAGGTAATCGTTGATGGTCATGACAACTTTCTCCGGTTCCATTTCACTGTAAAAATCATTGAAGTCCTGGCGGTTGATCATGATATGAAGTATTTGTTACAAATATAGGGAAGTTAGGGTTAAGTGTTTAAAAATTGTAATCATTCGTTTCACCCGGAAACAGGAGGCAATGGATTACGGGTTGCACAACGGTGAGTTTGTAGCCGAAACGTGATTCAAACAGGCGCTTGCAATCCCTGACCGCATTCGCCTTGAACGATTTGAGTGGATTCTGGTATAACAACAGGAAATCCTTAAGATCCTGGTATATGTCGGTAAAACATTCGGCAAGGCTTCCTTTGACCGGATCGTTGTGGCTTTTCTCCTGCCGGTCGACAAAGAAAAACAGGTCCCGGTCGCCGAACTTGTTGTGAAGCAGGTTGAAAAGGTGCTCCCACTGTTCTTCGCTAACGTAGTGTTCGGTTGCATCCTCGTCCTCCACGCCGGTCTCCGGGAGCAGACTCCCTTTCAGGTAGATCAGGGGCGATATTTTCTGCAGGAAGTTCAGTAGTTCCTCGGCGGAATAGGCCTCGGCCTTTTCAAGGAAAAGACAGTATTCATTGGCAACAGTAAGCATTTCAAGTACTTTCCTAGAATAGACAGGGTCTTCCCCGGCAGGATGGATGGGTTCGGTCATGATATCTCGTTTAAACATTTCACGGTGTAAAGCTACATTTTCTTTCCCGGATTTCAATTCCCCAGCGATTCTTCATAGGGGGCGCTGACGTTGAAATTGTAAAATGCCACGTTCATCCTCGAATTGATCACAAACTGGAACTCGCTTATATCCCAGGCTGATGAGGGATAATAGTATCCTGAAATGGAGAGGGCAGGAAATACCAGGTTATCATTTTTGATGACAATACCAACGCCGATGCCAGAGAAAAGGGATGCATGTACCAGGGGTTCATCTTTTTGAGAAACCAGCCCCGACTGGAGATCGGCGGTCAGGGCAAAACGGAACCCATAGAAATACCAAGGGGTAAAGCATTTCATAGCCGTTCGCACCGAAATGAAATTTGCTCCCCTGAATTCCGCGGGGTTGTTGATCTTATCGATGTTGAAAATCAGGTTTGCGTTGTAATAGTCTCGGTTGTTGGAGCGCTGGTTGAAAACATGGCGATAATCGGCCAGGAAAAAACACCTGTATTTGTAGCCCCTTTCGCTTGTCTTGATCAGCGGTGTAAAATAACTCAGGTTGAATTTGATCACCGCGTCTTCAACCCTGGAGGCATCAAGAAAACCGCCGAACCTGGCATAGGCTTCGAGATACCCGACCCTGTTGAAAAAATTCCCCCCGGAAATGACCGCCCCGGCATAAATGCGCGCATAATAATCGGTTTTGTCGTACCCCCCTGTCACCTGGAAAAGGTGCCCGTAAGGCAGGTTTTCCGTTTTCCCGAAATCAAAAAGGAAGTCGGTCAGGTAATAGTTGTTTTTTGAAAGGGACAAGGCAGAAAGAAACTGCAGGTGGTTGTAATAATTCCGGTTCGAATCGATGGAGACATAGGGACGTGATGAAAATTCGTTCCGGGAAATGCCGGCAGTAACTACTGCGCGCGAAGTCGCCGATGGTCCGTTGAGGAGGGAGGCCAATCCCAGCCATAGCGATTCATTGCCGGAGTATGCAATGTCGGGCTTTGAATTTTTAATTTCATTGACTTCCTCTCTCCAGGCGATCACAAGGCCCCCGGCCCACCGGGTCTGGTTGGTATAGAACGCGCGGTCAAAGGTTGCAGAGAGGTTCTGTTCACCCGGGTCGCTTCGCGTATAATCGAGGGTTGCATTGATAAAGGAACCGCCAATGTTGGGATGCGTGTAGGTCAATCCATCCAGGCGGTAAAGGGGTGCCCGGTAGGGATTCACCGACATCTTGGCGGTGATCCGGTCGCTCAGGCCCAGGAAGTTTGCATCGAAGATACGCAGGCCAATCTTTTCTGATGAGATGAACGGTACGTCCAGCCCGATGGTCCATACATCCTTTACAAGGACCACCAGGTCGGCCGAATCGCTCCCAGGGCCGGTGGGCGTGACAATGATGCGGGCATTGTCAACTGCGTTGATCTCCTTCAGGATACGCTCATTGTCGGCGAGCAGGCCGGGATTTACCCGGTCACCTTTTTTAAAGAGCAGGTTTCGTCGTACGATGAATTGCCGGGTGTTGCGGTGAACGCTGTTCAGGGCTTTTCCTGCGGTCGTCTGCGCGTAGCTGCAGGTGTCGTATATGCTTGTCCCGAAAGGGGATAGCACTTCAATGCGGATATTCCGGATGATTTTGCCTTTTGCAACCTCAAAAGGTGAAGTTCCTTTCATAACCTGGACCGTATCCGGCAGGTTTGATTGTTTCGGTTCATGAAAGGCAAGCGGGTAAATCAGTTTTGTGATCGCCGACCGGTTGAACTTATTATACACGGTATCATAAAAAACCTTCGATTTCCGGTAGCCGGAAGAGTCGTAGATATTGCCGGTAGGATGATGAATGACATAACTTGTGTCGCGGGGAACCTTGACCATGAGACTCATCGTCAGGATGTACAACCCTTTGCAAACAAAAACTGTATCGGCCCCGTGGTGCGGGTTTTTTTCCTTCCGCATGGGGGGAGGATCGCCGCGGCCCGGAGCCGGTAACAGCAATGCCAGGGCAAAGATGCCGCAGGTAATCCTGGAAACCAGCAGGGTTGAATTCGGAAAAAACCAGGGAACCGGCCGGTGGGCGAACATTTATCTGAGCTTCATTGAAGCAATGATGTCGGAAATTTTCTGATCAAGGCGTTTTTCACATGGTTCAAAATCGTCGCTGCCCGACAGCCTTTCCCGAACCCCGAAATAGAACTTGATCTTGGGCTCGGTTCCCGAAGGGCGGACACTGACAATGCTTCCGTCATCGAGGATAAACTGGAGGACATTCGATTTTGGCAGGTTGACCGGTATTTGTATACCCGTGGAAACCTCGGTTGTTTTCTGCAGGAGGAAATCATTGATCCGAACCACGCGTGAATTGTTGATCGATAGGGGCGGGGAGTTCCTGTAATCCACCATCATCTGCTGTATCTCTTCGGCGCCGGATTTCCCTTTCCGCGTAACAGAGATCAGTCCCTCCTTGAAGAATCCGTATTCACGGTATATTTCGAGGAGCAGGTCAAACAGCGTTTTTCCCTGGTCGGCCATCCATGCCGCAGTTTCGGCAATCATGGCGCAGGCGCTGACGGCGTCTTTGTCGCGGACGAAATCGCCGATCAGGTATCCGTAGCTCTCTTCGCCCCCGACGATGAACTCCAGGGTACCTTCATGCTGTCTGATTACGTCGGCGATATATTTGAAGCCGGTAAGGCATTCAAAGTATTTCACCCCGAAAGAGGATGCAATTTCAGAGAGAAGTTTGGTCGTTACGATGGTTGAAACAATAAACTCGTTGCCTTTCATTTTTCCCAATCCCTTCCACCTGTTCAGGATGTAGTAGAAAAGGATGGCAGCGGTCTGGTTTCCGTTCAGAAGGATCATCCGCTGATGCCGGTCCCTGATGGCGATACCTACGCGATCAGCGTCGGGATCGGTGGCCATGACCAGGTCGGCATGGAGTTTCTCTGCCAGGTTGATGGCCATGTCGAGCGCATCATGTTCCTCGGGGTTCGGTGAATGAACGGTCGGGAAATTGCCGTCGGCGATGGCCTGTTCGGGAACCATGTGGATATTTTCAAACCCAAACCTCGCAAGGACGTCGGGAACAAGTTTCCTGCCGCACCCGTGAAGCGGCGTATAAACGATCTTCAGGTTTTTCTGACGCCGGATGACTTCGGGAGAAAGCGACAGCGCTACAACCCGGTCCAGGTACAACCGGTCGATCTCCTCCCCGATACTGACGATATTCGCGGGAATACCGGTCCATTTGACATCGTCGATCGTGGTGATTTTCTGTACTTCGCTGATCACGTTTTCATCATGAGGCGCAACCATCTGCGCCCCGTCGACCCAGTATGCCTTGTAGCCGTTGTATTCCTTCGGGTTGTGCGAGGCGGTAACCATGACGCCACTCTGGCATCCCAGTTGCCTGATGGCAAAAGAAAGCTCTGGCGTCGGCCTGAGGTCATCGAACAGGTAAACCCTGAAACCGTTTGCCGAGAGCACCTCCGCAACGATCCGGGCAAAAAATTTGCTGTTGTTGCGGCTGTCGTGCGAGATGGCCATTTTTACAGGATGGAGATCGGGGAACATCATTTTCAGGTAATTGGCCAGGCCCTGGGTGGCCATGCCCACGGTGTATTTGTTCATCCGGTTTGTACCCACGCCCATGATCCCCCGGAGACCCCCGGTCCCGAATTCGAGGTCGCGGTAAAATGAATCCGTCAGTTCTGCAGGGTTTGTATCGATCAGTTTTCCTACTGCCTTCCTGGTTTCTTCGTCAAAATTTCCTTTGAGCCATTGCTGTGCGCGGATTAATACCGAACCATCTGTTTCCATGGGTATTTTTGTATTTTGGTTATCAATTAATCTGAATACGGACAGGGTATCATTTAACGCATATCACGCATCATGTATTGCGTGACTGGTCACCGTCCGGGCAAGGCGATCCTGACCATGCATTCCCTGAGGCTGTCGCGCCAGTAAGGGATTGTAAGCCCGAACCGCTCCCTGATCTTTGATTTGTTAAAGACACTGTAAAAAGGTCTTACTGCGGGCAGTGGATATTCGCTTGTCAGGATTGGGTGGATTTTACATTCAATCCCTGCGAAACCGGCAATGGCCTGCGCCAAATCGTACCAGCTGGCCACCCCCTCGTTCGAATAATGGAATACCTCAACACCCTTCACCTCGTTGCTGCGGAGGGCGATCTCCAGGATGACTTTCGCAAGGTCGCGTGCATAGGTGGGCGAGCCGGTCTGATCAAATACGATCTTCATCTCCCCGCGTTCCCTCCCCAGTTTCATGACCGTCTTGATGAAATTATGACCGAATTCCGAATAGAGCCAGGAGGTTCTCAGGATAACCGCATCCGAAGCCATGGAATGGACCAGCAGTTCACCGGCATGTTTGCTCCGGGCATACACCGAGACCGGGCTTGCCGGGTCATCTTCACGGTAGGGGGTGTAGCTTTTCCCGTCAAAAACGTAGTCGGTGGAAACATGGATGAGCAATGCCTTGTGTTTTGCAGCAGCCACGGCAAGGTTGCCGGCGGCGGTAGCATTGATCAGGAAGGCGGTTTTCGCGTCAGATTCCGCCCTGTCAACCGCGGTATAGGCCGCGCAGTTGATGACCACGGCAGGCCTGGCTTCGGACATCATGATGCCGATGGCCGTTTCGCTGGTAATGTCCAGTTCGGCCACATCGGTAAAAATGAAGCGTATCCTGGGAAAGGAGGGTGCCAGCATTCGCAGTTCGCTTCCAAGCTGGCCGTTGGAACCGGTAACAAGAATGTTCATAAACGGATCGGGTTGGTTCATCAGACGATCGACCTGAAATAATCGATTGTTTTGACAAGGCCTTCGTCCAGCATGATCTTCGGCTCCCATCCCAGCTCTTTTCGGGCCAGGGTGATATCCGGCTGGCGTTGTGTGGGATCATCAGCAGGCAGCGGCATGTGGATGATCTTTGATTTTGAGCCGGTGAAACGGATTACCTTTTCAGCCAGTTCGAGCATGGTGAATTCATTGGGATTGCCGATGTTGACCGGGCCGGTAAAGTCCTCCCTTGAGTTCATCAGGCGGATCATCCCCTCCAGGAGATCGTCCACGTAACAGAAACTCCGTGACTGCAAACCATCGCCGTACATGGTGATATCCTGTCCCTTCAGCGCCTGTACGATGAAGTTTGACACCACGCGGCCGTCGTTCGGGTGCATGCGGGGTCCATAGGTGTTGAAGATCCTCATGATTTTGATCCTGACATTGTTTTGCTGGTGGTAGTTGACGAAAAGGGTTTCGGCGATGCGTTTTCCCTCGTCATAGCAGGAACGGATGCCGATGGGGTTTACATGGCCCCAGTACGATTCAACCTGCGGATGAACCTCCGGGTCGCCGTACACCTCGCTGGTGGATGCCTGCAGGATGCGGGCCTTGATGCGTTTGGCAAGGCCGAGCATATTGATGGCGCCCATCACGGAGGTTTTCACCGTTTTGATGGCGTTGTACTGGTAATGGATCGGCGAGGCCGGGCATGCCAGGTTGTATATTTCGTCGACCTCGATGAAAAAAGGCATGGTCACATCGTGGCGGACCAGTTCAAAAAACGGGTTGCTCAGCAGGTGCACCACATTTTGCTTCTGACCGGTAAAATAGTTGTCGAGGCATACAACTTCGTTGCCTTCCCGGAGCAACCTTTCACAAAGATGGGAGCCAAGGAATCCTGCTCCGCCGGTGACTAAAATCTTTTTCCTGATCATGGTACCTGGTTTTAAATAACAAAATTAGATAATTCCTGAAGAGGTCGCCAAAAAAGCCCGTTTTTATCGTACTTCTATGGCAACCTCTTCAGCGGGAGCAGTTTTAACAATGTTTCAGCCCGATCCGGGCCGGTCAGCAAATATTACACTGGCTGCCTGGTTGTGTCAACCCCGATGCAGTAGTAGGCGAATCCTTTGCGTTTCATCCCGGCGATCTCGTAAATGTTCCTGCCGTCGAAGACCACCAGGTCTTTCAGCAGTTTCTTGACGATGTTGAAATTCGGGAATTTGAATTCCGGCCATTCGGTGACCAGCATCAGGCAGTCGGCGTCGATCAGGGCGTCGTACTGGTCGGGTGCATAGTAGATGGCATCACCCAGGATGCGCTGTGTTTCATGGATGGACACAGGGTCGTAGGCCTTGACTTTGACCCCGGCATCGAGCAGTTTTTTGATGATCACCAGCGAGGGAGCTTCGCGCATGTCGTCGGTCTGGGGTTTGAAGGACAGCCCCCACATGGCGACCGTCCGCCCTGCGATATCACCATTGTAATGCTTTACAAATTTATTGAAGAGAACCGATTTCTGATCGTCGTTGACCGCCTCGACTGCTTTCAGCACGCGCAGGCTGTAATTGTAGTCCTCTGCAGTGTGGATCAGAGCTTTGACATCCTTCGGGAAACAGGATCCGCCGTATCCGACACCTGGATAGATGAACTTGTTGCCGATGCGGGTGTCCGAACCGATTCCCTTCCTGACCATGTTGATGTCGGCGCCGACGATCTCGCACAGGTTGGCCACATCGTTCATGAAACTGATCTTCGTGGCGAGCATGGAATTGGCGGCATATTTTGTCATCTCGGCCGAGGTGATGTCCATGAAAATGACAGGGTGTCCGTTCAGGGTGAAGGGCTTGTAAAGTTCCTTCATCAACTCTTCAGCGCGGGGTGAATCGCAGCCGACCACGATCCTGTCGGGTTTGAGAAAATCGTCAATGGCTGCACCTTCCTTGAGGAATTCGGGGTTTGATGCAACATCGAACGGAATATTTACGCCTCTTTTATCCAGTTCATCCTGTACAGCTTTCCTTACCTTTTCGGCTGTACCGACCGGCACCGTGCTTTTGGTGACAATCAGCAGGTAATCCTTCATGTGCTTGCCGCAATCGCGTGCCACACTGACAACGTACTGCAGGTCGGCGCTGCCGTCTTCGTCGGGAGGAGTGCCGACGGCGCTGAATACCACCTCACAATCTTCGAGGGCTTCGGCAATGTTGGTGGTAAAATGAAGCCGATCCTTCTTTTTCATGTTCCGGTGGACCATCTCTTCAAGTCCCGGCTCATAAATAGGGATAATTCCATTGTTAAGGTTTTCGATCTTTTTCTGGTCAATGTCAACACAGGTGACTTCGATCCCGACTTCTGCGAAACAGGTCCCGGTCACTAATCCGACGTACCCGGAACCAACGATGGTAACTTTCATGGGGTGGAGATTTTGGTTTTTACTTACAGTAAACAAATATATTGATTAAATGGGGAATTGGAATTATTTTTATTCGCTTATGTAAAAAAATTTCATCGGGGCCGGGCAAGCCGGGAACCGGGCCTGGTCAGATGTTCAGGCGGGTCTGGATGGCCCTGATATCGTTGCGCAGCTGCCTGACGGTTTCAACCAGGTGATAGTTCTCGGAATTGAGGTTCTCGGGGAGTTTCGGGCTGATGTAATGGACGAACTGCCAGATCTCGCGGATGTCCTTGATCCTGATGTCGTAAGGTTCATAGAGCGGGTTGAGCGAATGCAGGACGAGTTTCCCGTCGGGCTTGATGCGGTTTTCCACCACTTTAAAAACGATGCCCTCTTCCATGGTGAGGATGATGTAGGCATCCTTGTCGCGAAGCGTGGTCCAGTCCTGGATGAAGACCCCGGTCACCCATGAACCGTCGGGGATCGGCAGCATCGAGTCGCCGCTGACCTGGAAGGTCCGGTACTTTTTTTCCCTCGACAGGAAGGGGAGCCTGAAGGTCGGCAGGATGCTGATGTATTCGGGGTCGGCGAAGCCACCGGTATATCCTGCTTTCGCTTTCTCGGAGACAAGTTCGATGTTGTCCTCGTTGCTGGCATTTACCGTGGTGGCCAGCACCCTGAGGTTGCTTCCCTTGAGGTAAACATCGTACCCCCGTTCGATCTGCCGCAGCTGGCTTTCGGAAAGCGAAGAGAGGTCGGTCCTGATGAGGGTGTCGATGGCGATGTTGAAATAATTGGAAAAGAGGATCAGCGCTTCCAGGCCCGGGTGGGCGACATTGTTTTCATACCCGCTGAGCGTTGACCGCTTCATGCTGATGGCCGTCGCCACGTCGTCCTGCGTGCGCCCCCGGCGTTTCCGCAGAAATTTTATATTGTTGCTGAAAAACATATTTGACAGTTTTAAAATAAATGATTATATTGTAGTCGGAAAAATGATTAATAATCCGTCAAAGATAATATAAAAATATCAAGGTAGCGAGGTAGTGAAGTAGCGAAAAATGAAAAAATAATTGAATTTGTGTATTACCTTTTGGCATGAAGCCGGATTAAACAGGTAAAACGCAGCCACATGAAAAAGTATGATATCAATGAATTTAACCAGGTCATGAGAGCCCGGACACGAAATTTTGCGATCAGGGTTTTTAAAGGAGTGAGCATGGTAAAAATGAATGAACTCAGCAGGATTCCGCTGAAACAACTGGTAAGGTGTTCATCGTCTGTTGCCGCGAATTGCTATTCGGCCACAAGGGGAAGGTCTGAAGCGGAATATTATTCAAAAATCTGTATCGTAGTCGAAGAAATTGATGAAACGTTGTTCTGGATTGACTTTCTCATGGAGGTTGGAATTGTGAACGCGGCACAGGCTAAAGATTTGCTTGGCGAGGCTGAAGAGTTCCTGAGAATATTTTCATCCATCAAGAAAAAACTCAAACTCAAAAGAACTCCCTCAATCTAACCGAACTCCCGCTATTTCGCTATTTCGCTACCTCGCTACCTCGCTACCTCGCTACTTGCCTATGCTGACCCAAAACCGCAATATCGTCCATTTCGACCTCGACACCTTCTTCGTTTCCGTCGAGCGGCTGCTCCGCCCTGAACTGGTGGGGAAACCGGTGATCATTGGCGGCACCTCCGACCGGGGGGTGGTGGCGAGTTGCAGCTATGAAGCGCGCAGGTTCGGCATTCATTCGGCCATGCCGATGAAGATGGCCAGGGCGCTTTGCAACGACGCCATCCTGGTGCGGGGCGACATGGAGCTCTATTCAAAGTATTCGCATACGGTCACCAACATCATTGCCGAGCGGGCGCCGGTATATGAAAAGGCATCCATCGACGAGCATTATATCGATGTGACAGGGATGGACCGGTTTTTTGGCACTGTTCAGTGGACCAAGGAGTTGAGGAAGGCGATCATCGCCAACACGGGGCTGCCGATCTCATTCGGGTTGTCGGTGAACAAGACGGTTTCAAAGATTGCCACCGGTGAGGCCAAACCCAACGGGGAGTTGTTCATCGGGCGCGATGCGGTGCAGCCCTTCCTCGCCCCCCTGTCGATCCGCAAGATCCCGATGATCGGGGAGAAGACCTACCGCCTGCTCCGCTCCATGGGCATTGTGACCATCGATACCCTGAGTCACATCCCGGTGGAGATGATGGAAAGGGTGCTGGGCAAAAACGGTGCCGTGATCTGGGAGAAGGCCAATGGCATCGACATCACGCCGGTACGTCCATACCACGAAGCCAGGTCGGTGAGCACCGAAACCACCTTTGAGCAGGACAGCATCGACATCGTGCGGATGAAGGAGACCCTGGTGAAGATGGTGGAGAAGATCGCCTTCGAATTGCGCGACCAGCAGAAACTTACCTCGTGCGTGACGGTGAAGATCCGCTATTCGAACTTCGACACCCACACCCTGCAGCAGCATATTCCCTACACCGCTTTCGACCATCAGCTGATCCCGGTGGTGAAGGACCTTTTCGACCGCATCTACCAGCGCCGCATGCTGATCCGCCTCATCGGCGTGCGTTTCAGCAGCCTTGTTTCGGGCAACCCGCAGCTCAATATGTTCGACGATAACGTATCTGCCGTCAACCTATACCAGGCCATCGACCGCGTAAGACGGAAATACGGGCAGAAGATCGTGAGGAGGGGAGTGGCGGTGGGAAAAGGAAATAGCGAGGTAGCGAGGTAGCGAAATAGCGAAAAAAGCACAAATGAAGTGGTGCCGTTTTTTGTTGCCGATTGCCGATTGCCTGAAAATATTACGGTTCCCGGTTTGCGGTCCGGCTGAGGAAGAGGTAAACCGCCATCAGGATCAGCAGGAAATTCCCCAGCCCCATCAGACCGGCGTATAAAATTTTATGCGAAAGTGCCCGGCCGAGCAGGTCGTCGGAATTGGCCCCGTAAAAAAAGAGCAGGATGGCCAGCAACGGGATCAGCCAGTACCGTTTTTGCGCTGCGATGGTGAAGATGACGTACGCGATCAGCGGGGCACTCAGCAGCATGACCACCCAGTCGGTCTTGATCAGGTTCGGAACCAGTGCGAGGATCATGAACCACTCGAAGGTTAAATTCCTGGCGGTAATACCGGCAGGGTTTTCCGCATCCTTTTCCTTTTTGAGGTTGTTCACGATGAAAATGACCACCAGCCCGGTGAGAACAATAAAAATGGCGATGATTCCCCGGGCGGGCCATGAAGGAACAAGATTGCCGAAGAAATAATCCAGCGAGGTCATCCCCGGGTAATCCCCTCCGTGCGCCATGATAGATCTGATCCAGTCGCCATACATGCCGGTGCTCTTCGCGAACCCGGGATAGACGAACGGCAGGCCCAGCCCCGCAAGCCCGGTGGCGGCAAACGACCCGATGGTCTTCCATTTCCTTCTCAGGACGAGGGGGATGACCAGGATGAGCAGGTAGGGCTTGGCGAGGTCTACGATCCCCAGCAGGATGCCGCCCTGCATGGGCTTGTCCAGGAGGATATCCCTGGC